>CAJXBM010000005.1:0-49225 GCA_913051185.1 uncultured Chloroflexota bacterium | reverse complement strand
CAGATAAGCAGATGGCCCTAGCTATTGGAAAAGAAGGTCAAAATGCACGTCTTGCGGCTCAACTTATAGGTCGACGAGTGTCCTTGAATGCTGAGAGTGTGCTTATGGAGTCGGGAGCGGATTTAGTACCGCCACCAGAACCTAATTTAGAGGCTATTCCTATTGCTAGGACAGCATCAGTTACAAGTACTGAGAGAGATGATCAAGCAACAGATCTCACACTAGATTCGACAGCGCCATTAGATAGTCAAGATCTCAAGGCCGCTGGTGCTGACCCCGCGGTGGTAAAACAACTCACTCCTGAGCAGGAAGTGATGGCTGCGTTTGCCTCAGACGAGGTAAGCGCAGTAGAGGAGAGTGTTGAACTAGAGGCTACAGCGCAGGAAATAGTTGAAAAACCGGTTGTAGAAAACAAATCAGCGAGTGGTGGTTTGCGATTCGGTGATGAAATTGCTGAGCTTCGACGAGACGAAGAAGAAGACTCCAGCGGCGGACAGAATAAGAAAAATCAGAATCGTCGTAAGCGGGGTGGTGACCGGGGCCCACAAAAGCAGACTCAGTCGCGACGGTTTGAGTATGATGAGGACGAGGATGATCTTTATGATGATGATGATGATTTGTTCGAAATCTAGATTTAGTAAAGTTTGAATAGAAGATTCTTTACGAGTTGGATTTAATAGAATACATACTGTAAGGATGCACGGAAGGGGTCGGATTCACGAATGACACTTGATCAGCAGAAGATATCTATTCCATCTGCAATAGTTGTTCGCGATTTGGCGGAGATTCTTGACACGTCCGCTGTCGAGGTAGTTAAGGCCCTAATGCAAAATGGCGTGATGGCCACAGTTGTGCAAGTTATTGATTTTGAGACAGCCGCAATTATAGCGGAGGATTTTGGATTTAGTGTCGACACTGAAGCCGAGGATGCGCAGCCTGAATCAGATCCCGAAAAGACTATGGAGTCGACATCGTTGCGCTTGGTTGAAGATGATCCTGACGCCGTGGCACGACCTCCAGTCGTCACAGTTTTAGGTCATGTTGACCATGGAAAAACGACGCTTTTGGATCATATTCGTTCGTCAAATGTGCAAGAAAGTGAAGCTGGTGGTATCACACAGCACATAGGTGCCTATCAGGTAAAAGTGGATGACGGTCGAGTTATCACTTTCCTTGATACCCCTGGCCATGAGGCCTTTACTCAGATGAGAGCCCGAGGAGCCAATGTGACTGATGTAGGTATAGTGGTGGTCGCAGCAGACGATGGATTGATGCAACAGACTCGTGAGGCGATTGCTCATGTTAAAGCGGCTCAAGTACCGCTGGTGATTGCCATTAATAAAATTGATTTGCCTAATTCAGATCCAGCAAAGATCAAGGGACAGCTAACGGAGGTAGACTTGCTTCCTGAAGATCTTGGCGGTGATCAAATCGTCGTAGAAATTTCAGCGCTCGAGGGTCTTGGCGTTGATAATTTACTTGAAAATGTGCTGTTAATTGCTGATTTGGAGGAACTTAAAGCTAATCCGGATAACCAACCTAAGGGAATTATTCTCGAAGCTAAGAACGATAGGCAACGAGGAGTCACGGCTACATTGTTAGTGCAGACTGGAACTCTTCGGTCAGGCGACATTGTACTCGCGGGCACCGCGTTTGGGCGTATCAAGGCAATGTTCGGATCAGACGGTGACAAAATTGAATCAGCGGGCCCATCGACGCCTGTTGAGATACTTGGGCTATCGGCTGTGCCCCAAGCAGGAGAAGTGTTTGAGGTTCGGGCGGACTCGAGATCGGCAAGAATAGAAGCAGATAGCCGATTACGAGGTGTTGATGCTGACGGTGTTACTCAGCCAGTTACGTTAGATACTTTGTTTGGTGAGATACACCGTGGGAATGTTAAGGACTTCAATCTTGTTGTGAAGGCGGATGTGCAAGGCTCTATTGAGCCGCTGGTTCAGGTGCTTGAGGCGCAGTCTCACGAGGAGGTTAACGTTCGCGTGATTCATGCTGCTGTCGGATCTGTAGTCGAGTCCGATATTCAGCTTGCAACCGCGTCCCAAGGTGTTGTTATAGCTTTTAATGTTACTTCAGAGCCAGGTGCTCGCAAATTGGCCTCGGAAGATCACATAGAGGTTCGTGAATACTCAGTTATTTATGACATCGTGGAAGATATTGAGAAGGCTGTCCAGGGTTTATTAGACCCGATATTTGAGGACATGCAAGACGGTATTGCTGAGGTTAGAGCTGTATTTCGAAAGGGTAGGCGTAACGCAATTGCGGGTTGCTATATACGTGAAGGTTCGGTTTTGCGAGGTTCTCTTTGTAGAGTAATGCGTAATGGTTCAGTTCTTCACGAGTCGAATCTTGATACATTGAAACGCGAAAGCGACGATGCGCGGGAGGTTGTTACTGGCCTGGAGTGCGGAATAACAGTGAGCGGCTATGAGTCTTTTGAAGAGGGCGATGAAATAGTTACTTATCATAAGGAGCAGGTACGCTGACCCGAAGAATTGAGAGTATTCAAGATACGATTCAGCGCACCCTAGCTGAGATTGCACCTAGGCGAATTAAAGATCCGCGCGTTCGTGACTCGATATATACAATCACAGGAGTGGATGTTTCAAGTGATTTGGCTTCAGCTAAGGTATTTGTCACGGTTCAGGGAGATGAAGAAACCTTCGCGCTGGTTATGGATGGCTTACAGAGAGCGGCTGGTTTTCTTAGGCGAGAATTAGGGAGTGAGCTGCGATTGCGCAGGATTCCAAGGCTAGAATTTGTTGCAGATGAGTCTTTTGATGAGGCTGACAAAATAGGCAAGTTGCTAAAAAATCTGTAATGTCTAAGTACCGGTCAACTCTGATTTTCTCTCTACTTGCGATGATCCAAATAGATTTTAGAGTTATATAGTGTTTTAACAATGCATGGATTTTTGAATTTAGATAAGCCCAAAGGGATTTCATCTGCTGAGGCTGTCAGGCGCGTAAAGAAAGTTATAGGGCCTCATAAAGTTGGTCACGGCGGAACTCTGGATCCTATTGCTACCGGGATTCTTCCCATCGTAATCGGTAAAGCAACGAGATTTTCTGAGGAATTTCTAGGGATGCGTAAAGTGTATTTGGCTAGTGTGATTCTTGGTATGTCGACCGATTCGTATGATTCGGAAGGAACTAGCACGTTCCGGGCAGACACTCATCAGATTAATAAGATTAGTGAGCGCCTAGTATCTGAGACGTTAGATCAATTAGTTATATCTCAGAGAATTGAGTCCTCTGACACAGAAACTCAAATAATGCAGAAGCCTCCGATCTTTAGTGCATTGAAGAAGGGTGGAATAGCGGCCCATAAGCTAGCCAGAAAAAACACGCCGATAGATCTTGATTCCCGACGAGTTTCAATTTATAGCTGGAAGGCTGGTGGGCTGACGACAACGATTGATGGGTTGCGTCAGGTGACAATAGAGATTGAATGTGGCCGAGGTTTCTATGTTCGTTCGTTAGTCCATGATCTGGGTGAATTGCTGGGATGCGGAGCGTATCTTACTGATTTACGTCGCATGAAGGTGGGGGATTTTGTGATAAATGAATCGGTTGATTTAGAAGAGTTTACTCTTTATGGTTCTAATAATTCAGTAGAAAAGTTAATACTGCCCATCGATAAAATTCTTGAATCTTGGCCTGCCGTGATACTTCGTGACTCAGACGTCCGCGCTCTCGGATATGGCCAGTCTATTATTTTGTCTCCTTATCGACGATATGTATCGACTTTTTTCGATGCAGATTTGTTACGCGCATATGATCCTACCGGAAAATTAGTCGCGATTTTGGAGCGAGATTTTGGCGTCGGACTGTGGAAATCTTTTAAGTATTTGGGTAAATAGTTCTTTATCTAGCAAGAGATTTAAGGTGGTGGGGGGTAGACATGGCGCTGAAGAGGCCTTACAACTGTTATAACGCTTATGCATGTGAACAGATTAGGAGTGTTAAATGAATAAAGGTGATTTAGTTAGTGATGCTGCCAAGAGAGCAAATTTACCGGCCTCGACGGTAGAGGCGGCGTTGAACGGGCTTCTTGAGAGCATTGGTGAAGCCGTTAAACGTGGTGATAAGGCAACTCTTACAGGGTGGATTTCGTTCGAGAAAGTGCAGCGCAGTGCTCGGACGGCAAGAAATCCACAAACTGGGGAAACGGTCAACGTTCCCGCTCGAGCAGCGGTGAAAGTTAAGGCTGGTGCCAAGCTAAAAGCAATGGTCTAATTTAGACCTTGTTGTAAAACTTAAGAGCAAGTGAGATCAAGCTTGCTACTTTTGGGTCGAATGGAGAATTTGCTCGGCGTAGTGCGATAATACTGCGCCGGGCAATCTCCTTACCCACGTAAATATTTTTGTTTTCTTTGGCTACTTGTTCTGGAAGTATGCTTGTAGCAAGGCCAAGTACGACTAACTGTCGCAGAATTTGTGGATTCGAAGATTGAACTATGGTGTTTGATTCAAGTTCAAGCGATTGAATTCCCTCGTCTATTAGCGCTCTAGTCCTGGATTTTTCGGGATAGAGAGCCCATTCTTTCATGGGTTGTGCTCTATTTGCCAGCGGGTTACAGAGCAATAGAGATTCTTCTAGGATAAGAGTTGAGGTTAGTTTGGAGAGGGGTAAGCTATTTTCGTGTTTTGAAACCACAAATGCGATGTCAATTTCGAAGTTTTCCAGCTGCTCAGTTAACGTGTCTGAATCGTTAACAGTGATATACAACTTGATATCAGGAGTTTCATTTTTGAAGGCTTCGATTGCGGTTGGTAAAAGGTAGAGTGAGGCAGCGTCGATCATACCGATACGCAGTGAACCTTCTTTACCACGGTTATCCATTGAGAGTAGTTCTGATAATTCTCTTGCCCTATATAGTGTTTCTTTGGCAAATTCAGTAACGAGTTGACCCGAAGCAGTAAGTACTTTTCGTCGGCCTTTTTTTTCAAATAATTGCAATCCGATCTTGCGCTCTAGTTCGGTGACTGCGAACGATAGGGCTGGTTGTGTTATTTGGAGTTCGTCGGCCGCGGCAGCTAAGGTTCCTTTTTTATTTATCATGTCAAGATATAAAAGTTGCTTTGAAGAGAATTCCATATGTACTCCAGTAAATATTAAGAATAATTATATATTATATTATTAATATTAATTTGACTTATCAATATTAGTAGCCGATTATTGATTTAAATCAGCTTAAAGAGATTGGATCAATAGATGGCAAAGAAAAAGAATACAAGTTCGACTAATCCTAAAGTTCGCGTGGCTATTATTGGTGTTGGAAACTGTGCCTCATCCTTAGTTCAGGGGGTTGAATTTTATAAGTCAGCCGAAGCTAGTGACGATATTCCAGGATTAATGCATCCCGTTCTTGGTGGGTATCACATTAATGACATCGAGTTTACGGCCGCGTTTGATGTTGATGCCGATAAAGTGGGAAAGGATCTCTCGGAAGCCGTATTTAGTGGTCAGAACAATACTCTTAAGTTTACGGAAGTTCCAAAGACAGGCGTTACGGTTGAAAGAGGAATGACTCACGATGGGATAGGAAAATACCTATCTGAGGTGATTGATAAAGCACCTGGGCAAACTGCTGATATTGCACAGATACTCAAGGATACTAAGACGGACGTTGTAATTTCCTATCTTCCTGTTGGTAGTGAGAACGCTACCAAATGGTATGTAGAGCAGGTGATTGCAGCAGGCTGCGCATTTATTAATTGCATTCCTGTATTTATAGCGAAAGACAATTATTGGGCTGACCGGTTTGAAAAGGCCAATTTGCCGATCATCGGAGACGATATTAAGAGTCAAGTTGGCGCGACGATATTGCACCGATTACTAGTGCGACTGTTTCAGGACAGAGGCGTGCAAATTGATAGAACCTATCAATTGAATTTTGGCGGCAATACGGACTTCATGAATATGCTCGAACGCGAACGGCTTGAGTCTAAGAAAGTTTCTAAAACATCTGCCGTGACGAGTCAGATTGAGTATGACTTGCCAGACGCTGATGTTCATGTTGGTCCGTCCGATTACGTACCATGGCTTTTAGACAGAAAATGGTGTCATATTAGAGTTGAGGGTACTACCTTTGGAAATGTTCCTTTGAATCTTGAGACTAAGTTAGAAGTTTGGGATTCACCTAACTCGGCTGGCGTAGTTATTGATGCGGTCAGGTGTGCGAAATTAGCACTAGATCGAGGTGTTGGTGGACCTGTATTTGAAGCGTCCGCATACTTTATGAAGTCACCACCGCGGCAAATGCGGGATGAGGTGGCTCGATTAGCGCTTGAGGATTTTATAGAAGCTAAATAGTAAGCTAGCTGAGTTTGTTTTATTGATGAAGGGAACGTAGAAGAGACTGAAAATCGATCTCTTCTACGTTATCTTTGTACCTGAATGAATAAAACAATTATTTCGGCACTGGTCTATATTTTTTTATTACCAGTTGATTTAGTTCCCCTTCAAATTAGCTACAGACTCGCGTCATTTATTGGTAGTCTGGCTTACCATTTCATGCCTGCGAAACGAGTAATTACGATCGCGAATATGATGCGCGTTACGGGGGGTAATACTGAGCAGGCACATCAGCTGGCTCAGAAATCATTTCGGTCTTATGGAATGTACGTAGTCGATTTACTTCGACTGTTACGCCAAGCTCGTAAGAGGGAGGTTCGGGATGTTAGTAGTCGAGTTAAGATACTGGACGCGAATATTGTTCATGGGTTAAGACGAGGCAACGGGGTGATTGCCATAGGCCTTCATGCTGGCATGTGGGATTTTGGCCCGGCTGCAGCGACTCAACTTTTAGGAATACCAACTTCGGTCGTGGCAGACGAATTCAAAAATCAAAACTTTGATTTTCTGGTCAAAAAGATCAGACACAGCTTAGGATTTGATCTGATTCCAGCAAAAGGCCATGCACTTCAAATTCACAGACAGCTCAAGCAAAACAATTTGGTGAGTATTTTGATTGACGTGCCACCTGTAGTCGAGGAGGCCGTCGAGGTAACATTTTTTGGAGAGAGAGTTCTAATTCATGATGGCCCAGCAAGACTCTCACTCTTATCCGGAGCTCCAATTATTGCTGGCTTTCCGATGCGTACTGGTCCATATTCTGATAAAGCCTTGTTATTGATTGAGCCAGTTACTTTTGAACCTACTGGCAACATGGACACAGATGTTGCTTTTTTGACTCAGAGCATGATGAATGCGATCGAAAAATTAATCCGAAATGATCTGAGCCAATGGCATATGTATCGATATTTTTGGAGCAAAGACAGATTTCATATAGGGGGGGGTATACGAATCCGTGTCAGGAGTGATTAAATCTATAGCACTGAGAATGTTGGTCGGCTTCGGTCGATTTCTGCCCGACAGGATACTTGATTGCGTTGCAAGGTTAGTGACCTCGATATTATGGTTGACCAATGCGCGATTGAAGGATGTACTTATCAAGCGTATTCAGCAGGTATTGAGTGGAACTGTATCTGAAAGCTTGATTGAGGCAACGGCTCGGGGCTGTTTGCTTACAGCTGTACGTTATTACACGGACTTACCAAGATATTCACGTCTAGCTGGAGAAGACTTTGCACAATATATAGATGAATTTGTTGGTTTAAACCTATTGTTTGAAGCGTTGGATCAAGGAAAAGGGGTAATCGTCATTTCGGCCCATCTTGGGAATCCAGAGATCGTCGGTCAGGCTATAGGTAGATTCGGATTGAATACCGGAGTAATTTCAGAATCACTACCGTCAGACTCGGTTGAGAAGTTTATGAATAGAATTCGTCGAAGAACTGGCGTATGTTTCTTTCCGACTAGCTTTTCTGGCCTCAGGCGCGCGCACAAGCATCTTAAATCTGGTGGGCTACTTGCACTCTTAACCGATCGTGACGTGGTTGGTACTGCAAGATTATTTGATTTTTTTTCGTCAAAGGCACCTGTTCCTGAGGGAGCTTTGCAGTTGGCTGAATCTACGGGCGCTGAGGTCCTCATTTTTTGGGCTCCTAGGACAAGACCTGGACATTACGGAATCCATTTCAAAAAAGTTCATTTTAATTTTCACGGGAGCGATTCAGTACAGGAGCGGTTAGAGAATATGCAATCCTTGATATCGGAACTGGAGGACGGAATCACGCGGTGGCCAAATCAGTGGTTTCCTCTTAATCCGATATGGGTGGACGAGTTGAATAAAGATACGTAGGAATTTTGACAAGGTATTAAAAAAGTTGAATTCGACCTGACCTCTATAATTTAGAAATGATCAATTCTGCGTTATATGGCCGTGCCGATTTACAAGTGCACAGCTCATTTGGAGACGGTATGGATAGCGCAAAAGTTATTTTTGATACAACTGAGCGTTCAGGATTTCTTGATGTCATAGCTATTACCGATCATGATGACATTCGCGGAGCACTTGAGGCTCGAGACACACATACAAGAGGTGGCTACTCCTTTGATTTTGTAACAGGTATAGAAATAACTACGTTATCGGGTCACATATTAGCTCTTTGGATCGATGAGCCGGTGCCCTCTTTTAAATCCTTACACAGGACCATTGAATATGTGCATGAGCTGGGTGGAATTGTGATAATTCCTCATCCTTTTTCACATTTAACTCGATCAGTTGGCTATCGAGCTCTTGATAAATTAATGGGACAATCTGACGGGATTTTTCGACCAGATGCGATAGAGGTTGGAAACCCAACATCGATGCATAAGTTTGCCGGTGTTCATTCCGGGTGGAGAGTGCCGATACTTAATCATGAGAGATGGAATCTTGCTGAGACGGGTAGCTCTGACGCGCATTTTAAAGAGGCTATTGGGACCGGGTATACACTATTTTATGGTCGAGATGAGGCCTCTTTGAGACGAGCAATAACTAGTCGTACAACTATTGGATTGATTGACGACGAATTTTCATTTTTAGAGATCGGATTGGGACGTTTAGTTGCCCAACAGGCTAAAGGCATAGCCGTTACACCAAGAAAGATTGTCGAAAAGACGATTAGGCGCTTCAGCGCGAAATAACTTTGAAAATCAAGGGGCGTGTTTTTGAAAATTGCATATATTTCACCATATGATTGGTCTGTTCCCAGTGGTGTAAACAATCATATTTTTAAGCTCGCAAAGATCATGCGTGGGTTAGGCCACCAAGTAGATATCATCGCGCCCGCGAGTCACTCGAGCGCGGGTAAAACAGTACGTATTTTAGGTAAACCTATCCCAATTCCCGCTTCCGGATCGCAAGTTAGAATCGCTGTTAACCCCAGGGAGATTATGTCTATTAAAGATATTTTTTCTTCACGTCAGTTTGATGTAATACATTACCACGAACCTTTTATGCCTCTGCTATCACTAATGGCTTTACATTATTCGAAGAAAGTCATCCCGCATGCTGTAAATATTGGCACGTTTCATGCGACTCGAGAGAACGGAAATCTGCTGTATTCTCTAAGTAGTAGGTTTCTTCGAAAACATATGGAGAGGCTTGACGGAAAGATCGCAGTATCCTCTTCAGCTAAAGATTATATTTCGAAATATTTCACTGAGTCTTATGAAATAATTCCAAATGGCATAGAGCCCGATGAGTGGGATAGTCCGCATCTGTCTCCGATAAATTCTTTGCGAGGTGATGATCGGGTCAATATTCTTTATGTTGGCCGTGCAGAGAAACGCAAGGGTCTTGGGGTGCTGCTCGAGGCTTTTAATGCTGTTACCCGTGTCCGTCCGTCTGCTCGTTTAATCGTGGTAGGTCCTGACTCTGCAAAGCGTCGAAAATATCAAGAAGATAGTATGCGCGCTAGTGAGTTGCGGGACAATATTGTTTGGATTACGAATCCTACGAATGAGGAGTTGCCGCGATACTATAGAAGTGCTGACTTATTTGTTTCTCCTGCTACAGGCAATGAGAGTCAAGGATATGTGTTGCTGGAAGCCATGTCGGCTCATTTACCTGTGATTGCCTCTGATATCGCGGGTTACTCATATGTAGTTCGTGATGAAGAGGAGGGTATTCTAGTCCCTGTACAGGATGTGGCCGCGTTGTCGGCGGCGATGATTAGACTAATCGACAATCCTATTCTGAGAAATCATTTAGGACAAAATGGTAGGGTACGCGTGACTGAATTCGATTGGTCTCGTATTTCCGTTCGTATTGAAAATTATTATCGAGATTTATTGCTTAAGAAGTGCTGCGTCAAAACTATCGGGGAATGAGCAAGCCGCTATCAGTTTCCTTTAGGTCTGGATCACCGGTATTGGAGTCAGATTGAGATTGCTCACTGACTAATCTTAACGCCTCATCCTCGCTAACATAGGGTCCAGAAAAAGATTCTTGACGTACAACGATGTCATCCTCAGATTTAGCTATGTGTAAAATTTGATGAAGTATCTCGTGTAGCGCCCAAACACCGATAAATCGATGCCCATTAAGTGTTACGACAGGAACTTGCTCGATAAGCCTATTTTTCGCCAGTATTGGGAACTCGGCAATTTCAGTAATGGTTACCCTTACCGACTTTGTAGCCGCGGCCAAGACACCAAAAATTCCATAAAGTCGGCTGGACACATCGTCATAGGGCGTCACGAATAGCTCGACCTCAACAGGTGCTTTGTTATCTACGTTTGACTCGATTTTTTCGATTATTTGATAAATTTCATCATCTAAAGGCAGACTCAGATAGGTGAGAGAAACTATTACGTCGATGAATGCAGGAAATAATGTCCCAGCTGGAATGCCAACGAGTCGGACAGAGTGTCCGGCAGATCGAGCAACTATTGTTGGCGCTACAGTGACAAAATCTTGTTTGGCTCTTTCGGCAAAAGTGTCAATGTTGTATGGCGTGAAAGATATAGCCGGATGCAGTGAGGTAATTTGTCTGACGAGATTTATCATTTCGAGACCATGGCGGGCGTCGTCGCGATCACTCCGATAAATTGAACTCGATGGGCGGGACCAGACGTCGAGTGAGAGTCTTCTTTGAATATTTTGTTGCAAAGTTGAGGCAAGTTGTGCTTCGGCCTCTCTCGATAATGGATTTTCCGCACTTTTGGTATTGTCAGTCATGGTGGATTCTGTTTCTTTTGACATATACCTAGCCTTTAGAATTTGTCATTTATCATTTTTAACTTTTCGTCCGCCAGTTTCCATCTTTGGAGTGCAGTGAAGAACGTAAGTATCGTTAAAAGAATTAAACCCTGTGATACAAGATTGAAGAGAAGTAATCCGCTTATGAGAATGACTCGTTCAGGTCTTGTAAACCAGCCGTCACTCAAGTTTAAGCCAAGCCCTTCTGCTCGAGCTCGAATATAGGACACAAGAAGAGATCCTACAACGGATCCGAAAGAGAACAGGACTATGCTTTTGTCTTGAATTGACCAGCCAAAATAGAGGATACCAGCCATGATAAGTACTTCCGATACCCTGTCAGCAACTGAGTCCAATAGTGCCCCTCTATCAGAGCTTGAGTTACTTTTTCTTGCCAACGCCCCATCGAATAGATCTAAGAGTGAGCTGACAAAGAAAATTATTCCACCTAGAAGGAGGTTGCCTTGTGCAACAAGAATCATTGCTGGGATACACCCGATTAATCCGGCGATGGTAATCATTGATGGCGTGATACGCAGTGCAATCATCCCATCAATAACGGGCGCGATAATTCGACTGAGCAGACTTCGCCCAGAATCTCGAATATTGCTGACAATAGAATTAGACTTAATCATCTCAGCCTACCGTTTCACTAACCGGTAGGACACAAATCCTAAGGTTAGAGCCAGGACAACGGTTATGAGTCCTACCACGAGTGCGCG
Source organism: uncultured Chloroflexota bacterium (assembly GCA_913051185.1). Lineage (GTDB taxonomy): Bacteria > Chloroflexota > Dehalococcoidia > UBA2979 > UBA2979 > UBA2979. The sequence continues at coordinate 37,393 of CAJXBM010000005.1, read as the reverse complement.
GGTGCTATTGCTGTTTGCTCCAGTTTCTTTGCTTGTGGAAGTGTCAGAAACTCCCGTTGATGAATTTTCTTTGTTAGCTTTAGTGTCACTTGTGATTTTTGTTCCTGTGGCAATTGTGTAGGGCACTTGCGTAGCTGCTGTTTTTGGCGGGGATTTGATTTCAATCTTTTTAAATTCAATCGGCGAAAGTCCTTCATAAATTCGGTATTGGTTATAGAAGTTATCGAGATCAATTCCGTAGACCGTTTGGAATGCCCCGTCGGGTTTGGACCCAGCCTTGATTACACTAAATAATTCTGAAAACTTTTGTTCACCCCAAGTGTTGATCATGAAAACAACCATTGCGTGTGACTGACCATAAAATGCATCTACAGTTTCGCTTGTATTCGGCGCGCCAACTCCCTCTGTTTTTGGCCTGAAGAGATTGTCCTGGCGTACAGCTTGCTCCAAAGCAAATTTTCTTCCAGTGGTATTTTTTTGAGCGTACACTGCTGTGCCTTCGTCTAACCACGATGGAATTTTCCCAATTGATCCATCTCCTGCTACGTGTGTGACTATATGAGCTATTTCATGTCGAGTAGTATCCGCATAATCACCACGTGTTTCGTAAATATGGACTAGATCCGTCGCTACTCGGGTTCCTAATGTGGACACGGCTGCGTCAAAGGTTGAACCACGAGATCTTTGAGCTGCTTCGCCATTGCGTTCGGTATCCCATATGACCACTGTAACTTTATAAGGCACCTTTACTTGCAGAAGGTCGCTAACACTCTCTAAAGCATCTTTTGTAGCCCCAATTCCTGTTGTTCCTCGTTGGTTATCGCCGTAGTAGAACACTACAATGTTGTCTGATTGTTTTTTCTTCCAATCAAAACGTCCATCAAGAAACACATAGGTTTGTTGTCCAGTTGTGAGCAGAGCGCCGGTGTCGCTTTTTATGATCCAGTGATACGTGATGGTAACTCCAATTGGGATGTACCTAGAGCTATCATTAGTTGATAACTCCGTGCTGAAAACCTGATAACCAGATTTCCCCTGAGCGTCGATAATTTGAGTTCCACCCACATTTGTTTCAGGTGATTCAACAACATAATTGAGCTCAATTTCTTGGATCGAAGAAGATGTATCAAGGGTGATTTGGAACAGAATTTTTTTTGGGTCTATTCCTGTGGCTTTCGACTCGATAAGGTTTATGTCGTTATTGGTTTGAGCTTGAGCCACGCTTGCTGATTTTTCAGTCACTAGCAAAATCGTCAGAATTGATAGAAGCAAGGATACGACTAAAGCTTTGTTGATTTTTAAATTAGCCAACTGATTTCCCCACTTTCTCGTCGAGGTATGAATTTATTAGAGGCATGAGCTCTCCATCGAGAACATCATCAACAGCAGACGTCTCATAATTTGTGCGAAGATCTTTGACCATTCGATATGGATGTAGGACGTATGATCTGATTTGGTTTCCCCAGCCAGCTTCAATGTGTTCACCGCGCAGCTTAGCCTCTTCTTCCTCCCGACGTTTTATTTCTATGTCTAGAAGTCGTGATTCTAATACGAGCATTGCTTGTTCCCGATTTCGTCCTTGCGAACGCTCGTTTTGGCACGTCACGACTATTCCAGTAGGTTCATGCACTATTCGCACGGCAGTGTCATTTTTTTGAACATTTTGTCCGCCGTTACCTGAGGCTTTAAAAGTATCTATGCGAAGTTCATCAGTTTTTATATCTATCACTAGTTCACCATGTTGTGCCTCGGGTACTATTTCAACTAGTGCGAATGAGGTATGCCGGGCCTTAGCGGAGTCAAAGGGTGATATGCGAACCAGTCGGTGTACGCCTTTTTCAGACTGCAATAGTCCGTAGGCGAAGTCACCGGTAATTTTGATATCAGCGGATTTGATACCAGCTTCGTCACCATTCGTAATAGAGATTATTTCTGTCTTCATTTGTTGTGAATTCGCCCATCGAATGTACATTCGTAGAAGGAGTTCGGCCCAGTCTTGAGCATCTGTTCCGCCGCTGCCGGCATAGACTGAAATGACAGCAGGGCGGTTGTCATAATCTCCTCCTAATTTCAGTCGGAGTTCGAGAGTCTTAAACTGAGTTTCAATCTGATCGAGTGCAGCAATTATTTCAGATTCAAGCTCCTCAGACGAGTCATCAACGAAAAGTTCGATTAATTCCTGATTTTCAGCTAATGATTCTTCCAAGGATTGCCAAGTTTGGATCTCGCGCTCAATTCTTGCAACATCACGCATTATTGTTTTTGCAGTGTCTTGGTTAGCCCAAAAATCAGGTTGTTGTGTTTTTTCGCGAAGAGCATCTAGGGTCACTTGTTGCGTTGGGAGGTCAAAGTCGCACCTGTACGTCATGAACACGTGCTGACAATTCTTCGCAACGTTGGATTAGATTATGCATATATGCATTTTATAGGAAATTTGGTTGAGTGCTCGTATGTATTAATGGTGTGCATCTTATTCATAGTAGGTGAGGCAGTAAACTAGTTTGATGAGTGCGGAAATTATTGACGGAAGAGCCATTGCCAACGATATCCTCGACGAGCTGCGAGCTAGAATTACCTACCGGAGGCGCAGCGGTAAAAGCATTCCAAAACTTGTGGCGGTGGTAGTCGGTGACGATCCTGCTTCTCGGACATATGTCAGGAATAAATCTCGTTCGGCGAGTGATGTAGGAATGGAGTCCGATGTTGTCGTGGTTCCTGAATCTACAAGTGATTCGAAATTGGCAGCTATTTTGCGGGACTTGAATGATCGATCTGATGTACACGGTATTATTTTGCAGCTACCTATTCCCGCTCATTTGGACGAAGTTGCAGCAATTTCCAATATATGTCTAGAAAAGGATGTAGATGGTTTGACCGACGCAAGTCTAGGTAGATTGAGCAGGGGAGATCCAGTTCATTCGCCAGCTACACCTGCAGGGATAATCGAAATTCTTAAACGATCAAAGATTTCGACAGAGGGTTCTCATGTAGTAATAGTAGGACGGTCTATGTTAGTAGGGCGACCATTATCGATTATGCTTTCGCAGCGTGGATCGGGCCTTAATGCGATTGTTACCTTAGTACACACAGGTGCGCAGTCACTTGGAGACTTCACAAGATTTGCGGATATTCTTATCGTTGCTACTGGACAGGTGAATACGATCACCACTGATTTAGTCAGAACGGGAGCTACCGTCATTGATGTAGGCACTAATTGGATTTCGGATAGCACTCGAAAGAGCGGTCGTCGTTTGGTTGGTGATGTCGATTTTGCTGGCGTGCAGAGTGTGGCAGGTGCAGTCACGCCCGTTCCGGGCGGGGTCGGCCCAATGACTGTTGCTATGCTGTTATCAAACACGCTCTCTGCCGCTGTAATGTTGGATGGCGAATGATGCTAGAAACTTCAAAAGCTGGCTCCCATGCAGTTGGAGTAGATATGATCGAGACTGATCGGGTTGGTCGTGTTCTCGCACGACATCCGGAGAGATTCCTTAAGCGTGTTTATACCGAGGCAGAGATAGCTTTTTGTAGGGGGAGAGTAGCTGAATTAGCGGCCAGATTTGCAGCAAAAGAGGCTTTGATGAAAGCCTTGGGTACGGGAGCAAGGTCAGTAGGATGGCGGGAAATTGAAGTACTTCCAGATCAGCGCGGTAAGCCACTGGTATATCTTTACGGAGGCGCGAGAGCGAGAGCTAACGTTATCGGCCTGACAGCGATAGATATCTCGTTAACTCATTTAATGTCTTTTGCCGTGGCAGTTGTAGTGAGTTTTCAGACTTCTCCAGAGCAACGTCATGGAGATGCTCGGGAGAAATTATTGTACAGACTCAGAGAACGTGGATTGCTCGGAGCGACCGAAGGTGATCCGCCCGAAGAGGTTGGGGTAGATGGTGTGGGTCGTTTCTAAATAAAGTGATGGGGTATGCAGGAAGGCAAATTTATGGCTAGTGGACAGATCGTTACTACAGAGCAAATGCAGTCTTTAGAGCGCGAGGCCTTGAAACAGGGTGTTACCAATGAAGATCTGATGGAGTCTGCCGGATTAGCTGTAGCGCAAGAATGTTGGATGGCAATGGGAACTATGGAAGGCCGGCCTGTTCTTGTAATTTGTGGTCCGGGAACTAATGGATCTGATGCACTTATCGCTGCGCGTCATCTTCACGGTTATGGCGCGTCAGTGTTCGTTTACTTGACCGGTCCGCGAGATCAATCCGATAGATCATGGGCGGCCGTTGAAGAACTTGGAATACCATTTGCGGTTGCCAATGCAGATGGTGAATTTGAGGAATTAGAGGTTTTGCTGGAACGAGCAACCATTGTGCTTGACGGGATCTTTGGCATTGGTTTTGATACAACAAAAAGACCAATCGATGGCATTTATGCGGAGATTTTAAATCGATTGCAGGCGGCAGCTGCGGCAGTCCCACCAGTCAGAGTTATAGCCGTTGATATTTCTAGTGGATTAAATTCGGACACAGGTGAGGCAGATGTTTGCGCTGTGCCTGCAGAAATGACTGTAACTTTTGGATTCAGCAAAGTTGGTCACTACGTGGGCGACGGCAGAAAATATAGTGGAAGAACTGTTGAAGTTGATATTGGAATCCCAGGACCAGCCATAGAATCTGTTGATATTCCGTATCAAAGTTTGAGACTTCATGACCTGCGCAGGGCTTTACCTACCAGACCAAATGATGGTCACAAAGGGACATTCGGCCGCTTGCTAGTTATTGCTGGATCTAGGAACTATCCAGGAGCTGCTCGTTTGGCGATTGAAGCCGCCGCTCGAACTGGCGTTGGGTCCGTAACACTCGCTGCCCCAGAAAGTATTCAATCTTTGCTAGTTTCACTTCCGGATATTTCCCATTTGCCTACTTTCGATGTGGATGGTTATTTAGGCGGGGAGGTGGCAGCGAAGGGGTTATTGAATGAGTTAAAAACTCGTTCGTTTAAGTCGATATTACTGGGTTCGGGGATCGGTAATAATGAAAATACTGTCGACTTTGTGAGGATATTTCTGTCCGGATTAGATGAAGTTGTATCAGTCGACTTTCAAGGTGTAGTAATTGATGCAGACGGTTTAAATGCGCTCGCGCGTATTGAAGATTGGCGATCACTGACTAGACAAGTAGTTATTATCACTCCACACCTTGGCGAAATGGCTACCCTTACCGGATTGGAAGTCGATTATATTAGACAAAACAAATTAAAAGTCGCTGCGGATTATGCTCAGAGATCAAAATCCACAGTTGTTCTTAAGGGTCCAGGCACGGTGATTTCCAACATTAATGGTGAAGCCAGACTTTCGGATACTGCGAGCTCTGCGCTCTCTCACGGAGGTACGGGCGATGTGCTTGCGGGAATTACTGGCGGTTTTTTGGCTCAGCAAATTAATTCATACGATGCGGCTAGTGCTGCGGTTTACATGCATGCAGAGGCTGCACGTCAGGTAAGTGAAGTCTACGGTGATGCGGCGACACTGGCGTCAGATATTGTTCGTGCACTACCCGAGGCTCGCAAGGTTTTGGATCCTCCGACCGCTAATATTTAGGTAATCTGTCTTAATAATGCTGGTGTAGAGTACAATCTCAACTACGGGGAACGGTGCCGCTGAATTCAGCCTTCCGTGAGGACAGGCAGAGAGCGATGGTTGGGTGTTTATGATCGATTCTCGGGTGGCCAAGCTTGGTGCACATGGATCAGCGGTGGTATTTCCAGGACAGGGTGCCCAGTCGAGCGGAATGGGCCGACGTGCATACGAGGCTTCACAGGCTGCGAGAGATACGTATTCGGAGGCTTCTGAAATTGTTGGTGTAGATCTAGCTAAGATTTGTTTTGAGTCAGATGAAGATGCGTTGGCGTCCACTCATAATACTCAGCCCGCGGTGCTCACAACTTCTCTCGCCACGTATCGTGCAATGAAGGAAAAATTAAACGAAATTAATTTCACAATCGACCCCCAATTTTTTGGAGGTCACTCAATGGGTATGTTTACCGCTGCTGTCGCCTCGGGTGCCTTATCTTTTAAAGATTCGTTAGGCTTGATTCTTGAACGTTCTCGATTGATGGGAAGTTTCAATGAGGCACGACCTGTGGGGATGGCAGCAATCATAGGGTTGGAATATGACGTAGTAGCTGAGGTTTGTTCGACTGCGACTTCAGGCCCTGAAAATAGAGTGGATGTAGCAAATCATAACGAAGATTTGCAAACTGTAATTTCCGGTGATGTGGCTGCTTTAGAACGAGCGATGGGCATCGTTAAGGGCAAGCATGGTAAGGCAATTCGGTTGAAGCTTAAGGTGAGTAGTCATACTCCGTTACACGAATCTCAGGCAAGTGAATTTGCGGAAATTGTCCGTAAGGTCGATTTCAAATCACCGTGTGCTCCTATCGTGAGTAACATCGGCTCTCACCTAATGGTGTCCGGAATTGAAGTCAGAAATGAATTTGAAGATCAGTTAAAATCACCAGTTATGTGGGCGAGTAATGTCAGAAAAATGATATCAGAGGGGATAGAGCTATTTATTGAAGCTGGTCCAGGACATTCTCTTTCAAGAATGATTCGGCGCATTAACTCGACGTCGATAGCAGTGTCACTCGATGATGCTCGACAGGATCCGATTCCTATTTCTATCTTCGCGACCGAATCAATTAATTAGTTTAGACGAGCTGCCTATGTCATCCAAAAACTCAGCTGATTTATCAAAGCGGCGTGTCGTGGTCACAGGTATTGGACTTATATCTCCGGTAGGGAATGACTTGGACTCCAGTTGGAGATCGATAATTGCTGGAGAATCAGGCTTAGGGTATATCTCAAGATTCTCCGCTGAAGATTATGAATATCCAATAGCTGCCGAGGTGAAAAACTTTCAGCCTGCAGAATTTTTAGATCCAAAATTAGAGCGAAGGATTGATTTGTCGACATCCTTCGCAATGGTGGCAGCGAGACAGGCATGGTCTGATGCGGGATTAGAACAATCTGAAGTAAATCCGAATCGCTCGGGAATAGTTGTAGGCACTGGTATCGGCGGCGGCCATTTAATGGTTGAAGCTCAGCGTGTTTTGGATGAGAAAGGGCCAAGGCGAGTATCTCCTTTTTTGATAACTAACATGCTCGCGGATACAGCATCAGGATTGATTGCGATTGATTTGGGATTGAAGGGGCCTAACTTTGCCGTGACAGCTGCGTGCGCCACAGGGGGTGCGGCCACTGGCGAGGCCATTTCCGTTATACAGCGAGGGGAAGCCGATATTGTCTTGGCGGGCGGCCATGAGGCGCCGCTACAGCCGGTTTTCTACGCAGGTTTCAATGCGATGAAGGCTCTTGCTGTATCTGATAATCCAGTTGAAGCAGTCAAACCTTTTGATAGTGATAGGAATGGGTTTATTCTAGGTGAAGGTGCGGCGGTTCTTGTTTTGGAAGAGTCAGAACGAGCCGTGGCCAGAGGCGCTCATATTTATGCTGAATGTAAGTCCGCGGCAACTTCTTCTGATGCTTTTGATATGGTCGCTGCAGATGGAACAGGTATCGCAAATGCAATGGCCGAAGCTTTGAAGCAGGCAGAACTTTCTCCACAAGATATTGACTATATCAATGCTCATGGCACAGGGACACTTCTTAATGACAAGGTCGAGACAAAGGCGATCAAGTCAGTTTTCGGCGAATCCGCATATGAGTTGGCGGTGTCGTCTACGAAGGCAGCCACAGGGCATTTAATGGGGGCAGCGGGTGCTGTTGAAGCAGCTCTAACGGTTTTAGCGATAGAAAATAATATATTGCCACCGACCTTGAATTACAGAAGTCCTGATCCAGAATGCGATCTAGATTATGTGCCTAATTCAGCTCGGCCTCGCGAGATACGAAATGCTATTAGTACTTCGGTTGGCTTAGGTGGACACAATAGTGCAATGATATTTAGTCAATGGGCAGGATGAGAAATTTAACTCAGTAAGAATGGAGCTCTAACATCGAATTTAACAATACTGATAGTCAATCTAATTTAAGACGGGTAGTGGTTACTGGTGTTGGACTGATAATTGCGAACGGTGTAGGACGAGATGCTGCCTGGGATGCGCTGAGATCTGGAGTGAATGGCATAGGTCTTACGCAACGATGTGATGTAAGTGATTTGGCTTCTCAGGTATCTGGTGAGGTTCCAGATTTCGATCTATCGACATATTTAGATAAAAAAGAGTCTCGTAGAATGGATCGATTCACACATCTTGCGATTATGGCGGCTGGAGAAGCGATAGATCAGTCGGGACTGGACATTGATAGTGAAGCCGAGCAGATAGGCTGTATGATCGGTGTTGGTATTGGTGGGATGGAAACCCTCGAGCGTGAATTCAAGAATTTCTTTGATAAAGGTCCGGGTCGCGTGAGTCCCTTTTTGGTACCTATGTTCATTCCCGATATGGCCGCTGGGCAAGTGTCGATTAGATATGGCGCCAAGGGACCAAACTTTAATACTGTTTCAGCCTGTGCATCTGGTGCAGACTCGATTGGAACTGCTGCTGAAGTGATTAGGCGTGGTGATGCTGTTGCAATGATAGCGGGAGGAGCAGAAGGAGCAGTCACACGGATGTCGATTACCGCTTTTGCTAATAGCCGTGCGTTGTCGAGAAATGATGATCCATCTACCGCGTCGCGACCATTCGATCAGGAACGAGATGGTTTCGTGCTAGGCGAGGGATCGGGGATTTTGATTTTGGAAGATCAAGAGCACGCGGAGAGGCGAGGCGCAGATATTATTTGTGAGTATCGAGGATATGGTCAATCTGCTGATGCTTATCATATAACCCAGCCATCCGAGCAGGGGGAAGGGGCCGCGCGGGCAATGAATATTGCTTTGACTAAAGCAGAAATAGAACCCTTGGACGTGGACTATATTAATGCGCACGGAACCTCAACACCTTTAAACGATAAGTTTGAAACGCTTTCCATAAAATCAGTTTTTGGCGAACAGGCCTATTCCGTACCTATTTCATCTACCAAGTCTATGGTCGGCCATACGTTAGGGGCTGCAGGTGGTATTGAGGCAGTAGTGACGGCATTGTCGATTAAGGATGACATAGTGCATCCAACGATCAATCTAAATTCGCCAGATCTGGACTGTGATTTGGATTATGTGCCAAATAAAGCGCGCGTAACTTCGGTTAATGTGGCAATGACAAATTCACTTGGTTTTGGTGGACACAACTCTTCATTGGTATTTTCCAAGTATCGTGGGTAGTAGATAGTTAACATCAACACTAGTCTCCTTTTTTTAATTGGGTCGACTGGTAGTAAATCGAGAGTGAAATGTGGACTGGATTTTAGCACCGGAGCCAGACCTTAGTGGTTTTGAAAATGCAGGTCCTGACTTGCCTGTAGCAATAAGAAAATTATTGGCGCTGCGAGATATAGATACAACGGAGAAAGCTCGTATTTTCTTGGGTTCGCCCAAAGGACTTACGGATCCGGATTTAATGCCCAATTTACGCCCAGCAGTTGACCGGCTTTTGCAGGCCTGTCAAAATTCTGAAAATATTGTTGTCTTTGGAGATTATGATGTAGATGGAGTCACGGCGTCAGTCCTTCTCGTAGAAGGTCTGAGGGAACTTGGTGCCAAGGTGGAATCATATATTCCAGATAGAAATATAGATGGGTATGGGCCAAGCTCCAGGTCGATTCGGCGCATTGCGGATATGGGTACGAGTCTTCTGGTGACTGCAGACACCGGTACATCTGCTGTGGCAGAGGTTCGAGAAGCCAACAGTTTAGATATGGATGTCGTTGTGATTGATCATCACGCAATCCCAAGTGAGCTCCCTGAGGCATATGCAATAGTTAACCCACTACTTTTCGATAATTTGTATGGGTCAGAGCCGGCAGCAGTCGGAGTCGCCTATAAAGTCTTAGAAGAGTTGTTTCATAGGATGCAGGTAACATTTGATGCCGACAGATTTCTTGATTTAGTCGGTTTAGGGATGGTCTGTGATATGGCTCCCTTGAGAGACGAGAGTCGTGATCTTGTTCGCTTGGGTATAAATGCGCTTCGTAAGACGTCACGGTCTGGCATTAAAGCTCTGTGTGGCTCTGCTGGTTTAGCAGAGATTGATATTGATGCCGAAAGTATTGGTTGGATTCTTGGTCCTAGGCTAAATGCTGCTGGGCGAATGGCACATGCAGATTTGGCATTTGAGTTACTTATTTCTACGAATACTGACAATTCTGTTCAGTTGGCCAGACAGCTTGAAGACCTCAATAAGTTTCGCCGGAAGGAAACCGAGGCAGCGTTGGTAATTAGTGATGACATTATCCAAAATAAATATCGTGACGAACTGCCTCAAATTTTAGTTGTGGCCTCGGATGATATCAGTGCCGGCATTATAGGCTTATGTGCATCACGCCTGGCGGACATGTACAACAGACCGGCAATAGTCGTTAATTCTTCTAGCGACGAGGCTCGGGCTTCATGTAGGTCAATAGATGGCTTTGACATGTTGAGACCTTTGCGGGCAGTCTCAGATCTTCTGTTAAAATTTGGCGGACATCGAGCTGCAGCGGGGTTTTCTATAAACAAATCAAACCTCACTGCTTTGGAGGAGAGGCTTGGCGCACTTGATTTGTTTGCGCAGCCAGGCGACTTAGTTACTCCAAAATTAGCCATTGATCTTAATCTTCCATTTGATTTTATTGATGAAAAACTTCTACAGTACCTCGCGTTATTTGAACCACACGGAATTGGTAATAAGAAGCCTGTGTTTTACGCGTCTGATGTTTTGATGAGTAGTTCTAGGACGATGGGCAAAGATTCCCGACACCTCCGAGCCACATTTACGAGTGGTACTCAAACATGGCGGGCAGTCGGGTGGGGCTTTGGAGAATATTCTGTTTTTGAAGGGCAACGTTTTGACTTGGCGTATAACTTCAAGAGAAATGTAGCGACGTACGGACGGCTATATGGATCTTCTTTGGAATTGGAGATTATTGATTTGCAGCGTCGTGCCAGTTGGTAAATTTATTTTTTATTAATTTTCTCTAATTCGAAGAAACGTATGTCGACCAATTTTTATGAAGTCCCCGTCTGAAAGGGTAAAATTTATATCTTCGGCCTTCTGATCATTTATTTTTACTGCACCTTGACTCACCATACGTCTAGCCTCGCCGCCACTATAATTCATACTTTGCATAATGACATTGATCAGCCGCTTGTCCTCATGTAACACGTACTCTGGAGCATCATCGACGGGCTCCTGTCTTTTTTGGAAGGTATTCTCAAAATATTTTTCTGCGGCGAGCGCCTCCTCTCTTGAATAGATAAGTGTTACGACTTCTGTGGCCACTTTTTTCTTAGCCTCTATAGGGCTTATTTTCTTCTCTTCTATATTTTTTAGAAGTTTATTCACTTCCGTCGGGTGTAAATCTGTTACCAGGCGAGCATATAAATCTAGAGCTTGATCGGGTAGTGACATGACTTTCCCGAACATATCATTAGGTGCGTCTTGTAATCCGATAGTATTGCCCAGAGATTTCGACATTTTTTCTTTGCCATCTGTCCCAACTAATATTGGCAGTGTTAGGGCAACTTGAGGTTTTTGCCCTCTTGATGCTTGCAGGGAGCGTCCGACATCCACGATATTGAAAATTTGATCGCTGCCGCCGATTTGTATATCCGTTTTTAGATGTAGGGCGTCATATGCCTGGAGGATAGCGTACATAAACTCACTAATTCTAATTGAGTCCCCTTTTTGCATTCGATCTCGAAATGTACTGTGCTGCAGGAAATGGCCTACTGAAAATTCAGCCGCTAGTTTGATCACATCAGCAAAGTTTAAGGGTGCGAGCCACTCGTGGTTATAGAGAACTTCAGTATTTTCAGCATCAAGAATTATGAAGGCTTGGTTGATATATGATTGGCTAAAAGTCTGAACTGCCTTCTCATCTAACATAGGTCGAGTTGATTGTTTCCCGGTTGGATCCCCGACCTGAGCCGTAAATGAACCTATAAGAAATATTACTCTGTGACCGAAATTCTGAAATTGACGGAGTTTAACCATCGTAGGGATATGGCCCAAATGGAGATCGGTAGCGGTCGGGTCATACCCACAATATACAGTGAGAGGTCGATCCTCTTCGAGTAGAGTTATCAGTTCACTTTCCATAGCTTTTTGCAAAGTAGGTGAGCCGAGATCTACGCCGTCCATCAGGATAGTCAGTTGATCAGCAACTGGAGTCATCGTTCTAGGCTTATTCATGAGGTTTCTGCCTGACGGTTAGTAAAATGGTCCACAGTATTTTTCACATCATTTTTGATTTGCTGTACTAGTTCATCTCCCGAGTTGAATTTCCTTTCATTTCTTAGGCGTGAAATGAATTCGACAGTGGCATGCTCGCCATACACATCTTCATTGAAGTCCAAAAGATGAGTTTCAAGATGATTCTTTGAGTCTATAGTAAACGTCGGTCGGGAACCGATATTCGTGACGGAAGCGTATTTTTCGTTTTTGATAAATGTTTCAGTTATATAAACGCCGTTTGGCGGAATTAGACGATCTTTTTCTATATCTACGTTCAGCGTAGGAAATCCAATAGTTCGCCCCCTCTGATCTCCCAGAATGACTGTACCGTCAAGTTGATAACGATGTCCCATTAGAGAACCAACTTCTTCCATGGAACCGGAGTTAAGTGCTTCACGAATACGAGTAGATGAAACCTTTGATGTGCTTTCTTGAACCAGTGGAACGCTAATAACCTCAAATCCAAGTTCCAATCCAATATTTTCTAAAATTTTAATATCGCCTTCGCCATTTCTGCCCAGTTTAAAATCTTCTCCGACCACAAGAAGTTCCATTTGAGCTTCTTCAACTAGCATTTCACAAAAAGTTTTGGCGGATACTCTCTGTAATTGTTCATCAAACTCGAGCACTGAAACGAACTCAACACCGACTGTCTGAAGTAGCTCAATTCGATTTTGTAATGATGTTAGATAGGTGAATTCAATATCTGGCCGTATTACAGCTACAGGGTGCGGATAGAACGTTACTACGCCGCCGGAAAGACCTCTTGTATTTCCTTCGGATAACATTTTGTTGACTAGCGCGAGATGGCCTTTGTGAACTCCATCAAACACCCCGATAGAGATGGCATGCTTTCCAGCGGTTGCGGTTTCGCGTAACTCTTTGCGAGTTTTCAACACAGAAATGTCCTAATCTTGTCCCAATTCAGTTTGGATGTACGATGTTAATCTTCCGAAGCCTTCTGATAAAGTCCTAGAAACTGATTACCGTAAGTTGCACATAAATAATTAAAGATTCTATTTGAACAACCGTTCTAGATAGATTTCACCAAATCTTTCGGATTGGCCAGCAGCGATAGCCTGAGATTTGATTAGTTCCAACACTGCTAGGAAGTCCACAATTACCTCTGCTCGTGTGGTCGCAGATTCAATTATTGAGCGAAATGATATCTTGGATTTCATGGAATCGCCAAAAAATTCCTTAATTCTATTTATTCTGTCGGCAAGAATGATAGGGTCGCGCTCGAACTCTATAGAAGCCTCGTCTTCAGGGAGTCTCTCGAGCACGTCTCCTATAATCTCAACCAATGATTGCAAAGTAATCCCATCTAAACCTGTTGGAATTTCTAGTTCCGTTGAATTAATAATTGGTTTAGGGGACCTGGGATAGCTGACAGAGCCTTCTTTAGTGCTTAGTATGTCAGCTGCTTGAGCAAATTTTCGGTATTCTTTCAAGGCATCAATTAGAGCTAGAATATCTGGTGCTTCGTCTTCTTCTTCTACTTCGACTAGGTCTGGGAGGAGAGAACGTGACTTAAGTAATAAGAGGCGGGATGCAATCAGTACATATTGAGATATTTGTTCTACAGATATTTCGCCTTTGTTTTTCACCCGTGATACATACTCTGTGAATTGCGATGCGACTGACGCGAGTGAGACAACATTGATATCTAACTCATGATGTTCAACAATTTCCAAGAGTGCGTGAAGGGGACCACTATACTCCGCACTGTCAATCAGAAAGAGATTTTCCGTTTCAAGTGAATTTTGCGAATTCTCATTATGGTGTGTTTCGCTGTCTATCATAATTTACCGACGATCAGGCTATTTTTCAGATAAGTCGACGCGCAGTGATTTTGCATCTTTTAAGTAAACATGTTGTATTTCCTGTTGAGTTAAGTCCGTATTAATGTGCATCAGGATTCGTATGCATTTTTGTAGTGAGCCTTGGACATTCATTTCGACTAGGCATTCAAGCGCGGCGTTCGTAAAACCTATTTCTCGCGCAGCGACAGCAGGAAACTCAGTGTTTAAGTCCGGAGTTGTCGAGAAGAAAATCGAGGCAACGTCGTCAATCTCTATTCCGTTTCTCTTGACTATCTCAGTCAAGAGTTCTTGAGAGGCTTGGAGAATTTCTTCTTGGGTATTGGATGATGTTGTGGTCGCACCCCTGACACCTCGTACTTTCATAACTATCCTCCGTTGACTAGTCTCGATATGAATTTTTCAGCGGCTGATTCATGATCAGTCCCTTGTGCACTTGATATTGCTCCAACAAATGCACTCCCTACTACCGCAGCCTCAGCGATATTTCCAACTGAGGCGACGTGTTCAGGCTCCGATATTCCAAATCCAATAGCAAGTGGAGTGTTAGTTTTTTCTTTAACTCGCTTGATAAAATCTGGCAGTTCAGAAGATAAAGCCCGGCGTGCACCAGTTATTCCGACGACAGATACACAGTAAATCATACCGGTGCCGTGTTCGGCGATTAATGAAATTCTTTCATCGGTTGAAGTTGGTGCCAGCAGAAATATTGGGTGTATGTTTGATCGCCTTAGGATACGGGATATCTCGATTGCCTCTTGTGGGGGTAGATCAACACAAATTAAACCGTCTACACCCGCTGCTTCAGCATCAGCTGCCCATTTTTCGACACCATAGGATAGGAGCGGGTTAGCATAGCCCATCACAATTATGGGTAAATGATTGTGGTTGCTTCTTATTGCGGCAGCAGCTCGCAGTATGCTAGTTCCGTTACTGCCGTTCTCTATTGCGCGGTCATAAGCAACTTGATTTACTGGCCCATCTCCAAGCGGATCACTGAAAGCCCAGCCCAGTTCCACAGCAGTCGCTCCACCTCGGACCGCCGCACTAACTATTTTCTCAGTGGAATCTAGCTCCGGCCAACCAGCAGGCAGAAACGGGATTACGGCCGTTTTTTTATTTCTTTTTAATTCTTTAAACATTCGGTCGAGATGATTTTCCATTAATACCTCTCAGTTAAATTTTTCAAGCACTGATCGGATAGCGAAGAGTGCTCGAGCGCGATGCGATATCTCATTTTTGTAAGATCCGAGCTCTGCAAAAGAACGACCATCACGGATTAGAAATATTGGGTCATAACCAAAACCATTGTCTCCCTTGGGCTCGAGGGCGATTCGTCCTTCACATATTCCCTCTCGGGTAGCAGGAAGATTGCCCGGCAAGACTAGGGCTATACAGGCTCGAAATCGGGCTGAGCGACCAGAAATCGGTATATCTCTTAGCCGGTCCAAGATTAGCATATTGCGGTCATGGTCAGTTTGTATGCCTTGGTTATAGAGATTCATTCCGTAACGGGCTGAAACAGGTCCGGGAGCCCCTCTGAGAGCGTCAATTTCTAGGCCACTGTCATCGGCAATTGTGGCCAGGCCCGTGAGCTTTGCTATGGCCGTAGCCTTTGCTATCGCATTACTTGTGTACGACCTACCGGTTTCAATAATGTCCGCGGATTCAACCTTTAATTCGCCTTGGCTTATCACTTCAAATGATGACTCTTTTAGAATTTCTTTGAATTCTTTGACTTTTCCTGCGTTAGTGGACGCAACGACGAGCTTAGGAATTGTCATAATAAATTCGCATTCGTCGATGAGCAATAACCTCTTACAAATCAGTCCATCTGTCTGCCATTTTGGCCGCAACAACAGGCATCGTTGTGTATTCCATTTCATCGAGTGGTAGGCGGTGTGGCTCAAACGGACCATGCTTGCGCAGAATGTCGGAAATAACATTTGCCTCAGCTCGTGCCGGATCGAATGATGGATCATCAAACATATCTCTTGGTCCAACGAGCTTACCCTCAGCAAGTTGATAGCCGAGCGCAACTATTCTAGGCGGACCATCAAATCTTGAGGGATTTGCATTTTCAAGTGACACAGGCATCCATGGCCCGTAATGGGAGCCACGCATAAAACCCTCTACTATCCATGGGGTGGTAAATGCTTCAAGGACTTCTCCCACTGCAGGAAAGGCTCCCTGGCATCGGACTATAGAGGTCGGATCATCCTTACCGACGTATCTTCCCGCAATCAGCGAGAGTTTGTCGGTTGACGAGACGGCACCAACTTCACCAGTTGATCTAGCTACAACTCGTTTAACTGCATAATGAGCGGGTGACCCAATGAACACGAGTAAGTCATATATTTCTTCTGGAGACTGGAATACAGCCTTCTTATTGTTAGCTATGTCATGTACCTCGAATGCAAATCCCTCATGAAGGCTTTCAGCTATAACGAGTCCAGCTGTGTTGAAAGGATCGGCAAACATTTTGTAGAATGGTAGGTTGAACGAGCCGGCAGACGTCTTATCGCCCATGAATACGATTACCGGTTCCGAAGGTCGTTCAATAAGTTCGAGTTCAGCTGAACCCGGACCGGCGCCTCGAATGTTGCCACTAAATGCATCCACTAGTAAATCTTGTCCTGCGCCGTAGAGATGTAGCTTTCGGGCCACGTCTGTGCCAGATTGAAAAGTATCCCACGCAAATTTGTGTAGAGTTTCGTCGTCCTCTCCTCGATCATGTGACATTATTAGGAACATATCGTCACCACAAGCGTGCGCCTGACCATCGATTAATAGGCCATTTTGTACAGCTTGCTCAATTTGTTCTCGTCCATGATCGAGAACATCAGGATGCATCGATGAATGTCCGACCATTCCACCAATATCTGCCTTGATTACGCTAAGTGTTTGCGTCATTTTGAGTTCCAATCTAAGTATTTATATTTGCCAAGAACGAGTGTAGCATGGCACATGTTACGAAAATGGGAGTTAACTTCAACGGGCCTAGGCTCTGAATCGATGTATGCTGGGTCTGCAGAGTTTGGCTAGAAAGTGGGGATACGAATGACTTCGAATGCAAGTAAATTTTTGGCAGTTCAGACCGAATCGGACGATCCGGCTTTTTTTCAGATTGAGCGAGAAATAATAGAGGCCGCTGGCGGTTCTATCCTGATAAAAAAAGCTTTGAATCAAGAAGAACGCGTGGATCTGCTGAGGTCAGCGAACGCGGTATTAGTCGGAGGAGCAAAGATTGATGGAGACCTCCTAGATCAGTGTCCAGATCTACAACTAATAATTAGATATGGTGTCGGATTGGATAGCTTGGATATTCCAGCTGCTACGGAACGGGGTGTGGTGGTGGCACATTACCCTGACTTTTGCCAGCCAGAGGTGGCTAATCACGCGTTACTTTTATTGCTCGCAGTTGCGAGAAAGGTCATAACACACGATCGTTCGATTCGGGAGGGTAATTACAGAGCAGTTCCGCTAGGGTATTCTCCTCCTCTTACGGGTGAAACTCTGGGGATTATTGCGCTAGGAAACATTGGTCGTGAGATGGCAGTGCGTGCCAAGGGAATTGGAATGAATGTTATGGCTTTTGATCCATATCTGTCTGATTCTGTGTTCGACGAAACAGGTGTAGTCCGTGCTAGTTCAATGGAAGAGCTTTTAGAATTTGCCGATCATGTAACGGTTCACACGCCGTTGAATGACGAAACAAGAGGTCTCATGAACGAGGCCGCCTTCCGAAGAATGAAATCAACTGCGATCTTTATTAATACATCTCGTGGACCGGTTCACAGTCAAGAAGATTTGGTTAATGCGCTTGAATCAGGACAGATACTAGGTGCAGGCCTTGATGTATTTGAGCAAGAACCATTGACTGCAGACTCAAAATTAATTTCTATGGACAATGTTGTGCTAACTCCGCACTCAGCCTTTTATTCTGAGAGATCCAACACAAATATAAAAAACCGAGTAGGGCAAACTGTTGCCCAAGTGATAGCGGGGAAATGGCCGACAAGTGTTGCTACAGTCCCCAATAGAGATCAGGTTATTCCTAAAAAGCGATTAATCTAGTGATTACAAGACGTTAACTCTCCAGATCAGTTAACGTGCTGGAACTAATAGATTGGTGTGCTGAGTATTGTGAGGTGAGAAATGCGAACAAATAAAGTTTTAGAAGCCTGGCGAAATGACAAGCCAACGGTTGGGGCCTGGTTAGCCATTCCTGATGGACATAGTGCAGAAATTATGGCGAATATTGGTTTCGATTGGCTTTGTGTTGATATGCAGCACGGTGCAATTGACTATGCTGATTCGATTGAAATGTTTCGAGCTATTTCTACCACTGCAACAACTCCATTTGTTCGTGTTCCATGGAATGACCCGGCCACCATAATGAAAGCCTTGGATGCCGGTGCCTACGGTGTGATTGTCCCGTTGGTTAATAACCGAGAGGAAGCCGAAAGAGCAGTTTGGGCTGCGAAATATCCACCCGAGGGGGGGAGATCATCGGGCCCAACGCGGGCTGCGATATATGGCGGAACGGACTATCAACAGAAAGCAAATAATGAAATTGCTGTTATTTGTATGATAGAGACGGCCGAAGCGTTGGAAAAATTAGATGAGATTCTCTCCACACCGGGCGTAGATGCGGCGTATATTGGACCGTCGGATCTCGCTTATGCACTCGGCATGGAACCGACGGGTGATAATACAGACCCAAATCATGAAGCAAAAGTGATGGAGATCTATGATGCATGTCGGAAGCATGGTGTCACACCAGGTATACACACAGGCAGTGCTGAGTTCACTCAAAAGTGGCTGAAGGCGGGTTTTCAGATGGTCACCCTTGGGACTGATTCTGGCTTCATGCGTGCACGTGCATTGTCTGATCTCAATGACACCCGGGAGGAAACCGGTACACAATCGACCTTACCCGAGGGAAATGCTTTTTACTAGGAAAATAGGTTTGCTAAAAGAATTTGTAGGTTAAAGAGGTATTTTTTAAATGATTACAATTGATGCACTAGTTCTTAAAGATTACATTCAAAAAATTTTTCAATCGGCTGGGAGTCCGGCTGCTGAGGCGGAGATAATTTCTGACCACTTGGTTGGTGCTAATCTTCGTGGGCATGATTCTCATGGCATCATTAGAACCCTTGGTTACGTGACTGGTTTAATGGAAAAACGCTTTGTGGCCGGAGCAGATTTTGAAATCGTAAAGGAAACTCCATCTACAGCGGTCACAGATGGGGGGATGAACTTGGGTCAAGTTGCCGCTCACCATGGGATGCATCTAGCTGTCAAAAAAGCCACCACAAGCGGGATTGGACTTGTTACCGTTCGCGGAACTGGTCATATTGGGCGCTTAGGTCATTATGGTGAGATAGCCTGTAGGGCCGGCATGATCGGTATGGCCGGAGTAAATGTGCCCGGTGGTCAGATAGTTGCGTCATATGGAGGTGGCCATCGAAGGGTTGCGACTAATCCGATTATGTTCGCGTTGCCTACAGATAGAGAGGACGCCCCTTTTGTGTTGGATATGGCGACTTCCGTGCTTGCTGAAGGCAAAATGAAGGTTGCGGTGAATAAAGGTGTGACAGTTCCTGAGGGTGTGTTAATCGATGGGGATGGCAAAGCAACTGTGGATCCTAATGACCTGTATGGGACTGGTGAAAATGAAAAACGCGGCGCACTTTTGCCATTTGGTGGATTGCTAAGTGGGTACAAAGGGTTTGGTTTAAGCTTAGCTATGGAAGCGCTGGGCGGAATATTATCTGGATCAGGATCGGCCAAAGAGTCGGTGCGCGGGACGAATGGCACTTGGTTGATGGCAATTAATATTGCAAACTTCCTTGATCCTGAAGATTGGAAGCACGAGGTCACGGAATTGTTGAATTTTGTTAAGGAACCACCGTACGCGGAGAACTTTACAGAGGTGCTTACAGCAGGAGAACCCGAAAGAATACAGATGAATGAGAGGCTTCGATCAGGTATCCCAGTCGACGAAGAGACCTGGAAACAGATATCAGAAGCTGCGACAAGTGTCGGGGTTTCGCCCTTACAGTCTTTTTGATTAGCCATGGCAGATAAAATTGGTCAGCCATTTTTAAAGTGGGCAGGTGGAAAAAGGCAACTTTTACCTGAGCTTCTTGCGCGAGCGCCGGTGAAAATATCTACTTTCTATGAGCCTATGTGTGGAGGAGCGGCCTTTACATTTGCGTTACTTGATCGAGAATCACCTCCTGAACGAGTTGTGATTAATGACTCCAATATGACTTTGATGGATTCGTTTGTTGTGGTGCGCGATCGATTAGATGAGCTTCTTGAGAAGTTGGCGGTGGTCGAGACAGCGTATTTGTCGCTGGGGGAGGCAGATCGATCGAGCTTTTATTATGAGCAACGTGCAAGCGAGCACAAAGAATTAATCGATCGGGTCGTTCAATTCTTGTTTCTCAATAAGACATGTTTCAATGGTTTGTATCGAGTAAATAAAAAGGGCGTGTTTAATGTTCCACATGGTCGATATAAGAATCCAAAAATTGTAAACGAAGGAGTGTTAAGGACAGCCTCACACTTACTTAACAGAACAGAGATTTTTCACGGTGATTATGCAGAATGCTTGACTGATTTTTCCAGCAATGATTTTGTTTACTTCGATCCCCCGTTTGAACCCTTATCCGTGACGTCGTCGTTTACTTCATATAACTCAGGTGGCTTTGGTCGTGTTGAGCAGATTAGGTTGAGGTCGATTTGTGATTTTCTCACTGATCATGAAGTAAAATTTTTGCTCTCCAACTCAGCTCATGACTATATCAGGGGGTTATTTGACGGTGCTCTGCGGGACTACGCTATATCTGAAGTTGATGCTCGAAGGTCTATCAACTCTGATAAAGCAGGTCGATCTAAGATTAAAGAGATTCTCGTTTCCAACTACTGATAAAGCTTGTGGGTCGATTAGTTTTTTTGAGCTCATGGTGCAGGGTTACCTGCGCTTAAAGCGTATTTCATTGAGCTTTATTTTCTTTGTAATATATTTGTAACAATTCCGATAGACCCTAAGGAAGTAGATATTGAGAAACCGCAAGCTAATTTTGTAGTTGATTAATAAAGAGAGGAATTGTACTCATGGATAGCGGAGCAACAGCTTGGATTCTGACGAGCAGTGCCTTGGTGTTATTAATGACACCTGGTCTTGCACTTTTTTATGGAGGAATGGTTCGAGGCAAGAACATTTTGGCAATGTTGCTGAAGAACTATATTGCCATGGGAGTAATCACTATTGTTTGGACTCTGATTGGCGGAACTTTGGCATTTGGCCACCTGGTTGGTGGCAGTGCATTTGAAATTTCTGGTACGACCATTCTAGGTAATTTGGATTATTTTGGACTTCGCGGGATTGACGGAGATGGAACTGAAAGTATTGTGGGTGGGATTCCAAATTCCGCGTTCATGATGTTTCAGTTAATGTTTGCAATTATCACTCCTGCCCTGATTGTGGGAGCTGTTGCTGAACGGATGAAGTTTGGCGCATGGACCCTGTTCATTATTCTTTGGTCAATCGTGGTGTATGTGCCACTCGCTACAGCAGTATGGGGCGGGGGATATATCGGTGAAAATCTCGGAGCACTGGACTTCGCGGGTGGACTGGTTGTACATATAAATGCCGGTGTTGCAGCTTTAGTGCTAGCGATAATGATTGGACCAAGACTTGGTTACGGAACAAGCGCGATTAGACCGCATATGCTGCCATTGACATTAATTGGAGCTGGCTTGCTGTGGTTTGGTTGGTTTGGTTTTAATGCGGGCTCTGCTCTGGCTGCTGATCAGGCAGCTGCAGATGCTTTCATGGCAACGCAAGTAGCTGCAGGAACGGCTGCAACAGTTTGGTTGCTTGTTGAAAAAATGGTTCAAGGCCGTGCGACTACGCTTGGGTTTGCTTCAGGAGCGGTTGCAGGACTCGTAGCAATCACCCCGGCAGCCGGATTCGTTGATCCATTCGGAGCCCTAGTTATTGGTGCTGTGGCTGGAGCCGTATGTTTCTATGCTTTGAGACTTAAAGCAATATTTAAGTTTGATGATTCGCTTGATGTGGTTGCGGTGCACTTGGTAGGCGGAATTATTGGATCCGTACTCCTGGGAGTTTTGGCTGTGGATGGCGCAGGTGGAAGTCAATTAGTTAAACAAATTATATCGGTTGTGATTGCAATTGTTTGGTCTGGTGCGATGACGGCTATACTTGCCCTATTAATTAGTAAGTTTATTGGCTTACGGGTTACAGAAGACGAAGAGCGACAGGGACTGGACCTTAGCTTACATAATGAACAAGGATACCGACTGACTGAGTAGGTACTTTCTTCTTGGTGGGGATTGATGTGAATGAAACTTGTATTAGCTTACGTCAATCCCTACCGAGTAGACGACATAATTGAAGCAATAAGGACCACTGAAATCAGTGGTCTTACCGTGGTGGAAGCGCAAGGGTTTGGTAGACAAGCTGGGCACCAAGAGGTATATCGTGGTGCGGAGTATGAGGTTGATCTGGTTCAAAAAGTACGTATTGAGATTTTGATCGACGATATTATGGCTCCAGAGACAATGAGTATGATCGAAGAAGTGGTTCACACGGGTTCGATAGGTGATGGAAAAGTACTAATTCTCGATGTCGAAGATGTAGTACGAATACGGACTGGTGAGCGAGGAGAGGATGCTGTTTAGTGCTGCAGACTGAAATTGCTGTATTTCTACTAAACTTAGCATTGGCCGAATGTTGATCTGATTGTTTAGATAAACATCATGATCTATAAGAAATCTGAGCTCATAATGTCTTCCAGTGAATTACTCACAAAGTTTCAGAATTTGAGGAATGAAATTCTACCGGTATCGGTAGAACTTGCAGGTTTTAAGACCTCAGATAAGCTTACCCGATATTTGGATGAGGCATTGCGAGCAGTGGTTAATGAAGCGAAATCTGGAACGGAAAATAATACTTTCACATTAATTGCTCATGGTAGTAATGCGCGGTTTGAAGAGACGCGTTTTTCTGATATTGATTTGATGATTTTGGTCGATGAAGACTCAACAGATTCTGCAGCGAAAATCTTATACCCGTTATGGGATGCTAATTTTAAGCTTGGATATTCAGTGCGGGAAATTAGGGATTTGGAGCGCCAATCATTAGAAAGCATCGAAACAGCTACCTCCCTAATTGACGCAAGATTTATAGCTGGTTCAGAAGAATTGTGGCGATCTTTTGAGAAGGAAAGATCGCGGATTATGAATGTTCATGGAGAGGCTTTTGTTAGTGAACTCGCCGAACGTTACAAAATTCAACGCGATAATGAGCCCTGGCAAACTTTAGCGATTGATATCAAGTCTGGTCGAGGTGGTCTACGGACACTGAGTTCGATATATTGGATTTATGCAATTCAGCGCTATGTTGACCCTGAATTTGAGCTTGGAGATGATCACGTCGGGATGCTTACGAATGCCCGCGAAGTTCTTTTGGCCACTCGAAACGCTTTGCATGCTCAACATCGCAGTTCGTCTAGGACGGTTAATTTACTGCATCCGGATATAGCGCCACGAGTGGGTGATTGGTTACAAGTAGATATTGTTCAGTGGCAGCGGGATCTGTTCTCTGCTATGCGGGATGTTGATTTGTGCCTTTCCAATTTATTGAGAGTTAATCCTGCTGTTATTGATGCGAATTCGAATGACGAATTTCCATCTCGACAAGAGCCCAGCCTTGATGTGTTCTTGGAGGGAATAGATCGAATGAAAAAGCGGATGGATAGAGGTGATTTGGAACCACTTCCAACGGATGACTATTTCGCCGAGCTACTGCCGGAATGGGAACCTTTGCGTGCAAGGCCCCACAGAGTCTCTTTTCATACACATCCAATTGATGTTCATAACGCTAGAGCAGTCTTGGAAGCACATCGGATTATCGAGAGCGGAGACGAATTTGATAAGTCTCTTCAACTTATATATAAGAAACTCGAAAATGCGTATGAGTTCCTTATAGCCTCTCTTTTGCACGACATCGGTAAAGGTAGGGGCTCTACTCACAGTCCTCTGGGTGCAGAGTTTGCAGAGGTGATTTGTGAGCGGTTTAAGATTTCTGCTGATGCGCGCGATCGAATAGTCAGAGCAGTTCGATATCATCTCCTTTTGCCCGAGACCGCCACTCGTCGAGATATTTCAGATGAGTCGGTAGTAGCTGATGTGGCTACTCAGCTGATTGATCTTCCAACGCTGCGATTACTTTATTTAGTCACTGCGGCCGATGCTCGTGCTACAGGTGGAAAGGCATGGAATCAATGGAGATCACAACTGATTTCGACACTCTACAAGCGAGTCGAGGCGTATTTCCAAATTGATGGTTCTTCACAACTTGTAGAGCGGTTACATCAGGTAAAGGCCTATCTAGCCGATTTTTACGATTCTGAGGTTATCGAGAGTCATCTAAATTTAGTGGATGAGAGCTATTTGTTTGGAACCCGGTATGAACTCATCGCACAACACATTGTTCAGATCGACGCATTGCTTGGTTCCACCGAACAGGTATCACTAAAATATGAATCCTTAGGTGATGTGTATGAGTTTAGTATTGTGTCTCGTGATAGAACCGGTCTGTTACGTGATATCGCGGGACTCTTGGCCGGCTTTAACATGGGTGTACTTTCTGGAGTGGCACATACCCGTGATGACGGTTTAGCAATACAAGTGTGGCATGTATCTGATGCACTAGGTCATGAGATTGACCAGACGCGCTGGGACAGGTTGTTTGAGGAATTCCCGCGAGATGCTGGGATGATCAATAATATCGAGCAAAGGGTCACCCAAGTCCTATCTAGATATCAAAACACATACTTTGATGAGTTGCCGGTGACTATAGACTTTGACAATGTCAGTTCAGAACAATACACAATTCTAGAAGTTAGTGTTAGAGATCGTCCGACTCTTTTGTATCAAATAACTAAAGCTTTGTCAGACCTCGACCTCAACATTCATCTAGCAAAAGTGGACACTATCGGAAATCAAGTAGTTGATATTTTTTATCTTTCTAAATTGGAAAGTAAGTTACAAGATGATTTAGATCTAGCGCCTGTGCGCGAGGCCGTTTATCGTGCTGTACAGTTATAAAAAATAAAGTCGGAGATAAAATGTTTATTTCTAAACTGATGAGCCCTGGAGGAATCTATGACTGAAACTAAGGATTTATACGAGCTTGGTGAGACGCCTCCGTTAGGCCATGTGCCTAAACAGATGTATGCGTCATTAATACGCCCAGAACGGTTTGGAGATCCTTCTGACGCATTTGAGGTGGAGGTTGTAGATGTTCCTACACCGGAAGCCAACCAGGTTCTTGTGTGGGTTATGGCGGCGGGTGTTAATTACAACAATGTCTGGGCTGCTTTGGGGACGCCAGTTGATGTAATTGGAGCACGCCAGAAGCAGGGAGCGCAAGAAGATTTTCATATTGGTGGGTCAGATGCGTCCGGAATTGTCTGGGCAGTTGGTGATGCAGTGTCCTCCGTGAAAGTTGGTGATGAAGTTGTCTTATCCTGTGGCAGCTGGGATGAGAGTGATCCTGACATCGTATCTGGCGGTAATCCCGCGTTTTCGCCCACTTTTAAGATATGGGGCTATGAATTAAATTATGGGTCTTTTGCGCAGTTTGCACTAGTAGATCATTATCAGTGTTTTCCTAAGCCTCCTCAGCACACCTGGGCAGCGGCGAGCGCATACATGTTGGTTGGAGCCACCGCATATAGGCAGCTACTCTCTTGGGAGCCGCATGTCGTAAATGAGGGTGATCCGGTGTTGGTCTGGGGTGCAACAGGCGGATTAGGAGTAATGGCCTTGCAGATTGTGAAGGCACGTGGCGGTATTCCGATAGCCGTTGTGTCAGATGAGAGCAAATACGATATGTGCTATGAGCTGGGTGCGCACGGCGTTATCAATAGAAAAGATCCTGAATTTACTCACTGGGGTCGCTTACCAGATGTCGATGATGCCGAAGCTTTCGGCAAATGGATGCAGGGAGTTCGTGCTTTTGGAAAGAAATTTTGGGAAGTTCTTGGCGATCGACGATCGCCAAAGATTGTGTTTGAGCATCCGGGTGAGGGAACTATTCCCACATCTGTATTTCTTTGTGATAACGGTGGGATGGTTGTTATTTGCGCTGGCACGACTGGATACAATGCCGACGTAGACTTAAGGTATCTCTGGATGCGGCAAAAACGTTTGCAGGGGTCCCATTTCGCTACTACCGAAGAATGTTCAGGACTAAATGATATGGTTATCTCAGGATCGGTGGATCCTGTTTTATCAGATGTTTATCAGTTCGATGAGATAGGTGAAGCACATCAAGCAATGATGGAAAATCGTCACGCTCCAGGGAATATGTCGATTCTTGTAAATGCTGTAGATAGCGATCAGACATCAATTTAGGCAAGTTTGAAGTGGTGGTAAATAAGTTTCAGCAAGAGTGATTTGATTAGGGTATTTATAGAATTGGTGACCTTTAGGCCCCTCCGGCAGCTTCTCCATATTTAGTTTGTGAGACGTCTGTCGATTCTTTATCAGCGGTGTTTATAATTTCTCCAATTACTGATTCATCCATTCCCAATTGCACTGCAATTTCTGAAATCGGTATCTCGATGTAGTCTGGTAAATTTGGCATGTCTGTTGCTTTTTCAAGACCAAAGTGCGAGAGGAATTTTTGAGTAGTCTTGAATAGAAGAGGCCTTCCTGGCCCATTCGCTCGACCAGAAGGTTCGACTAGACCTCGAAGACGCAAGGTTGCCAGGGCTGAATCTGATCCTACGCCTCTAATTTCATCTATTTGCCCCCTTGTCACCGGTTGGCGATACGCAATAATCGACAGAGTTTCTAGCGCGGACCTCGATAGCTTTCGGTGCGCAGCCAAGCCCATAAAGTGTTCAACGTGCTTTGATTGCTCGGGAGCCGACACGAGAGTTATTCCGTCCGGACCGCTTTGTATGCGGATTCCGCGAGCCGATTGACGAAGATCCCTTGTGAGTAGGTCAACGGAGCCTGCCACCTCTTTTGAAGATGTTTGAAGTGCTTGTGCAAGAGTTCTTATTTCCACAGGTTCGTTTGCAACAAACAAAATAGCCTCAATTGCTTGCATAAGCTGAGTCTTAGGGTCGGTTGTAATTTTTTCGAAGTCGAGAGTGCGCTGCTCTACTTCGGTGATTTCCTCTGTTGTCATGGTGCAGAACCCAATCTATCGTGCACCCCGCCTTCTTAGATCCTAAGATACATATACCGTTTTCGTCGAGGGGGTAAGGTAGATCTATGTTAGTAGACATACATACTCATATTTTCCCTCCAAGCTTTATTAAAGCAAGGAAGACTCTCATAAAAACGGAGATGCAGTTCGGTGAAATTTATGGCGATTCTAGTGCCAAGATGGCAACCGCTGAAGATCTACTCGATTCCATGTCAACTGCAGGAGTGGACATTTCAGTTGCATGCGGGTTTTGGTGGTCAGACGCTGGCCTTGCACAAGAACATGCGGACTACTTGCTCGAGGCAGAAAGGAAATCTCAAGAGTCAGCAATTTCGAGAATTATTCCATTTGTACCAGTTCAAAAAACTGACCCGCCGGACTTTTCTTTAGGCGTTGGCGAACTTCGAAAAAATCAACGAGCTGATTTGGGTGCAGTTACAGATCTCCGAGGCGTAGTGTTGGTCCATGTCAGTGAAGAAGTTGGTCATCAGTATTCTGGAAAGAGTGGAGGATTGACAGTCGGAGAATTGTGGCTTTTGCTGTCAAATAACCCAAATTTACGGGTCATTGCTGCACATTGGGGTGGTGGTTTACCTTTTTATGCATTGATGCCGGAAGTTCAAAAATTGATAGATTCTGGTCGAATTGTTTTTGACTCGGCGGCAAGTAAGTACTTGTATAGATCTGATATTTATAAATTAATACCAACTCTTGTCGGCGATTCGTCTGTTTGCTGGGGGTCAGATTTTCCTCTTCGTTCGCAGCTGAATGATCTTAATGATGTAAGAGAGAATCTTTCAGGTTCGACTTATATTGAAAAATTTATAGGTGGAAACGCAATGAGATTCTTAAAAATAGATAATTAAGAGCGTGTCTAGGTAAGACAAGAAAGCAGCTTGGAATATGACTAATAATGATGATTCGATACGCGTGGTCGTGACGGGAATGGGAACACTCAATCCATTGGGAAATAACATTAAATCATTTTGGAATGCCTTGATTTCTGGTGAGTCTGGCGTTTCTAGAATGACTTTAATTGATCCGTCTGGATATGATTGTCAAATAGCGGGTGAAATAAAAGATTTCGATTACTCAGAATATATGGACAAGAAAGCAGGGAGAAGAATCGCTCGATTTTCACAAATTGCGGTGGGTGCTAGTCGCATGGCATTGGATCACGCTGGAATTGATATCCCTCACATGGACGAGTCAAGTCGACAAAGAATTGGGGTGTTGATAGGCAATGGTGGAGGAGCAATTGATGAAGACCAAAAGTCTATGGAAACGATTTATTCCAGGGGCCCGAGCCGCGTCGATCCTTTTTATATTTCCAAACGTTTAGGTAATATGGCCGGGGCTAATATTGCGATTGAATTTGGATTGCTTGGCTATAATGGCACCTTGGTCACCGCTTGTGCGGCAGGTACTCAAGCTTTGGGAGAGGCGTTTGAAATAATTAAACGTGGCTCATGTGATGTAATGCTTGCCGGCGGTGTAGAGGCGGGAATTAGCAAGCTTGGTTTGGCAGGATTTTCCGCCATGAAGGCTGTTTCGGTTGGTTTCAATCATGATCCAACTAAAGCATCAAGACCGTTTGATAAGAATCGATCTGGATTTGTACCTGCAGAGGGAGCAGCCATTCTTGTTCTTGAGTCTCTTGATCATGCGAGACAGAGGGGGGCAGAGCCACTCGCCGAAATAATTGGATTTGGTTGCTCTGCTGACGCGAGCTTTTTGGTGGCTCCAGCCGAGAACGGATCTGGCGCGGCCAGGGCTATTGGATTGGCTTTAGACAGCGCAAGAATAAATCCCGAAGATATCGATGTAGTTTCAGCTCACGCGACATCTACTGGAGTAGGAGACATCGCGGAGACGCGGGCATTACACTCGGTATTTCAGGACCACGCTGCGCATATACCGACTTATGCCGCGAAATCTATGACGGGTCATATGTTGGCGGCTAGCGGGGCGGTAGAAACGATTGCTTTAATCGAAGGCCTTAGACACTCTATTGTTCCGCCAACAATTAATCTCGAGAGTCCTGATGAGGAGTGCGATCTTGACTATGTTCCTAATCAAGCCCGTGATGTGAAATCGAGGATCGTTCTGAATAACTCGTTTGGGTTTGGAGGGCAAAATTCAGTGTTAGTCCTCAGGGGTATGGTTTGAAGTTATCGAATTATTACCTAGTTTTTTCTTTCGTTTCATTAGTTAGTTCGAGCTCAAATGCTCGGGCTTCGCTTGCGGTATAGAGACTCCCTACAATTAGTATCGTACTATCGGGCCCCGAGATTTGTTTTGCATATTCAATTGAGCTAGAAATATTCGGCTGGACGCTGACCTGGTGTGATCGTTTTCTCAGTTCATGTGCAATCGCTTCTGACGGCAACGCTCGCAAGCCCGAAAGCTCTGTAGCGATAGTTGTATCCGAGGGCATCACTAACTGATCAATAATTTTAGAAATAGACTTACCTTCGAGGAAGCCAAAGATCCAAATTAAGTTTTTGGTGATCCCTAATGCTTTCAGACTTTCCGAAAATCGCTTTGCGGCAAGAGGGGTGTGTAAACCATCCGTGATCATGAGTGGTTTTTGGCTTAAGACTTCAAATCGCCCAGGAATAGTGAGCGAGGCTAGTCCTTCGAAAACAGCTTTTTTAGGCAGTTTGGTCTCGTTCACTGCGTACCAAGCTATTTCGGCAGCTCTAATGCCACTACAGATGTTTTCTAGCTGGTGTTCTCCGGGCAATAAAAAAGTGAGATCGTTATATAGATGGTCGGGAGTTTTGAGTGTAATTATCTGTTTATCTAGACTTACAGTTCTGGAAGTAATCGTGCAGTCTGTTGAGGCATCATGTATGTGATCATCCGGCAATCTCGCTCTGCTTCTAATTGCATCGCGTGCAGATTTGTTCATCGTTGCTAACACCAAGTGTGCAGATCGTTTAATAATTCCAGCTTTTTCGGCAGCTATTTTTCTAATTGTGGAACCAAGTATATCGGTGTGTTCTAGGTCTATCGCTGTTATTACAGAGACTTCTTTTTTTAGTACGGCATTAGTCGTGTCGAGTCTTCCACCGAGCCCGACTTCAATCACTTGCCAATCAGATTGAAAATCATGCGCGGCCCACCAACCGATTACTGTCATCATTTCAAAATAAGACCAGTCAGCTGTAATGGGATCGTCAAGAAGCTTATTTGCTAGTCGGGTGAAGTCTGGTTTTGAAATCAACTGGCCGTTTATTCGGATGCGTTCCCTAGCGCTATGCAAATCAGGAGAGGTTAATAAACAGGTGGTCGCACCGGCAAACCTTAAAATTATTTCAACGATTGATGCAGTTGATCCTTTACCTTTTGAGCCAGCGATGTGCACGGTATGTCGACTATCGGGTCTCTCGTGGTCATTTAGGTAGTTCCATATAAGCTGTAACCGGTCATCATCATTATTTTGTTTGGTTATGCTATTTTGAGATTTACCTCTCATTAATAGTTTTTTTAGTGCCGTGACATAGAATTTATCCTCGCTCGTGGCGTATTGCTCTAACCTTTTCTCATGTGTAGAAGACATAAACCAGATGATTCCTGCTAAATAGTGAATTAGAATTATGATTTGTATGAACTCATCGTATGTCAGGAAGTAGTCAGGGTACACGTGTGTGGAAACCTATATCAGACGAAGCGGACCATGAGCTTTTTATTGCTAATGGTCGTGAAGTCGGAGACGGTGTTTTTTTAGAAATCGAACTTGGGCCAAAGAGCAAAGTAGGCTCCTCGAATTTTCAAATATTTCTGGATTCTAAAAAGTTAGGTCGGGCACGTTTTCCGGTTGTTAGGGGACTTCAGAATTCAGGTAAATTTCCAGGATTTAATTGGTTGGAGATAACATATTTTACTGACGTGTTGGAATTTGATGATGGCCAGGTGAAAATTCCCGAAAGCATCGATTTAAATATCATTGCGGTGCTATCAGAGATAGTGCCGAATGGTGGTCATCTGATGATTGAATATGATTCTATTCCAAGAAAGACGACTGCTCGGGCACTCAGCGCTGGGGTTCCACCAATTATCACTCCACTGGGGTCCATGATGTTTAGTATCGGATGCGGTGTTGCGTTTAAGGATTGGTATATTTCTGAGGGAGGACGCGAAGGTCCGAGGAAATTGCAGGGATTTAAAGCCATTGATGCTCATCATGAAAGGATTCGTTTCGGTCAGTCGTTAGATTCTATTGAAGAATTTATGTCTAAATTTCAAGATTTAGATTGGGATTTACAAATTTTGATTAGACCGCTTGCGGACGCCACAATTACTTTGTTAAGGTCAAAATTAGAGCTTCCTCATGGTCCTCCTACACGGTCATAATTATTCACCAAATTTTTGAGTACACACAGCTGCGCCAAAAATAAAAATGTATGCAGAAATAAATATGAAAAGCATAATAGCCATTATTGATGTCAACGGACCATAAATTAGGTCGAAAGTGATAGATCGAGAAATATAGAAAGTAAATCCGTACTTTAAAATTTCAAACCCAAGGGATGAAATTGTGGCCCCAAACCAGAGGGTTTGTATAGCTGGCTTTCTAGTAGGTACAAAGTGATACCAAAGCATGGCTGACAGTAGTGTGAGGGATAGCGATATTACTGGGCCAATCGCTAATTCAGGAGTTATCAAGTACTGATCGATGTCAAGAACAGAAATATCGCCACGACCATTTGTCGACAAGCTCCATATTGCGGTTGTTATAAAACCACCGATTAAGGGCAGAGCCAGGAATGGTATGAGCGCATAATCGATTAATCTTGATCTGAGAAATGATCTGTTTCTTACGGGCCCAAAAGTTTCATCCAAGCCCTTTCGCAACGATGAAGTCATAGTACCTGATGTCAAAATTAATGCAGGTGCGGACGCAACCAGTACTGCGGGTCCAAGCTGAAGGAAATTTTTGAGTGCAGATTCAACTGAAGAGTCGTTCATTTGTAACTGATTAACAAGTAGCTCGATTGTTAATTCCTGAGCATCACTCTCGAACAGAATTCCACAGACGCTACTTAGCAACAAAGTTAGTGGAAATAAAGAAAAAATTCCGAAATAAGCAGTTGCTGCAGCATGCTGAGGTCCGTGAACGCGCACAAACCGTTTACCACTGGAATAAAGAAGTCGAATAAGACTTTTTCCGTTTTCCGATGTTATGTATCGAGATTGCATATTATTACTTTAAACTCTAGTAGATCAATCTCTAGTCCGTAAGATGGTTTTTATCATTACAAGACTAAATGAAAGTTGTGAAACCGTGGCTAAAAATAATTCAGATTTATACCGAGTTGTGGTTAAGATTGGAACGAACGTACTCACTCAGGGTGGAAAAAAAATCGTTTACGAGAAGATGCGAGATATAGTTCGCCAAATTTCTGTACTCCAACGTGAGGGATATGAAGTACTTTTGGTCACGAGTGGTGCAATTACTGAGGGACAATCTCTTTTAGCGAAATTTAAAAACAATCAATTTTCTAGTGAATCTGGGAGTGTTGCTTCCAAACAAGTGTTGGCAGCGGTTGGGCAAGTTCCGCTCATGCGTGGTTGGGAACAGGCGTTCAATCAATTAGATATTCTCTCTGCGCAAGCGTTAATTACCCGTCGCGATGTGAGTGATAGATTGTCTTATTTGCATGCTAGAAACACTTTGCTGAAGCTCTTGGAGCTTAATATCGTTCCAATTATTAATGAGAATGATGTCGTTGCTATAGATGAAATAGCTGAGGTCAATATAGGCGATAATGACCATCTTTCGGCCCTTATTTCAAATTTAGTCGATGCTGACCTATTAGTCATTCTAAGTGATGTATCGGGACTGTATCAGTCAGACCCTAGGATAAATGAAGAAGCCCTTTTGATTAGTAAAGTGGAATCGGTCGACGATTACATACTGTCAATTGCTGGATCTGCTGGTGAGCGAGGTAGGGGAGGGATGGCAAGCAAGGTATCAGCGGCAAAAATTGCGACGGAAAGTGGAACAGATGTATTAATCACAAATGGAAATTCAGAGGATTGTGTTTTATCTTCAGTATCTAATGAAAAAAAAGGCACTTTTTTTCCAGCTCAGTCGAGTAGAATCGAAAGCCGCCGACGGTATTTACTTTCGAACGTGGTCATAAAAGGTCGCTTGACAGTCGACAATGGCGCTGAGAACGCCTTAAGAAAAGGTTCATCTATCCTACCGGTGGGAGTTGTAGGCTGTGATGGGTATTTTCAACGTGGTGATGTAGTCGATATACATTCCATTTCAGGAACGCGCATTGGCGTAGGTATTACAAATTATTCCACCGATGAATTAGGGCGAATCAAAGGAATCCAAAGTTCGGAAATTCTTCGTACACTCGGTTATGAGTATGGTGAGGAAATCATACATCGCAACAATATGACGATGATATGAATTAGTTATTGAAGCAGCGTGGTTGAACTTCAGGACCCCACCACTCAATTTCTGGAGTGAGTTCGATCCCGAATGATGCCCGTACCTTTTGTTGAATTTCTGTGATCAGATATACGATTTCGTCTGAACTCGCATTTCCGTTATGGGTGATAAAGTTTGCGTGTAATTGATTGACTGAGGCATTTTTCGTGCCAAGTTTTTTACATCCTGCGGCTTCGATTAATCGTCCTGCGTAATCACCTTCAGGATTTTTGAAGATGGAGCCTGCATTCGGTTCAGCCGTCGGTTGAGTCGCCTTTCGAGACGCAAGTAGCGCGCGCATATCCGAGTTAATAACGTCACTCGACTTGTTTACAAGATTGAAGCTAGCCTCAATAACGATATTGCCACTGCGTTTAAGTGACGTCTCTCTATAGCCCCAAATAATATCGTTGTGATCATAGTTTCGAAGTTCACCATTTTTTAAAACGGTTATCTGTTCGACGATAGTGCTCATGTCTGAATTGACGGTCGTACCAGAGTTTGATTGGAGTGCACCTCCCACAGTTCCTGGTATTCCTATGCAAAACTCTGCCCCCGACAAGCCTGAACTTGCAGCTTTCTTTGCCAAGGCAGGTAGCATTACTGCTGATCCAGTGATGATATTGGTCCCATTTACCTCGATGGCGGCACATGCTGTCTTTAGTGAAATGACCAATCCTTTTACACCTTCGTCAGCGACTAGGATATTTGATCCAGCCCCAATTATTCGTACGGACAAATTTTTCTCATCGGCCCAACTAATCAGTTCACGAAGTTCATGAATGTTCCTTGGCTCAGCGAACCATTCTGCTGGTCCACCAATTCGAAGATATGTGTAACCAATCAGTGATTTATTTGCTGTAACATTGACCATGTTTATTTATTTAACCGTTCATGCCAGGTCTCGACAAGTGAAAATCAGTATTTAGTTGGTATTGATGTGCTAGTCGAAGTGCAAGTGCATCGTTTTTCTGAGCGGTTGTGATCATTAGACCTGTCGGAAGTCCCTCGCTGTTGAAGCCATTTGGCATGGAAATAGATGGTTGTCGAGTGTGGTTGAATACGCTTGTATTACGAAATTTTACGTCGGGTTCCATACCCACGTGAGGATCACTCGCGATAGGTTCTGCTACTTGTGGAGAAGTGGGGACGACGTATCCGTCGATGGTTGAATTAAGCAGACAGCTCTCAAATCTACCCTCAATTTCCTTACGCCAATCAAGTGCACGAATATAGTCGTGAACAGAAATATCAATGCCTTTCATCATTCGCTCTCTTACTGCCTGGCCAATCAAATTAGGATTAGTTCGAAGAATATTTTCTATGTATGTAGATCCTTCGGATAAAAGGATGGGGGATAGGTTCCGAATAATAGAAGGGAGTGGATCTCCCCAACTAATTTCAGAATCATATCTTCTCGAGTCTTTTATTTTTGTTTGGTTATTCGACGTCGGTTCAATTTCTGTTATGTTCACACCCATTTGTTCAAGAACAGCGATTGACTTTGTAAACGATTCAATTACCCCGATATCACTGTCAACCAGCAAAGATGGAATAACAGCTAATGTAGTCCCTTTAACGTTCCCTTCAATATTTCTAGTGAAGTCCGTAGAAGAATCGAAATTGATGTTATGGGGATCATTTATATCTTTGCCGGTCATTTGGTTGAGTAGCAGAGCACAATCGAAAGCTGTTCTGGCCATGGGACCAGCATGATCAAGTGTTTTTGAGAGAGGTATTATTCCACTTTTCCCTATGAGCCCGTATGTCGGCTTGTGTCCCGTGACTCCGCAAAATGCTGAGGGAATACGTACTGACCCCCCGGTATCAGTTCCAAGTGCGAGGGGTACCTGCCCTGAGGCCAAGGCCGCACCAGATCCACCCGACGAGCCCCCTGGAACGTTTTTTAAATTCCAAGGGTTGTGAGTAGGTCCATAGTGCGGGTTATTAGTTGTTCCTCCTAAAGCTAGTTCATGCGTATTTGTTTTACCTACTATTACTGCTCCAGCCTGCTGTAATTTATCAATCACGTATGAATTGTGGTCCGGTATTCTATTTTCGAATGCTGCAGTTCCGCCCGCGGTGACTATGCCAGCAGTATCGTACAAGTCTTTTACTGCTATTGGAATCCCGTCGATCGGACTAGTAGGTTTCCCTTGTTCAATTCGTGCGTCAGCGGATTCAGCTTGAGCTCGGGCTAGCGACTCAGTTACTAATACGAATGAGTTAAGAATGGGATTTGTACGAGAAATTTCGGATAACGTCTGATCCAAAAGTTCTGATGCAGTTATCTTGCCAGTATCTAAAAGCGCACGCAGTTTTTTGACAGTTTCAAACGAGATATTGTTATCCATTATTGGTAAATAATACTCGCAATTTCATGTGGAATGTGTAGGTCGGGTTGTACCTCAAGAGGTTCACCCTCTACGCTTCTTAGTATGATCGATTTCGGTTTAGTAGATGCGGTAGATGCTGATGCTGTCGGGCCACCAGGACAACGGCACTTTAGGTTACGTGCGCGTGTAGGAGATCAATACGCCTCATTATGGCTAGAGAAAGAGCAGCTGATAGAGATTGGTAGGATATTTTCTCGATTGTTGGCCGAGAGATCTCGTCAAATCGGCAGAGCAAGGGAGAGAAGTGTTTCTATTCATTCTTTTCCGGAAGAACCGCAGGTTGATTTCCAAATTGCGCGAGCGGGCTTTGATTATAATTCCGAGCGTGAACACCTGATTTTTATAGCAGACGAGCAGACGGCAGATGACAGAGCATCATCACCTACTTTTCGAATGGAGATTAGCCGGGGGCAGGCTGTCGCGTTTATTAAAAATATTTCTGGACTAGTGGCATCAGGTCGACCATTGTGTCCTTTGTGCAAGTCACCGTTAGAGGTCTGTGAGGCGACAATTTGTCCACAGAAAAATGGGCACTCCTTAGAGTTGCCTATTTTTCAATTTGGTCTCGACGCTGAAGAGTTCGACGATTAGCATTATGCTAAATCTTCATCAATAAGATTATGGTGAATATTTTTTAGAGGTATCGTGTTTTTGCGGTACATGTGGGGGTGTTATGTCATTTACTGATCGAAAATTAAAGTGTAGAGATTGTCCGGACGAATTTACATTCACTGCTGGAGAGCAGGAATTTTATTCAAGCAAGGGACTAGAACATGATCCTGTTCGTTGTCCAAATTGTCGTCAACAAAAGAAGACGTCTAGTGGAATGGAGTCAACAGATATTCCACGATATGGCGTGTATGCCTCGTACGGCGGACGGACGCCCCGTCAATTGTTTGTGGCTGAATGCGGACAATGTAAGAAGCTTACAGAGGTTCCTTTTCGTCCACGAGATGATAGGCCGGTACTTTGCTCCGATTGTTACGGAGAGCAGCGGAAACGTGACGAGGTGTTGGCAGCTGCCGAGGAAGAAGCCGCCGCAGCGCGCATAGCTGCAGCCGGACGTACGAAGAATGAATTAGAAAGTGGGGATCTGGGTCGGGAGTAGAAATGTATTCTCCCGGTTCCGAATTTGTATGTGTCAACCTTGGCAACATTTCTATAATTCTCAGAGACT
>CAJXBM010000004.1:0-62711 GCA_913051185.1 uncultured Chloroflexota bacterium | reverse complement strand
GCGCCATCGAACCAGCCTTGCGATCGGCAATGTCTGATATGAATGCTCCGTTAGCGATTGCAATTTACTCGTTTATTTTTGTCGAGATATGGGGTCTCCAGGCTCTCGGCATTTCATATCTTAAAAAATTCTTTGCTTGGGATTTCTATAAAAAAGGTGGCTCGGGGGTTATTGATATCTTTGTCGGCATCTTGGAGTTCGTAAGTGAATTGTCACGAATTGTGTCATTCACTTTCCGTTTGTTTGGAAACATATTTGCTGGTGAAGTTTTGTTATTAATGATGACCTTTTTAATTCCATTTTTATTGACGGATGTGTTTTATTTGCTTGAATTGTTTGTCGGTCTGGTTCAAGCGTTCGTCTTTGCAATGCTTACCACGGTATTTGCTGCAACCGCAGTGACTGCTCATGGCGATCATGATGATCATGATGAAGAGCACGGAAGTCAGCCCCGTGTCGAACAGGCTTTGACCGTATAGGCTGAGAAAATAAGTAATTTACTAGTTGAGCAACAGTTGCTTAACTGGTGAGTAAGTTGAATAAGGTAAGAAGATTGTCGGTTGCAGAAGTAGCTGACGCAACGGTAGAAGGAGACAGGAATGAAGATTAGAAGCCGAGCGTTTTACGTAACTATGCTTTCAGCAGCGATGTGGTTGATTGCCACAGCGGTGGCAGCAGCTGAGGGCGAAGCAGATAATGCTTCGACTGAGGCGTCCATGAAGTTTCTTGCGGCTGGAATAGCTATGGGTGTTGGAGGACTAGGTCCGGCAATCGGAATTGGTATGCTCGGGTCCAAGGCTATGGAAGCTCTCGGTCGAAACCCTGAGGCTGCAGGAGTAATTCAGACGAACATGATTCTCGCAATTGCCTTCGCTGAAGCTGTCGCAATTTATGCGCTTGTTGTCGCGATTCTTATTGGATTTGTGTTTTAGGAATAAATCTATTGGTGAGCCAATAGTCGGGCTGCAGAGAATGCATATTTGATTATTTGGTGGTACTGATTTGTATGGGAAGGAGCCACGGAGAATGACGGAAATCAAATTTGATTTTTTATCGTGGCGTCGGC
This sequence comes from uncultured Chloroflexota bacterium, assembly GCA_913051185.1. Taxonomy (GTDB): domain Bacteria; phylum Chloroflexota; class Dehalococcoidia; order UBA2979; family UBA2979; genus UBA2979. The sequence continues at coordinate 61,645 of CAJXBM010000004.1, read as the reverse complement.
GAGTTGTCATCGCCGCTGTGTTAGGCATCTTTTTTGCTGTCACTCCTCTTGGCGTTTTTGCTGAGAGTGGCGGCATTGGAGCCTTAGGAATCAATGTTCCGGGGCTCATAGCTCAGCTAGTCAACTTTGGAGTGCTTTTAGTGGTGCTTCGTTTTTTGGCCTGGGGTCCCATTATGAAGATTGTGGACGAGCGTCGAGAGAAGATAGAGGCAGGACTTAATGCATCTCAAGCAGCATCTGAATCTGCAGAAAAGAGCCAAGAAGAGGCTCGAGCTGCGTTGGAGGAAGCCCGCGCTGAGGGCAGACAGTTAATCACTCGGGCTCAGGAGACTGCTGCGCGATTGAGTGAAGAACTTGAGACCCAGGCTCGAGCTGATGCTGAGCAGATAGTGACGCGCGCAAGAAATGAAATTGAAACAGAACGGCAGCAGGCCATTAATTCTCTTAGAGCTGAATTTGCTGATTTGACAGTGAATGCAGCTGAACGAGTGATTGGTCAGTCGCTTGATAAAAATGCTCATCAGCGGTTAATAACTGAGTCTCTAATTGGCACTTCTTTTAGTGAATCTCAAGATGATTAATAAAGGCGGACATCGATAATGTCAGGTACTCGAGACGTTGCAGGAAGAAGATATGCGGTAGCAGTTCTCGGAATTGCGAAGAGTTCTGGTGAATTAGGTAAGTGGCAAGAGGCTATTGAAAATTTAGATGTGCTCACTGGTAACCCCTCGTATGTTGAAATCCTCCAGGGTGATGGTATGACCGATGATACTTTTCAGAATATTGTCCGGAGAGTAATGCCAGATATTTCCGCTAACCAAATAAATCTGTTTAGGTTACTTAGGCGCAAGAATCGTCTAGCACTTGGACCATCGATACAGTCTTTTTTTAAGGAACTGTTGGATGATGAGCAGAACGTGGCACGCGCTACCGTCACGAGTGCTGTCCCGTTAGATGAATCGCAGACGGTTGAAATAGCCGACAAATTATCTACTGCGATGGGTAAGAAAATAATTGTTGAAACGAAGTTAGATTCGTCGATTATAGGTGGGCTTGTTATACGAGTAGGTGACCGATTAATAGATGCATCGACTCGAGGGCAATTGGGTTCGTTGCGGACCCATATTGCGAGATCTTAAGACGAAGAAAAAGAATGAGGTGAACTGATGGCTGTTAGATCTGAAGAAATAGCATCAATACTAAGAGAGCAGATAGAGAACTTTGATGCCAGTGTTTCTAGTGCCAATGTGGGCACAGTGATAGAAGCTGGTGACGGAATTGCTCGAATCCATGGTCTGGGCGACTGCGTAACGTCAGAGCTTATCGAGTTCGATGTGCAAGATAGTGCAGGGCAACCAATCCGTGGGTTGGCTTTGAACCTCGAAGAGGAGACGGTGGGTGCCGTTGTCATGGGAGATGCGTCCAACATCAAAGAAGGAGCCGAAGTCCGAACTACAGGGCAAGTAGCATCTGTGCCAGTCGGTGAAGCACTAATGGGCCGGGTAGTCAATGCTCTTGGCGATCCAGTCGATGAGCGGGGCCCCTTGGCGACTCAGGAAACATATCCTATGGAGCGTATTGCTCCAGACGTTGTATCAAGGGTTTCTGTGGACCAGCCGCTCCAAACTGGGATTAAGGCGATTGACGCTATGATTCCTCTTGGTCGTGGTCAACGTGAGCTGATAATTGGTGATCGATCAATCGGGAAGACTGCGATTGCCATTGATTCAATTATTAACCAAAAAAACAGTGACGTTATATGTATTTATGTATCAATTGGTCAGAAAGAGGCCAAAGTCGCACAGACTGCAGCGATTCTGGAGGAGAACGGTGCGTTAGAGCATACGATTATTGTGTCAGCGTCAGCGTCTGAATCAGCAGCACTTCAATATCTCGCACCTTATGCGGGTGTCGCAATGTCTGAATATTTCGTTGCGAAGGGTAGAGACGTGCTCATCATTTATGATGACTTATCGAAGCATGCTTGGGCTTATCGTGAAGTCTCACTTCTACTCCGCCGACCTCCAGGCCGTGAAGCTTATCCTGGTGATATCTTTTATCTTCATTCACGTTTGCTTGAGCGTTCGGCCAGAGTGACTGAAGACCATGGAGGAGGATCGAGCACTGCGCTTCCTATTATTGAGACGCAAGCGGGTGACGTGTCAGCCTATATTCCTACCAACGTTATTTCAATTACTGATGGTCAGATTTTTTTGGAACAGGACCGATTTAATTCAGGTCTGAGACCAGCCTGTAATCCTGGAATATCTGTTTCGCGAGTTGGTGGTTCAGCTCTGACAAAAGCAATGAAAAAAGTGGCCGGCTCATTGAGGTTAGATCTCTCTCAATACACCGAACTTCAGGCATTTGCACAGTTTGGAACCGACGATCTTGATGATGCTACGAAACAGCAATTAGTGCGCGGTGAACGACTTACGGAACTACTTAAGCAGCCACAATATCAGCCTCTTTCACTGGGGCAGCAGGTATCTATTTTGTATGCTGGTGTGTTTGGACATCTAGACGACGTTCCTTCGGATAAGGTTGTTGAATTTGAGGCGGCTTTTCATGAATACATGGGAAGTGGGCACGGTGATTTAATTGCGAGCATCACGAGCTCCGGTGATTATGATGACAATGATGAAGAATCTTTAAAGCAGGCAATAACTGACTTTAAAGGTACGGTTGCTTACTAGTCTTTTGGCAAATCAAAGACTGTAAAAGGAGACATAAATGGCTGGTGGAATTAGGGCAATAAAGGATCGAATTCGGTCGGTTGCTAATACTTCCAAAGTAACGCGAGCTATGGAGCTTGTCGCTGCCTCGAAAATGCGCAGGGCGACTGACCGTGCTCTGCAATCTAGACCGTATGCCGATCGTATGACTTCGGTGCTTAGTGAAATTGCAGATGCTTTGGGTTCTACTCAAGGTGAAAGCGTTCATTCCCTTCTAACTACTAGAACCGTGAATAATGTCGTCTACATCCACATCACAGCTGATCGAGGTCTGGCAGGTGGATTGAGCGCAAATATGAACCGATCTGGTGCATCCTTCCTTCTTGAGCACCAACCTAATGTCGAGAGCATGACGGTTATTCCTCTCGGTCGAAAAGGGAAAGATTTTTTTAGTCGAGCAGGAATGGTAATGGAGGATTGGCCAAGTCTTGGTGACTTTCCTGATTTTTCGGATGTGCGGCCAATTGCAGCTTCCGTCATAGAGCAATTTCAGAACGGCGAGATAGACCAAGTATTTGTTGGCTTTTCACGATTTATTAATGCTGCTGTTCAGCGTCCTGAAACACTGCAAGTCCTTCCAATCGAACCACCGACTGAGGAGGAAGGTGCTGAAAAGACGTTATCGGGTGATATGTTGTTCGAGCCATCGCCTGTTGAATTACTAGATACGTTGCTACCACGTTATGTTGAAATGCAGCTTTACGCAGCGGTATTAGAAGCACGCGCGTCCGAACAGTCTGCGCGAATGGTTGCGATGCGTCAGGCAACAGATGCTGCGAATGACATGGTCGATAGTCTTACATTGGAATATAACAAGGCCCGGCAAGAAGGCATTACAGGTGAACTACTCGATATAGTAGGTGGTACAGCTGCATTAGAGAGTTAAGAAGAGAAGTTAGAGAATTGGGAATACTGAGAAGGAATATAGATAGAAGACGGAAGTTTTTCTTCAGACATATCTAGGAGGCAATCTTATGGCAGAAGGATCAGTGCGGCAGGTGATTGGTACGGTAGTAGATGTTGAGTTTCCTACCGGAGAATTACCTGAAGTTTACAACGCAATCAATATTGATTTAAATGGAGAGACACTCATTGCTGAGGTTCAGCAACATAACGGTAATAATTGGGTTCGTGCGCTAGCTCTTGACTCAACTGATGGACTAGCGCGAGGCGCGAAAGTCATAGACACAGGCCAACCCATCACAGTACCAGTTGGTCCCGAGACTTTGGGAAGAATTTTTAATGTTGTGGGTGAGCCACTAGATCCAGGTGAGGCTATATCTGAATCTCAGACTAGGTGGCCAATTCACAGGCCCGCCCCTTCCTTTTCAGAGCAAGAGACCAGTGCGGCAGTGTTGGAGACAGGTGTCAAGGTCATTGATCTTGTTGCACCTCTGGCCAAAGGTGGAAAAGTAGGGTTATTTGGAGGAGCTGGCACAGGAAAGACAGTTACTAACACTGAACTTATTCGAAATCTGGCTACAGAGCATGGTGGATTGTCGGTATTTGCGGGTGTGGGTGAGCGCTCTCGTGAGGGTAACGATTTATGGCACGAAATGGAAGAATCTGGAGTTCTGGACAAAACAGCTCTTGTCTATGGTCAGATGAATGAGCCACCTGGTGTGCGCTTGCGAGTGGCTCTCAGTGGACTGACGATGGCTGAATATTTTCGTGACGAAGAGAACCGTGATGTGCTCTTATTTGTTGATAATATTTATAGATATACCTTGGCTGGAATGGAAGTATCAGCACTTCTTGGTCGTATGCCATCTGCAGTTGGTTATCAGCCAACGCTTGCGTCAGAAGTTGGTGTACTAGAAGAGCGAATCACTTCTACTAATAAAGGTTCAATCACTTCATTTCAGGCTATTTATGTTCCAGCGGATGATTACACTGACCCTGGTGTTGCAACGACCTTCGGTCACCTTGATTCGACTATTACACTCGATCGAGCCTTAGTTGAAAAAGGATTGTATCCAGCGGTGAATCCACTTACGTCTAACAGCAGAGTGTTAGACCCACTTGTTGTTGGTGAAGAACATTATAGTGTCGCTCAAGGTGTTGTTCAGACCCTCCAAAGATATAAGGATCTACAAGATATAATTGCGATTCTAGGTATCGAAGAGCTTTCTGAGGAAGATAAGGCAATTGTTGCGCGCGCGCGGCGGGTTGAGAGATTTTTGTCTCAACCATTTTTCGTTGGCGAAGTATTTACGGGGAATCCGGGTCGTTACGTTACAGTTGCTGAGACTGTTGAAGGATTTAAACAAATTCTTGAAGGCCAGCATGACGATCTTCCGGAACAGGCTTTTTATATGTGCGGAAATATTGACGATGCTATTGAAAAAGGCCGTCAGTTGGCCGAAGCCTAGTACAAACTCATATTTAAAAAACTAATTAAAGTGGAGTAGAAAGTTATGGCTCTTTCAGTAAATATTGTGACGGCTGAAGAATCTATTTTGGCACAAGACGATGTGCAGAAGATCGTAGTGCCCGCTAGTGATGGACAGATTACGATTCTTCCCTCGCATGCGTCATTGATGACTAGTCTAGCTGGTGGCAGTATGACGTTGTATGGAGCTAATGGCCTTGAGACGATACCTCTTGCGGGTGGTTTTTTACAGGTTGTGAACAACGAGGTGAATATTCTTGCTGATGTTCCCGAAGATGAGGCAGCATAACGGATTTCATGTAGTCTGAAGTAAGCTATCATTCGACGACGTATCGCATTCTAGACTTGATCTAGAGCCTGTGTTCTAAGGGGCCTAACGTGTCTGACGCTTATTTAATCACGGGATCCAATGCGTTGAGAGGTACCGTACGAGTTGCAGGGTCAAAGAACGCTGCTCTCTATGCCGTTGTCGCAAGTTTATTGACCTCTGATGAGGTGATTCTGCATAATGTTCCGGATATTGCAGATATAGAAGAATTGTCTGACATTCTGAGATCACTTGGGACGTTAGTTCGTCGGGAGAATAAATCTCTGATATTACAAAGTAAGAGTATTACTTCTACCAAACCACCAAGTGAGCTAGTTCAGAAACTGCGCGCATCTTTTTTGGTGGTCGGAGCTTTGCTTGGACGCGTAGGTTCGGCAGAGTGTGCTGCTCCGGGCGGTGATGTAATTGGCTCGCGTCCTCTAGACATTCACTTAGCTGGATTTAGAGCACTTGGGGCTCAGATTGAGCACGACGAGACTAACTGGATAGTCTCGTCCGAGTCAGCATTATCTGGTGCGTCTATATTTTTCGATTATCCGAGTGTCTTGGCCACGGTTAACGTTTTATTAGCTGCAGTTTTGACTAATGGGGTGACCGTAATTGTAAACGCCGCTGCTGAACCCGAAGTTGAGATGGTAGCAAATATGTTGAACCGAATGGGTGCAAATATTTCGGGTCAGGGTACCGCGCATATAAAGATTTCTGGTGTCGACAAATTACACGGTTGCGAATTCACTATAATTCCAGATCGATTAGAAGCTGGAACTTTACTATTAAGTGCTATCGCTACTCGAGGGGAGGTACTTGTTTCGAATGCAGTCCCCGAGCATTTGAGCAGTCTTACTTCTAAGTTATTGGAAATGGGTGCAGCGGTGCAGACCGATGTTGAGTCTGATGATGGGTCTACAGGAATTCAGGTGTCTGGTGCTTCAAAACTTCAGTCAGTCGCACTTCAGGCTGTGCCTTACCCCGGCTTTGCCACTGACTTGCACCCTCCTATGGCCTCCGCATTGACTCAGGTCACAGGAGTCTCTTTTATTCATGAGCGTGTTTACGATAATAGAACCTTGTACGTTAGCGAGCTGAGAAAAATGGGCGCACAAATCACCCTTGGGAGCAGTTCTTCTGTCCTGATTGAAGGACCCTCCCAGTTACGCGGCACTCGCGTGAAGGCACTTGATATTCGTGCCGGTGCAGCGGTGGTTGTCGCGGCTTTGGCTGCTGAGGGAGTAACAACCCTCGAAGACATATTTCACCTTGATCGCGGATACGAGAACTTAGAAGGCACCTTATCGAGTATTGGCGGACAGATTCAACGGGTCTAAATTTATTGCATAGGTGATAATGGAGTTGGGTCCAGTCGAGTTACATTTATTTTTTCACGATCCATCAATTCTGGAATTTTTGGTCCGATTTCATCTTTCCAATAGTCGCTGTCATACACTTCTTTATACAGTCGTTCTCGTTCTGATTCATTTTCAAATCGTCGCATCCAAATATAGATATTTTCATCTTCTTCACCCGTGAATGAACCCAGAATCACCATTCCTTTGGACACTTGGAACGGTATAATTTCATTTTCCATCAAGCGTACCCATTCATCTTTTTTACCGTCACGGATGTGATATTGTCTGAGTTCCCAAAGCATATTTAGGCCTTTCGTAGCGAATTTGTCTATTTCGTTTGATTATAGGGTTTTCTGTAGCACTAGTCCCTTTTATGAGAGATCAACTGCCGGTTCACTCCAGACAATCTGTGCTTCACGCAACTGTGTAACAGCCTTTTGTTTATAACCAAGTTCTTCTAGGATGCTTGATGTTTGTTCTCCTGCCATTGGTGCGGGTCCTAGTGAATTTGGGGTTCGTCTAAGTCGAACAACTGGACCATGACGGGTATATGGACCATGTTCACCGTGTTCAACACTTTTCGTATATTCATTGACTTGAACATGTTTATCTCGAAGCCAAAATTCACCAGGAGTAGAGTCATCAGCCCGCACACAGCCCAGTCCAGCAGTAGCCAATAATAATTCCCAGTTATCAGCGGTATCCGTTAGGAATAGATTTTCTAACAACGATTCCAGTGCAGACCTATTTTCTGCACGTGCATCACTTGTTCTAAATCTCCGATCGATCGCTAGTTCCGGACTTTCAATGATGTTACAAAATTGGTGCCACTCTTTTTCAAGGACTAATCCGAGAAATACCCAGCCCTCACTACACTTGTATAGTCGGTAAGTGGCACCTGTCCCCATGAGTTCATCGTCTAGTTTCGGGCGATCAGGCTTACCGTCATACCAGATGAAGTCGTCAGCATTTGCCCATGCGTTTGCGCCCATCATATCTACAAATATTTCCTGTCCTTGACCGGTTTTTAGTCTGTTGTATAGGCCCATCATCGCTACGGAGGTAATCACAGCTGTAGTATTTGGATCAGGATTGACCTCGTTTGCTCGGGTGAGACGTCGAGCGGCCTCTCGAAGATCATCTATATTGTCTGTATTTTCCTGAATATATCCGGCTTGATAAAAGGCACCACCAAGCGCTGCCCCAGGTATTGGGTGCGTGGAGGGCCTATGTGAGCTGGGCCCATTGCTCCCGTATCCGTTCATGGTGACGTAAATAATCTCGGGATTCACCTTAATAGCGTCTTCATATGATATTTCTAATTTTTCTGGCACACCCGGACGATAATTATGAATTACGATGTCTGCTTTTTCAAGTAATTTTGTAACAATGGCTCGTCCTTCGTCTTGTTTCAAATCGACGACGATGCTTTCTTTACCTGCATTTGTCTTCATCGCTGAGATACCCCCGCGACCCATACCTCGAAAAGGATCTCCGCCAGGTTGTTCTATTTTTATCACACGAGCACCAAGGTCAGCGAGATGAGCTGAGGCCAAAGGCCCCGCAATAATTGTGGCAAAATCCAATACCAAAACCCCATCAAGTGCTGGCGCGCCTGAATGGTCGCCGTTGGTAAATGGCATCCATGGTGAACGGGGTGATTTCGCTTCTTTATCGAATACCTCGAAGGTATGTTGCCCAGGATTAGGGATTATGCCAGTAATTTGGGCAGGAGATTTTGTGAAGCGGGCAAGTGGACCAAGTTGTTTCATAGGTGGGCGATCTTGATCAGTTTCACCAAACATACCGAGCACGGCTTCAGTTACGGACGTGGTTGCCTTAAGTCGTGGTCCGCGTCCATCTGGGAGTTCAATTACATGTCCATTTTTTGTTAAATCAGGATCAGTGAGAGCTGATTGCGTTGTTTGCCAAGGATGAGCCACGACTCCGCCATGATCTGAGAATATTTGCATCCATTCGTCGGTGGTTTTTTCCCGCATACGCAGCAGCATTGCATTTCGAAATTCTTCTCGCGCTTCTTCCGGCCACTCAAAAGGAGGGCCTTCGTAGCGCTCGTCTCCATAAATTTGAAAGAGCTCGGCCGCAACTATGAAATTTTCAAAAAGATGTTGAAGTAGATTGCCTAATTGAATCCAGTCGCCATCTTTTGTTTGAACCGGGTGATAGTTAATTGTGGGCATAGCAACGGCAGGTGAGGGAAACATACTTAGCATATCCTCCCATGAGTCTGGATCTTTTTCTATGAGACTCTGTAGCGTCAGTCCCGCCAAGTCATAGGGGAGTAAACCTTGTAACAGACTTGTTTCGACATATTGCCCAAAGCCAATACGTTCGCGAGCATATAGTGCCGCAAAAATTCCTGTAATCGCAGCTTGCGATGTCGCATGTGATGAGGCTTGTACTGCCGAGTATGTAGGGCCTTCACGAGGTGCGAGCCCACTGAATGCTTGCATTCGGCCTGCTTTAGCAGCCACTACACCCTCATAGCCTGGATAACCTACATATGGACCATAAGGTCCAAATCCGGATATTTGGCAGTAGACTAGGCCGGCATTTCGACTTGCAAGTACATCGTAATCGCAACCTAAATCTACGGCTGAGTGCGCACGGAAGGAGGTAACCACTACATCGGTAGTCTCTACCAGTCTATAAAGTCGTTCACGTTCAACTTCGCGCTTTAAATCTATTTCTACGGACCGTTTACCACGGAGCCACATTGGCGCATTAATTGCGGTTCTAAACGGATCTCCTCCTGGTCGTTCGACTTTGATCACGTCGGCACCAAAGTCAGCGAGGGCCATAGTCGCCATGCCACCCACGGGACCGGATGACAAATCAAGAACGCGGAGGTGTTTAAGTGGTAATTCCATAAGCGTAGCCTATCCTGAATAGCCTCAAAACGCGATTATTTTGAGTTCATTACAGTACTTCTTCTATCTCAATGACCCTTTTTTCTTGAACTGATCTCTCTGCAGCCAGCCCCATTGCAACTGACCACAATCCATCATTGACAGTTACCCGTGGGGGGTGGTTATTTATGATTGAATTCATAAAGTCGAGGTGTTCATAATACGTTGCACCACCATGTCCGGATGCAATATCTGACGGGATGGGCACATCAATTTTTTTGATGCGACCGGGATTCCGATAGTCTCCGAGTGTCCAGTCGGGCCAGGAATCTTCTCTTAGACCGATTGTTACGGTAGAGGATGGCTGGCGGCATTCTATTTTTCCAGCTTCACCTACAATTTGAATTTCTGTTTGTTCTGTACTTTGTTCGGCAAACATACACAAATCAAGCATCGCTCGCGCCCCCGAAGCGAAGTCGACAACTACGAAGGCATTATCTAAAATATCGGGAGTTTCATTATCATATCTTTCATTTTTATGGTTTAGCCCAATGCTACCAGACGCGAATACTGAGACAGGATCGGAACTCAAGATATATCTCATTAGGTCAAAAAAGTGACAGCATTTTTCTACCAAGGTTCCACCGGTATTCCGGTTAAACCGATTCCAGTCACCTACTTTTGGGAGAAATGGGTGTCGATGTTCACGAATGGACACCATGTGAATTTGTCCGATCGTTCCTACGTGAGCTTCATTTATAGCGTGACTGACTGGAGGTGCATATCTATATTCCATACCTGTCCAGACGACGCCTGGATAATTGTGCAACAGATTTGAAATCATTTTTGCATCTTTGATTGATGTGGCCAAGGGTTTTTCAATCAAAATATGTTGGTTATTTTGAATTAATTTTGGAAGCATTTCAGCATGTGTGTGGTTTGGCGAGGAAATAATTAGAGCGTCAATGTCGTCTCTCTTGCAGAATTCGTCAAAATCGTCATAGGCCTTTGAAAATGGTATGAGCTCCGATGCTCGAGTGCGCGAGGTCTCATCAGGGTCGTAAAACGCGGTAACTTCAGCGTTTGGGATTAGTGAGAGTATTCGGATGTGTTCTCGACCCATTAAGCCCACTCCTACGATTCCATACCGAAGGATTCGATCATTCATTTGCTAATCTCCGGTTCGTAGCTTTTGTCCAGTTTTAATGGTTTTTAGGTTGTCGATCTGGTCCCGGAGGGCCAGCAAAAGCTTGAGCTATTTTTAGATATTCGGAAGCACTTTCACCCTCACTTTTTATTTGGGTATCGTCTAGGTGTAATCTCCTTGTCACCACCCGACAAAATTCACCTGCAGAGCCGGTAATGCGATTCTTTGCTTCGGGATTACCCCATTCCCATATATCGCCTGACGGTGATATTAACTCCACTCTGATTTCCGTATTCGGCACATCAAGACCACGGTTTTGATAGGCAAATCCTCGAGTGATGACTCCAAGATGGGCTACGTGTAACAAACGGTCTGAGTCGACCGGAGTAATTTTTGCAGCATCGAGCGCATCTAGACCGTGCGACCAACACTCCATTAAGCGAGCAGTTGCGAAAGACCGAACGGACATGGCCGGTCCAGCCCAAGGTAATCGATCCTTTGCATCAAGTTTCCGCAATGCATCGTTCTGTTCTTTTCTAACTTTTCGCCACCAAGCCAATAATTCCGGGATTGGTAAATTCCTAGCTTGCCTTTGCCGATCATTTTGAAGAGTATCTTTGGGAGCAGTTGCTTGATCAGAGGGTGTTCTCACCGGCATTTCTTTTTTTGTTGCGACATGTGCAGCAGTTTCGTCGACATCAGCAAGATGAGATATACAGTCACGTAAGAGCCAGCCATCCGCTGGAGATTCATTTTCCCAAGTGTCTAAGTCTATGTCTGCGAGAGCTGCATCTAGGTAGTCTTGCTCGTCCTTGAGATCGTCCAGTAATTGAGTCATTGCGTCTTTATTTTTCATGATTCTGAGTTTAGCGCTGAAAGCCATTTTTCACATGCATTTATTTGCTGACGTACGGAACTTTTTTTGTTACTCTTTTGACGCAATGTATACATGAGGGATTGGTAGGTATTTAATGTCAGATCATCCGATGCGTGGAAGAACCGCAATATCAGGACTGGGTGAAACCAAATATTACAAGCGTGCGATGGCTCCAGATGGTGAATTCAAGATGTGTTTGGAAGCAATTTTATTAGCTTGTGAAGACGCTGGTGTAGACCCCAGAGATATTGATGGTTTTTGTTCTTATTCCAACGAACGATCTTCGCCAGATCGTATAGCGGCTGCTCTTGATATCAAAGAGATGCGTTTATCAAATATGTTCTGGGGTGGCGGTGGCGGTGGCGGTTCAGGTGCACTGGCTAATGCGGTCTCAGCAATTATTTCTGGCCAGTGTGAGGTAGTTGTCGTATATCGTGCCTTGGCCCAAGGTCAGTTTGGTAGATTTGGGCAGGGAGCCGTTGTAAACGAAGTAAATAATGATGGCAAATGGACTGCTCCATTCGGATTAATGTCACCTGCTCAATCATTTGCTATGCGTGTTAGAAGATTTATGCACGAAAATGGTGTTCAGCAAGAAGCACTGCGAGCGATTTCAATGGCATCGTATCACCATGCCCAGCAAAATCCTCGAGCAGTTATGCACGGTAGGGAACTGACAGAGGAAATTTATGATCAGTCTAGATGGATTGTTGAGCCTTTTCATCTGTTCGATTGCTGCATGGAGAACGATGGTGCTGCTGCAATTATCGTGACGTCTGTGGAGCGTGCTCGAGACTTAAAGCCGACACCCGCGGTGGTTTTGGCGGCGGCTCAGGGGTCGACCGCTCGAAATCAGGCTCCAGCCCATAATGCGGACATATATGCCACATCAAATTTCCAACATGTCGGGAAGCGACTATACGAGATTGCGGGCGTAACTCCTGACGACGTTGACGTATCTCAGGTTTATGAGAACTTCACAGGCGGGGTTATGATGAGTATCGTTGAGCATGGTCTTTGCTCAGCTGATGAAGTAAACGACATATTTACCCTTGAGAATTTTAAATCCACAGGTAAACTACCTATTAATACAAGTGGAGGAAATCTGGCCGAGTGCTATATGCACGGCTTGGAATTGATTATTGAGGCGGCACGACAAATTCGTGGGCAGTCTCCTAATCAGGTATCGGATGCTGAGGTGGCTTTAGTTGCATCTGGCCCGATGGTGACTCCGGTAAGTAGTTGTATTTTGGGGGTGGATCGATGACGACAGGTGAACTTTCTCAGTGGCACGCTTCTGAACCAGATAACTATTTACCGCCTGGACTTGCGGCTCCAAGGCCTTGGCAAGATGGACTAGATACCCCGTATTGGGATGCAATTGAACGAGATAGCTTGGTAGTGCAATATTGTGACGCTTGTGACGCTCATCAATGGGGACCTGAATGGATTTGTCACAGATGTCATAAATTTGACCTTGAGTACGTGGAGGTCGAGCCGAAGGGTAGGATTTATTCTTGGGAGAGAGTTTGGCATCCAGTACATCCGGCCCTTCAAGCGAGTTGTCCTTATATGGTTGTCTTAGTTGAATTACCAGGTGCTGATAATGTTCGTATGGTAGGAAACCTACTTGGTGATCCGTTGCGACCTATAACCATCGGTGAGGAAGTAGAAGCTGTCTTTGAACATCACAAGGATGCTGATCCACCATACACATTAGTACAGTGGAAACGCGCTGGCGATTGAACAGCTCCCGAGTGTTGGTCGGAGAATTCCTTCGTTATGTTAGGTGCTCAGCTAGAAAAATCGACAGATCAGATATTGAATCTTGATTGATTTCATGTTGCATTGAGTATTCTTTCATTGTTACATTGGCGCCTCGGTTTTTAAGCCTGCTATATGATTCCCGACCACGTGCAATGTCGACCATAGGATCATCAGTACCGTGTTGCACGAGTATTGGGAGGTCTAGGGGCAAATTGTCTTTTTGATCCAGATCGTCAGGTAACCAAGTTGATAGCGCTGCAACCGCAGACGTTGTAATTCGGTTACTGAATGCAAGTCGATAGGCGAGCGACCCTCCTTGGCTAAATCCTACCAGAGCTAGTTTTCCTCCTACCGCAGCGTATTTGTCTAAGGCGGCCGGAATAAAAGATTCAAGTACGGAGACCATTTCTTCTATGTCACCTTCTATTTTTTCACCATGCTCATCGCGCTGTTCCCAGGTAAACATCTGATTGTTAGTGGGAGCTTGATAACCGGCGGGGACACTGACTGTATGAGGTGCTTGTGGACAGATTATCAACGCGTTCCCCTCGCAGATATGGGGGGCGAGCGGGAGCAAATCTAGACCATGTGCTCCATATCCATGTAGCAATATAATTGTAGGAAGTTCTATATTGGAGCTATTTTTCGGACTGTAAACTGCGTGGGTTAACAGGGATAAATCGTTTTCGTTGTGTGCCATAGGACCTCTAATCTCCTAGTATCCCTTATGTCGGGTTTAGCTAGCTGATGACTTGGTGTTTAAAGTATAGTTAACAAGGGAGTTAGTTATGGCGGTTGAAATTACCTTATTCAGTCCCGATATCACTTGTGAACATTGCATCGCGACTATCAAAGCAACCACGGATGCCATTGAGGGTGCCAGATTTCTAGCTGGAGATGCCGATAGGCGCTCATTTTCACTTTCTCTCGAGCAAGGCCTAATACTTGATCGGTTGCAAACTCGCTTGGGGGAGGCTGGTTACTCTTTGGGACCCGCAGCGCTTGCACCACTCGCAGGATCTTCTGGCACCAAGTATGATCCCAAGCCTGTGATTATTTCGACCGATTATGGTGCAGAAATTTTATATACGTGTCCATGTGGTAGTTCTAGCGAAAGCGTCGAGTTTCATCGAGCACTTAAGCAGCAGACTATTCAATCATGTTGTGATCATCACGCAATTGCTGAGGTTACTGCAGCTTGGCGACTTTTGGATGAACTTGGTTCGAGTTATCAAATTGAGAGTACTGAAGTTGAGATGCCATGGGGGCAGTCAATGGAATTTGCAATCGCTCGTTTGATTGCAAAGCCTTCGTAGCAAATATCTGTGCTGATGAATGAGATGAATTCAACTACCGGAACCGTGCTTAACGGGTCTGTCTCTGGGATGACTTGTGCGTCATGCGTGAGAAGAGTAGAGTCAGCCCTTTTAGAAGTAGAAGGGGTAACTGTTGCTTCTGTAAACCTAGTTACGAATAGCGCAATAATCGAGATTGAAGAGGTTGTAGAGGAAACCGAAGCTACATTAGCGGCAGCAATTAATCAAATTGGATATGCATTAGATTTCCCAAGTAGTGAATCAAAGTTTTCGTGGCTGGAATCAGTTTTTCGCAGACAAGATAAAGAAATCGCAGTTCTTCGGTTTAGGACGGTCATAGGCGTCCTTACAGCCGCACCTATTTTGCTATTTATGTGTTCTCGTTTTTTTTTCTCGTTCGAAATTGTTGATCCATCCATTCGATTTTTTGATCTTGAGGCCACTAAGTTCATGTCCTTTGTCTTAGCCAGTATTTCTATCAGTTGGATTGCCGCTCCAATTCACACGGCAACTTTACGGTCTCTGAAAAACAGATCTGCGGATATGAACACGCTTATAACTCTTGGAATCACCACAGCATATATATACAGTGTAGTCGTCTTATTTATGCCTTTTCTGCAGGCATCGATAGAGATTTCGAATCAGGCGCTTTATTTTGATGCAGTCGTCTTAGTAGTGTTTTTCTTGTGGTTAGGTCGATTTCTAGAGGCAAGAGCCCGATATAACGCCGGACAGATGTTACGAAATCTAGCGTCGACTTATCCCAAGACAGCAAATGTAATCGAGAATGATGGATCGGAATTTCAGATACCGGCGAAAGCGGTCAGAACGGGTGAAATCGTGATTGTTCGGGCAGGTGAGAGGGTGCCTGTTGATGGACAGATTATCGAAGGAGAGACTGCGGCTAATGAATCGATGGTGACGGGTGAGTCCAAGCCTGTCTTGAAGAAAGCTGGTGACTTATTGATTGGAGGGAGTCAGAATATCAATGGCACCGTGAAGATCAAGGCAACAACAGTTGGCGAAACAAGTATCTATTCAAATATCGCTCAACTTGTCGAGCGTGCGCAAGCATCAAAGGCACCAATTCAGGAACTTGCAGATAGATTGGCCTCGATTTTTGTGCCAGCTGTCTTATGCTTGGCCGTTTTTACTTTCTTTGGTTGGTGGCTTTTCGGTCCTTCTAACGGATTCACATATGCAATCATTAATTCGGTCACAGTTTTAGTAGTTGCGTGCCCATGTGCTCTGGGTCTCGCAACGCCGGCTGCTATTGCAATGTCAATTGGGCAGGCTGCAAAATCGGGAATCCTAATTTCCAATGCTGGGGTTTTTGAAAATCTAACCAAGACGAAAAAACTATTATTTGATAAAACTGGAACTATAACTGACGGGACACCTCGCGTGGCTGCGATATTTACTAGCGCGGATTCAACGTTAAGTGAGGAGGAGCTGATTTTTATGGTGGCAAGTGCTGAGCGAGGATCAAACCATCCACATGCGATAGCAATGTTTGACCTCGCTCGTGACAGAGACATTGAACTTGTTTGGCCTCTAACCTTCAGGGCTTGGCCAGGAAATGGGATTACTGCCGAGCTCAGCAGGGATGATAAGGAATACAAAGTCGTTATTGGAAATAGCGCCTTGCTTTTGTCACAAGATATTTCAGTGAGTGGTCTGAATGATATTTTTGAGACGTCCGTTGCAGATGGGCTAACTCCTGTGTTTCTGGCGGTCAATGGATGTGCAGTCGGGATATTTGGGTTGGAAGACTCTGTGAGAGCAGATGCCAAATCAGTCATTCAGGGCCTCAGACAATTTGCAGTGGTTCCTATGATGGTTTCTGGTGATATTGCGATTGTTACGGATCTTGTCGCCAAAAAAGTGGGCATTGATATGGCCTTTTCAGAGATTAGTCCGGCAGAAAAGTACCAAATCGTAACAGCGGAGCAAGACACCCAAACCGGCCTCGTTGCAATGATCGGTGACGGTATTAATGATGCGCCAGCACTCGCTCAAGCTGACGTGG
Source organism: uncultured Chloroflexota bacterium (assembly GCA_913051185.1). Classification (GTDB taxonomy): domain Bacteria; phylum Chloroflexota; class Dehalococcoidia; order UBA2979; family UBA2979; genus UBA2979. The sequence goes on along the minus strand of CAJXBM010000004.1, from coordinate 44,838 downwards.
GTATATCTATGATGAACAGTTCTGATCTCACTCAAAGTAGCGCTGGAGTGAATTTTTTGCGATCAGATTTATCAGGACTTTTATATTTACTAAAACTATCTCACGCCACGATTCGAGTGATGCGTCAGAATCTGGGTTGGGCTTTTATTTATAACTTGCTTCTGTTGCCGGTTGCGATGGGGGCAGGGTACGTGTTGACTCAATTATTTTTTGGTGATGTAGAAGTTCCCAAATCGTTGTCAATTATTTTTTCCGAAAATTGGTTTTTGAATCCGGCCGCAGCTGGCGCAGCTATGGCATTTTCGTCATTATCAGTCATTTTAAATAGCTTGCGTTTGGGGCAGTTACGGGTAGACTCTTAGCTGTCATTTACAACTTTCTAAATCAATAAAAAAGTTACCGATCGATTAGACTATTGGGATAGTTTTACACTTTTTTGGAGGATTTTATGGACTTCAATTTCACGACTAAGCAGACGGAGTTTCGCACGACTGTTCACGCTTTTATAGAAGATAATTGGGTGAAAGGTGCGTGGGCGGCCCGCAGCGAACGCTGGAAAGCGGCTAGGGCATACGAGAGTTCTCTAGCCGATGGCGGCTGGCTGACTATGTCATGGCCTGAGGATTACGGCGGCGGCGGCGCCACTTACTGGGAACAAATGATTTTTAATGAAGAATCAGCATTAGCTAATGCACCTTCGGGTGGACAAGGGGCTGACAGAGTAGGTCCCGTGCTTATTATTCATGGAACTGATGCCCAAAAGCAGGAGCATTTGCCCCCTATCGCCCAAGGTGAAGTAATGTGGTGCCAAGGCTATTCAGAGCCAGGTTCGGGATCTGACCTTGCATCATTACAAACCCGAGCGACCCGCGATGGTGATGATTTCATAATTAATGGTCAGAAAATATGGACCTCCGGAGCTATGGAAGCTGACTGGGTGCATATTCTGACTCGGACTGACCCGGAGGCGCCCAAGCACAGAGGAATTTCTTACTTCATGCTTAAGTTGGATACCCCAGGAATCACCATTCGTCCGATTTCACAGCTACATGATGAGGGTGATAGTGATGGACACGGGTTCAATGAAACATTCTTTGAAGATGTCCGAGTGCCTGCGAAAAATATGATTGGCGAAGAAAACAGGGGCTGGTATGTCGCGGCGACCGCTTTAGATTTTGAACGTAGTGGAATCCATCGGATGGCGGGTGCTATCTCGCCCTATTACCGATTGTTAGAAAATGCCAAGGAGGTGAATTCAAGAGGTCGTGGCAGGAGAATATCGGATCACGCGCCTTCACGGCAGGCATTAGCTGAAACTCGTATTGAAATTGAGGTTGCTAGGTATCTTGGATATAGGGTTACGTGGATGCAAGCCTCGAATCTTGTACCCAATCAGGAGTCATCAATGTCGAAAATGTTTGGCTCGGAATTGCAACAGAGAACGGCTCGTCGTGGAATCAGCATGTTGGGACTATATGGTGGGTTGAGACCCTCTGATTCGCATGCTCCACTCAGTGGTGAATTTTGTCAGTATTACATGACTACTGTTTCGCTAACGATTGCGGCTGGTACGAGTGAGATACAGCGGAACATCATTGCAACTCGTGGACTTGGATTACCGCGAGGATAGAAAAATACACCTTTTCGAAGGTGGTCGAAATGTGTTATAACACTGTAAGTTGACGATTTATTTACTAAAAAAATATAGTTGGAGTGACCCGATGACAACCGAGATTTCGATATCTACAGATGAGAGAATCGCCCTTATTGGGCATTTGATGCGCCGAGTTGGTGTGGGTGCCAGTCGCGACAGACTTGAATCTCTTTCAGAGAAATCGTACGAGCAGCTGGTAGAAGACCTGCTGAGCCCGAATCTGTATGCTGACCCAGATGTAGATCTATTGGACAGATACCTGCCACAATCAGCAAGTCCGGATACTGGCGCTACTTGGGCCGCCCGATGGATGTATAACCTTGCGCAGAGTGATCGCCCATTAATGGAAAAAATGGCACTGTTTTGGCATCATGTGTTCGCGACGGCATGGTATAAGGCTGAGAATGGGCCGGCAATAGTGCAACACATGGAGATGTTTAGAGAAGTTGGCCTTGGTAATATGCGCGATATCTTGTTAGCTCTTTCTAAAGATCCAAACATGATTTATTGGCTAGATAATTCTGAGAGTAGGGACGGTGCGGTTAACGAAAACTACGGGCGAGAGCTATTAGAGTTATTTTCGATGGGCATAGGTACGTATAGCGAAACCGACGTCAAAATGGCTGCTCGAGCATTTACTGGGTGGACTTTTAAACAACCAATACCTCTTTATCCTTACGGCGGATATGCTGCGGAATTTATTTATCGTCCGGAACAACACGATAATTCGGAGAAGGAATTTCTCGGAGAGAAGGGTAACTTCAATGGGGAAGATATTATCGATATTATAGTGAAGCAGGAGGCCTGCGCTCGTTTTATATCACGCCATTTGTACAATTTCTTCGTAGCTGATGAACCACAAGTCCCTGCGTGGAGTATTACACCACCACAGGACCAGCAGGCAATTGATGAACTCACCAATGTGTTCTTGGAGTCGGACGGCGACTTAACCGAGGTCATGCGAACCCTGTTGAATGCAAATTGGTTCAAGAATGCCCGCTTCAAGAAAATAAAGAGTCCAGCAGAATTTGTTGCTGGAGCGCTAGTGCTGTCAGGTTTACCGGAAACGCCTCACCCTATGCTTGCTTCATTGAACGCCGCAACTACTGCCATGGGGCAACAATTACTGAATCCACCTACGGTTGAGGGTTGGCACACAGGAAAAGAGTGGCTCGATGCCGGCACACTGACCGAAAGAGTAAATTTTGTGGTGAATCAGGTCGCGGAGGTTTCGCTTCCTGGTGTGAGTAGCATTCTGTCCAGAATTGAGTCACAAGGCGATAATTTATCACCGGAAGATTTGGTAAATTTGTGTTTGAATCTCACTGGCCATGTGGAAATTAGTGGTGATACACATTCGGCACTTGTTGATCTGGCGAGTCAGGGTGGACAGCTCCAGTTTGATACGGATGCGAATATTGCGGAAAGCCAAAAACAAATTATTAGACTTTTGCAGCTGATCGTTTCAGCGCCTGAGTACCAGTTCGCCTAAAAAAAGTATTTGACGAAGGAGATACCGATGACGACTAAGAAGAAAGATCCAGTTTTAGTTGTAATTCAGCTATCAGGTGGTTTGGACTTTATGAATACGCTTATTCCGTATACGGATGGTCGTATTTATGACTGGCGACCCACGGTCTCGGTGGCAGCGGAGTCTACTATTTCTCTTGACGATCGTCTCGCGTGGCATCCGTCTGCAGGTGCTCTATCTGAACTTTATAATGCCGGTAATGTGGCAGTTATCCAAGGTGTTGGCTATGAGAACGCGAGCCGTTCACACTTTCGCGCAATGGATATTATGCACACCTGCGAACCTGAAAAGGTAGCAACCGAGGGCTGGTTAGGTAAGGTGACCCGCGAATTAGATCCTAACTCAGAAAACCCGTTGACTGCTGTTTCGTTTGGAAGAGGTCTCCCAAGGGCGTTAGTCGCTCCAGGGGTAACGGCTACATCCGTCGGCAACCTCGATGAATTTGGCTTAATGACAAAGATTGAACAAGCTGATGAACGGGCAGCCAACCTCGATATTTTTAAGCGAATGTATAGCCCAGCAGTAGGTAATGGAATGGTAAATGATTACCTGGCTCAGACAGGGCGAGACATTCTGCGTGGCGCAGATATGCTCGCAGATGTCCCTTCTCGGTATTCCAGTGATGTGGAGTATGCCAGTAATCCGATTGCTCAGTCGCTTCGTGACGTGGCGCGTGTTCATACTGCGGGCATGGGTACCCGAGTGTTCTATACGCAGCATGGTGGATATGACTATCACTCCTTAGAGAATGAAGTTCACCCACGTTTATTGACTGAACTAACCGAAGCTATTTCAGATTTCATGACCGATATTAGAAATCACGATGCCTCAGAAGAGGTGACTATTTTAGTATTCACTGAATTTGGAAGACGGATAATGGATAATGGCTCCGGAACCGATCATGGCACTGGCGGCGGGGCGTATATCATTGGCGACCATGTATCCGGAGGTTTGTATGCGGAATATCCATCACTTGATCCAAAGGATTGGTTATATGGGGAAGACTTAACTCACACCATCGATTATCGAAGCGTATACACGAGCATTCTTGAGCAGTGGATGGGTATGGATGCTCAGCCAATTGTCGGCGGTACGTACGAGCAAATCAGACCGTACAGCACAACAATGTTGGTTTAGATTACTGAACAAAGCGAGAAAAAGATATGACTACAGATACGAAGAAGACAGATACTGCGGATTATGAGGTTTTACTCAGGGCTGGTTTTCCGTATGAAAAAACATTAGGGATGCGCAGGATAACTTGGTATCCGATTGATATAGAAGTTGGTCCTAATAATGAGGTTTACTGTCTAGGTCGATTTGATGTTGGTGGCAGTATTAGGACTGTAAGTTGGGATGATAAAGATCTGGGTGGAATCGGTGGCGGCTGGACTTGGCCCGCTGGAATAACCAAGGACCAAGATGGTCTCTTATATATATCAGACGAAGGCGCTCATAATATTACGATGCTAAAGACAGATGGTGAAGAGATTGGCCGCTGGGGAGAATACGGGTCAGAGCCTGGTCAACTAAATAGGCCATCTCATATGGTCTTTGACTCTGATGGAAATATATTGGTGTCAGACACGCAAAATCATCGAATTCAGAAATTCTCTTCCAAGGGAGAATATATATCGTCCTTTGGAGATTTTGGTGACCAGCCCGGTCAATTTAATATGCCTTGGGGTATTTCAGTCACGCCAGAAGGGAACATAGTCGTTGCGGATTGGCGCAATGATCGAGTTCAAGTTTTTGATTCATCTGGAGTGGTATTAGAGGTAATAGGCTCATCGGGATCAGGTCCCGGACAATTATCTCGTCCAGCAGGTATATCAGTTGATGCTGATGGAGATGTATACGTGGTAGACCGAGGCAATGGTAGAGTTTTGCAGTTCGATCGGAATGGAAGACATGTGGAAGAGTTCATTGGAGACTCAACACTTGGTGAAATGGGACGAATTTATATACTAACTAATCTGAAGGTATTGCGGCTTCGTGATATGGCTGATCTCGAGCCCACGAAGAGATTTAAGTCACCAAGTTCAGTTAGAACTCAGGATGGCAGATTGTTTGTAGGAGATTATGGTTGTCACCGAGTTCAGGTGTATAAGAAAGAGGCATATCGACTAGCTTCAGAAGAAGTTATGGATTTACCCAAAGTGCCAAATTTATTTACGGTCTGAATCTATGCCAATAATGATTGGTTTTTCTCAGCATAGGAAGACTTTGCTTTCTGAAGAGCTAGACCGTGTTAGGGGAGAATTCCCTTCATTGGGCCTCATCAAAGTGTGGTTAGCTGGTGACTTTTCACGGGGCTATGTTGATTTTGATACGCCATTAGAATTTTTAATCGTGAGAGATACCACTGATCCGTATCCGAAAAGGGCAGACTTTTTCACAGATCATTTGCGGCCGCAAGTTGAAACTCATTTTCATGTGTACAACCCTGACGAATTTAGTCAGGGCGAGTATGAAGATCGATTTATAGAACTGACACTGAAGGCCGGCGAATTGATCTATGGTTAGGATGTTTGTGGATGTCGATTAATTCAAGTGAAAGCATCAACCGGCGGCGTAGACGAGAAGCTGAAAGATGGCTTACCCAGTCGGGCCATGATCTTGATTCAGCTCGTTTTCTGATGCAGTCTGGGATGTATGCGTTGTCATGTTTTTTATCGCATCAAACTGCTGAAAAGGCGGTTTCAGCATACTTATACGCGCGAGGCGTCGAGATGTTGTGGGGTCATGGTTTGGCTGACTTATGTGAAGATGCCATGGCATTTGAGCCATCTTTTGATTTGATTAAATCAAGTGCGGTGCAGCTTGATAAGCATTACTTGGGTGCACGGTATCCGAGTGTTCTTCCGGCAGGGGTGCCCTTTGAATCTTATTCATCTGAAGACGGAGATCGGGCTTTGGTAATTGCTCAGGATACATATGACTTCGTTGTTGAACAGTTGAATCTATTCATGAACGATGGCTAACGAGTTTGCGTGCAGACCGAAGATTAGTATAAACAATTAATTTAATTATTTTCTTTATCAAGGACGGAAGCTGCAATTTGTTCGAGTGCACGTCCTTCGATTGGAGGATTAAATAGTCCGCTTCGGACGTCTCGAAAGTATCGTTCCAGTGGACGAGATTTTTCAAGCGCCGCACCTCCAACAATACGAATAGCTAGGTCTGTGATTTGAATTGCGGAATCGATAGAGCTTAGTTTGGTCATGGCAATTTGTGGTAACAGATCCGGCCGGTCTTCTGGATTGAATTCCCAATCTTCGGCTGTTGTCAGCAGTGTATTTTTTGATAATCTGCGGAGTGATTCCATTCGTGCTACTTGTTCACGGACGTGTGGGATCTTGGAAATTGGTGCTGGTGCTCCAGTAGGCTGTCTATTTCTAGCAAAGTCAATTGCATAGTCACATGCAGCGGACGCAACTCCTAAATTCGCAGCACTGAGTAGTAGAGGAAACCATGCAGCACCGTCGATTCCATCATTAGACGGTGATTTAGGATTTGCCCGTTGAATGAAATCATCTGCATTAACCTTTACATTTTCGAAGACTATGTCATGTGATCCCGTTGCTCGCATAGACATAGAGTCCCAAGTTTCTGTAATAGATATCCCGTCCATGTCCATTCTCTGGGCGATTCTTGCGGTATCGTTGCTCCCGTCTTCAACTGCAGCAAAAGTAATCGCATACGTCAGTTGTGGAGCTAATGTTGACCAAGTCTTGCGACCATTGAGCAGCCATTTCCCATCTCCATCCGGAATCAATGTGGTTGCTGGACGACCTCCCCCTCGGGGCGATCCCAATTCAGGTTCCGATGCTATGTTATTTACTAGTGATCCGTTGGCAAGTACTGATTCAAATATTTTTTTCCGAAGATGTTCGGGCCATTTTTGTGCAATTGCTTCAGTTCCGACTGCCATGTGATGCATGCCGACACCGAGTGCCGTTGAGCCATCTCCAGAGGCAATTGCGTATTGAGCTAGGGTGAGATCTGTAATTCCGTAACCCGGTCCACCATATGTTTTCGGGACTGCGGACTTGAGATAGCCGGTGGTCTTCATCAGTTCAAAATGGGAATGAGGGAAACTATTAGCCCGGTCATGCTCAGCAGCTGTTTTACTTATTTCGGCCGAGATTATTTCGGCAAGATCAAGGAGTTTGGCTTGGTTATCTGTTTTAGGCCACATTTTAATAAAAGAACTGGATTCTTATTGGCTAGCTGAATGAACGTAACTGGCTAATAATAGATTCCGGTCCCAACCCCTCCTCCGGCAGCAATTACTTCACCTGTCACTGCAACTGAAAGTGGTGAGGCGAGGAATGTAACAAGCGCGGCGACATCAGAGGAATCAACTAACTTTCGAATACTATTTTGATTAGATAATTCGTTTTCAATTTCGTCACGGGTCTTCTTTTTTTGATCCATCTGCTCACGTATGCGTGATTCAGTTGCTTCGGTCCGTGTTAAACCTGGGTGGATACAGCTAACTGTGATTCCAGAAGGTCCAAGCTCATCAGCTAAATTTTTTGTTAGCGCTGCGACAGCTACATTTCGGATGCTGCCCACCGCACTTCCGCTGTTCCGTGCCTGCATTCCAGAAATATTTATGATTCTGCCCCAAGTTGATTTTTTCATGAGAGGCACCACAATTTGCGCACACCGTAAGTATCCCATGACTTTTGTGTCAACTTGTGGAAGCAAATGCTCTTCCCAGTCAATTTCACTTAAAACTGGTCGTGGCCCTCCTGGCTCGGCCGCATTGTTGACTAATATGTTGATATCACCCCACTGGGCAGTTATTTCGGCGACCATTTGCCTGATAGAAGACAAGTCTCTCGTGTCGCAAATATATCCAGTTATTTGACCGGTATATTTTTCCTCTAGTTCGGTGACAGTAGCATCTAATCGATTTTGGTTGCGAGCTGCGATTGCGACCTGTACTCCCTCATCAAGGAGTCTTTCAGCAATAGCTTTGCCTATTCCGCGACTGCCGCCAGTAACTAGCGCCACTTTCCCTTTAAGCAGAAGATCCACGAGTGTAAAACCCTTCCTGGTTATCCAACGAGTTCTTTGAAAGCCTCGAATCGTTTATGCGGATCAGCCTCGTTTACACTAACTCCGTGCAGGTCGAATCCGGCCTCGGTAGCTTCTTCTATGTAATCGATACATTCACCAGTAGAACCGGCAACTCCTAGGCTGTTGACTATTTCTTCGGGCATGGCTGCAGCTCCGGCCGAGGAGCCGCCATCTTCCCATGCACGCCTAACGGCGTTCGCCTCGTCGGCGTAGCCCATTCGACTGAAGTGCTCATAGTAAAAGTCTCCCATTCGTGCGATGTAGAAGGCAGCGTTAGCCGCTGTGCCCATTCTTACACGCTCAGGATTATCGGTGACAGTTATACCGCCTGGGTTTCTCACGTCAATATCAGTTCGCGCTCGACCAGCATTATCGACATATTTGTAAAATTCTGCTAATTGTGGCTCCCACTGTTCCTTTGGAAAGAAAATAGGAATCCAGCCGTCAGCTATCTCAGCTGTTTGCTGAACTGATTTCGGAGTGACTGATGCTATATGAATTGGAATGTGGCTACGCACTGGATTGAAACGAAGTGTAAATCCACGCTCGAGCTTGTAAATATTTCCATCATAGTTAAGAGGTTCACCCGACATGATTATGTTAATAATTTCGGTATATTCTTTAATTCGCGTGAGTGGTTTTTCAAATTTAATACCATGAAAATGCTCGATTACTTGCGGTCCTGAAGAACCAAGTCCGATCACCATCCGTCCGTTAGAGAGTTCATCGAGTGTGGCAAAATGCTGTGCTATTGCGCCGGGCGATCTTGAGAAGTTATTAATAATTCCGGTACCAAGTTTGATATTAGTAGTTTCTCGGGCAATTACTGCGAGGAGCGTAAGCGCGTCGCGCCCCCAAGCTTCTGCAATATTTAGCTGCTCAATTCCCGCATCATCAGCTATTTTTGCGTCTTCTATTACTTTATCAAGATCGAATTCGCCTTGCCAATTCAAGCCAATACTTAGCCTTCGTGTCATGTTATATACCCCTCATTTGTTATAGTTAACATCGATATTGTCTTTCAGTATATGCGCATCTGGACGATGAACAAATCAACGATTATCTAGAGTTATAAAGAGTGAGATTTTCTTTCGTAAGCTCGTTTCCAAGTTGTTCTTGAAATGAAGAAAAGTCTTCTAAATCCCACTCCGCCACAAAAATAATGGACTTACCTGATTTTCCTGCTCGCCCAGTTCTACCTGTTCGGTGAATATATTCTTCCGTGTTTTGCGGAAAGTCGAAATGAACAACATGGGTGATTTCCGGAATATCAATTCCCCGTGCCGCCACATTTGTGGCAACTAGCAGGTCTAATACACCCTCACGAAATTGTTTTACCACCCGGTCTCGGGTTCTTTGGTCCATATCTCCGTGCAGTGCGCCTACTTTAATACCTTCGCCGGATAATGCTTTGGCTAGTCGTTCGACCATTCTTCTCGTTCGACAGAATACTAAGCTTTTACCCCTGAGCTCGCGTTCAATCAACTCTTTTAACGCAATTATTTTGTCACGTTCGGCAACTTCGACATATGTCTGTTGAATACTTACGGCCGCCGAGAGCTCTTTATCTATGGCTAGTGTTTCTGGATCTTCCATGAATTGCCAAATTAGTCGCTTGATAGTTGTGGGCATAGTTGCGGAGAAGAGGGCAGTTTGACGGGCCCGTGGCGTCTGCGACAGAATTTTTCTAATAGCAGGAAGAAAGCCTATATCTAGCATTTCATCTGCCTCATCTAATACCGCGAACGAGACTTTCCGCAGGCTTAATGTTCGCCGCTGCAAGTGATCGAGCACGCGTCCAGGTGTTCCTACGACTATGTGAGGATTACCTTCTAACGCCTGGAAGTCTTTTTTAAGTGCATGCCCACCTAACAAACCCACTGTTTTCAGATTCCATGGCTTGGCAAGTGTAGATATAACGTCAAGTACCTGTTGCGCGAGCTCTCGAGTTGGAACTAATACAAGCCCCTGAACTTGATTTTTTCTCTGATCAAGTGTCTCAATCATTGGTGAGGCAAAGGCGATAGTTTTACCACTGCCTGTTTCTGCTAATCCAACCACGTCCTTTCCCGCTAGTAAAGTGGGAATGGTGGCAGCTTGAATGGGAGTTGGTGTGACAAACTCCATATCTCTGAATACTTCAAGCGATAAGTCTTGAAGACCTAATTTCCGGAATTCTTCCGGGAGAGTACCGACGTTCTTAAGCACACTCTCTTGATTTGCTTGTGAATTAGTAGGGCGTTGTGTGGGTGAAGATTCGTCAATCTCTTTCACTGACTCAGCAGCTTTATCAGATATCTCCACCTGCTCAGATTGTTCGCGATTAGCGGCGGGTTCATCATTTTCTGAACTATGAGTGTCTTGTGGACGTGAATACTCTTTAATCTCTTTGATTGGCTCAGAAGCTTTAGTGGATATATCAGTCTGGTCAGATTGTTTGCGATTAGCCTTGGGTTTATCGGTTTGTGAGTCGCTGGCGTCTTGTGTCGGTATGGTTTCGTTAATCTTTTCGGCTAGCTTAGGATCTCTACTTGCCATGTTCGGCCGATCAGACGTTGGCCGGTTTGCGTGTGTTTTTGAACGATTGAAGTCCGTATATTTCTTTTGCTGCGATGATTTCGATGTTTCATCAGAAGGATTAATCCATCCACCAAGAGTTCTCGGACCACTTTCGATAAGTCGGTCAGTTGATTTGTGTCTGCGAGGTCGATGTCGTATTTCTGGTAGCAGCGTAGAATCCCCTCCTGCATCTTTTGGCCTAAATGCTAAATCTTCAGGCAGTGGTGCTTCGAAAGTTCGTTCTCGCCTTCTTCTAGTGTAGTGATCTGTTTCGACTACTCTACGACGATTCGATCCCCCATTAGGACGACCTTGTTTATCAGACGCGCGGTCTGACTTTTGAGTATTGTTACTTGTGCGGGAATTGCTTCCACGCTTGTTTGCCACGGTTGTGGCATTAGATTGTTTCATATTCGAATTTTGTATCTTTTCTTTTTGTTGAATTTTCTGTGTTTGCTTTGAGTTTCCCCGAGCTTGCGTCTGCTCATCTCTACGATTAGCACCGGATTTTTGTGTGTCGGTATGTGAGTTAGTTCGTCGTTTTCTAGATCTTGGCGCAGATCGATCACCAGAATTGGACGAGGAGGTTTCGCCGGTCTCTTTTTTTATTAGAGACTTAATCCAATTAACGCCACGACTCACCGGTTTACACTCCCGGTTTTTATTTCACTCATTTATATCCTTGAGCTGGTATTTTGATTCGCACACAAGTGTGGACGACGGGAAAACATTATTTAGATCATAGGCGGGATTCGTCTACTCGTCGAGGCGAAAGTTAACTTACAGATCCTGGATTTGGTCCGGGCATGTTGATAATGCTGGCGTTAATATGCTGTTGTGAGCATATCCAAGCGATCGTTTTCGCAACGTCAATTTGGTTGGGATGCATACTTTTCGAGGGGGGAGCAATATTTTCAGCTAGGACATCCACTATTAAATCATTGGAAATTCTATGTACCGGTCCAGGTGCGATAGCATTAATTGATATTCCATTTGAAGCTTCTTTTCTCCCTAAGGTTTTAACGAGCCAGTGCCTTCCAGATTTTCCGAGAGCATAATCATATGGTCCCTCTTCGGGCGGGACTTGCCAATTATCGGCGTCATATCCTCCGATTATGACAATATGTCCATGCTGCTCTAGTCGCATTTCTGGGAGCAACTCTTTTGTTAAAAGAAGGATTGGCGTGATTTCGTCATTTAGATTTTTTTGCCAATTGTTAATCTGCACATCAGTTAGTGCTGTAGGCATCCATTTACCACCTGGTCCAATTACGGCAATGGTCGGTGCACCTAGTTTGCTTCGAGCTTCCTGCATCATGCTTTTTACGTCACTTTCACTTGTGATGTCAGCTTTGCAGAATATTGCCTTTCGGCCCATTTTGATAATATCCGCGACTACTTTTTCTGCAGCATCAGTCGATTGTCGGGTATTCACAATTATGTTCGCTCCTTGGTAGGCAAGGGCGAGAGCAGTTGCACGCCCTATGCCCCTACCAGCTGATCCGGTAACTAACGCTATTTCGCCTTGGAGTGGGAGTTTGTAGTTCGGCATACGGGGGACTTTCTATTTCTGCTTTGGAGATGAGATTGCCTGACGTGAATACGGGTACTAAATTATGAGGACATGTCCGCGCATACTTCTAGCTTAGATAACCTTTTAGAGCCACTTTCTCAATCTCGAGCCCAACTGTTGGCTGCTTTTGAAAGTGTTTCTGATCAGTATTTTAATACTTCTCTGCCAGGAAAAGGTCTAAAAACCGACTTCGAATATTGGAGTATCTGTGACATAGCTTGGTATGTGGGTGCGTTGGATGATGTATGCAGACTTCGAGTAAATGATATTGTCGCTGGACGAGAGGCGCGTTCAGGCGAAATTTCTCAAAGACCCCAACATGTGAATAGTCTAGAAGTGATACTTATTTGGCTGAGCCAGAGCAGAGCTGCGCTTCGCTCTTCATTATCGCGGATGAGTATAAATCAGTTGCAAGATAGCCCGTTACTATTTAAGGAGAGTTTATCCCAGTGTGAAATAATTCTGGGCGAGGTTCTTGCTAATGAGACGATGAGCACTAGACGAATATGGGAATTAGTGGAAATGTTTGGAAATGAATAAAGTGACTAGATTGTTATGACAGATTCTAAGTCGATGACGGAAAATGACAACACCTGGAGCGGTCAGGTTGCACAATATAAAGAGGATATTTTCTTCGAAGCTACTCTCCAAGAAAATCAGATTAGCTTTCGGACTACGTATGGACTGTTTTCACCAAAAGCGATCGATGCTGGTACGGAACTACTTATTGAGACTTTGGATATTAATTCTGACTATGATTGTTTGGACCTAGGTTGTGGCTATGGGCCGATCGGTATTGCACTCTCGCGTATGGCGCCGGAGGGTCGGACTTTATTGGTTGATAAAGATTATGTGGCTATCGAATACTCACAACACAATCTTGAGCTAAACGGTATAACTAATGCAGATGTGTTGCTATCAAATGGATTCAGTAAAGTTCCTGATGATCAATTGTTCGATGTTGTTGCGATGAATTTGCCAGCAAAAATTGGTAATGAGTTAACCACCGTGTTGTTCGCTGACTCTTTTCTTCATTTGAAACCGGGCGGCACGTTGTACGTTGTCAGTCTGGCCGGTATGAGAGGGTTTATTAAACGTTCGTTAGAGGGGATATTTGGAAACGTAGATAAATTAAAGCAAGGAAAGCAGCACGCGGTTCACGCTAGTTATCGTGAAACTCAAACAAAATGAAACTACACTTAAGAGCATGTCGGATATAAACAAGCAAGCACCAAGAGTGCCGGGTGTAGGACGTTATCAGGAACTCCGCGAAAAGAAGGCTCTAATTTTAGGGGGCTCGAGGGGAATTGGTCGCGCAATTTCTGAACGTTTGGCACTTGAGGGTGTCAACTTAGTAATTAATTATTCGAGATCGGCAGCTGCTGCAGAAGATTGTGCTCGAGCTTGTGAGTCTCTGGGAGTGGATGTTCAACTTATTCAGGGCGACATAGGCGATGAACAAAGTTTGATGCGTGTGATTGATTTTGCTAAGAGTCAGTCATCGATTGATATTCTTGTAAATAATGCAGCCCGTGGTTTAGAGAGACCTCGACCTGCGCTTACTCAGAAGAGCCAACATCTTCATAAAACAATGGATGTAAATTTGTTCGGACCTTGGTTTGCTAGTCAAACTGTAGGAGCAGCGATGGCAGAGAATGGATCTGGAGTAATTATTAACTTATTGTCGCCAGGAGCATGGAAATATATGCCAGGATATAGTGCGGTTGCCACCAGCAAGGCTGCACTTGAGTCACTGACTAAGTACCTAGGCGTTGAATTAGCATCATCGGGTGTTCGCGTATGCGGGGTCTCGTCTGGCTGGGTTGAGGGGTCTGATGGTGAGCACTCTTATCGTGATGAGGTGAGTGAACGAGTCAGACCTCATGTGCCGTCTGGCAGAAATGTCGCTCCGGAAGATATAGCAGCTGTTGTTGCTTGGCTTTCAAGTCATGAAGCTCCTATGTTTGGTGGCCAAGTTTTACATTTCGATGGGGGTTTTGATCTGAGTTCTTGGCAAAATATCCTTGAAACCTAGTTGTATAGGTTCGGGAGGTACTACTATGTACTTTCATTTGATGTTATTTAATTAGGAGTGAGCGTTGACGTCGAACGATATCAGTGAGTGGTTTGTAATTGGAGTAGACGATACATCCGATAACTTAGACGAAGTGGACTTGAATACAGCAGATTTCATGCGTCAACTTACTCTCGAATTGACTAATACTGCTTGGGGACTTGTCGAAGGAATTACCCAACATCCACTATTTTCTTCGCCTAAGATTTCTAATGATGGTGCCAATATTTCATATGCCATAAAGCTGCATACGGCGCGCTCGATTTTGGACCTTGAAGATTTTTTGGTTGATATGATTCGTAAAAATTCATGTAAAGGATCTGATCCGGGTCTTGCGATTCTTTCTCGACATTCGGATATGCCACACGTCTTGGCATTCGGTCGGCGCACTCAGACTGAGCTTATGCGACTTGATTGGGCCCAAACTTTTTCGACTGAATCTAATGTAACCTTGAGAGCTTTGGGTGCAAAGCGCAACGGTTCTGTCGGATCTTTGGCTGCTGCAGGACTTAGAGCCGGTGGAGATGTACATGCACGATTTATTGAGATCCCTGGCTTAACGGAGTTAAACGGAAAAGTATCCGCGGGTGAGATCAGAGAATCAAGTCAATTACAACAGTTACTTAATGCTGACGACGAGCAAATTGATCGCGACGATATTATTGATCTAGGGGAAGGGATGCCTACTCTTAAGCCACATCTTGAGTTAGAGGAACCGCTTGTTCGCTTCCACCAGCACGATGATGATCGCCGACTTTGGATCCCAGATCCAGCCTTCCTTCGATAATTGCTCGGATCCACTTGCGACTACTTTTTACAGGTTAGAAGCTGCCCCCATTTACATATAACCGTTGCCCTGTCACATAGGCAGCATCTTCTGAACAGAAAAACACGACTGCATCCGCAATATCTTCGGGTTGGCACACCCTGGCAAAAGGCGATCCTTCGTCTAGCTCACGAATATCTTCCACACCTCGTGTAGCTTTAACTAAACGCCTACCCATGTCAGTTTCTACCAAACCCGGACCTATTATATTAACTCGTATCCCATGGACTCTTTCTTCTTTAGCCAGAGTAAAAGCGATCGCTTCTTGAGCAGATTTGGCCATGTTGTAGGGAGCACCGCGCCCGGAGAGTGACTCGGTAGCAACTGATGAAATCATTATGACATCACCTCGTTTAGCCTCTCGCATCTGCGGCACTAACAAATGGCATAAATTGTGCGTTCCAAATACATGGACTCCAACCACTTTTCTGATTTCTTCGGGGTTTGTTTCGGTAATAGTTGATCCCCTGCTTGCGACACCCGCATTATTGATGAGAATTGATATTTCACCGAGGTCATTAAGGGCTGAATCAACCATTCGTTGACAATCCTCAAAATTTGCAACATTACCTTGGTATGCTTTACCAATTTTTCCCAGAGCGTTAATTTCTGCGATTGTTTCTTCTGCTGCTTCCCTATCACGGGTGTAATTTATGGCAACGTCTGATCCAGATTTTGCCAGTCCTAGAGCAATTGCCTTGCCAATGCCACGACTACCTCCAGAGACAAATGCAGTACGATTTTCGGTATTATTTGTCATTTAAATTATCCCTAACTACCAGCTACAGTAATCCGCTGGTTTGTAATATACGAAGCTCTTTCGGAGCATAAAAATGCGACTGATCCCGCAATATCTTCAGGGTATCCAAGACGACCGAATGGGGAGTCATCGGCAAGCTCAGTGATGCTGTCCTTAACACGGCCAAGAAACTTGACCATGTCTTCTGCCATATCAGTTTCGATAAGTCCTGGTGCGACGATATTGACATGAATATTATTTGCACGTTCTTCTTTTGCCAGACTATATGCAACGGCTTCCATTGCGGCTTTAGCCGCAGAATAAGTACCACCGGTAGGCCCGAATGATTGCGCGGCGATCGAAGAAATCATTACTACGTCGCCACGTGCTGATTCTCGCATTTGTGGAACAATCATGCGGCATAGGTCATGCGAGGCAAATGCGTGCGCAGCCATCAAGCGGTAGAAGTCATCTGGAGTTGCAGCCGCTACATGCGGTCGACCCACAGCTGTCGCACCAATGCCGGCATTGTTCACCAGAATATCAATGTTGCCTAGCGCTGTGATTGACTCAGTTGCAAGTCTTTCAGCTTCGCTTTGATCTGACACGTCAGCCATGATGATTTCAGCTTTGCGCCCTAACTTGATTACCTCCGAAGCTATCTCTTCGGCAGCCTTCTGATTGCTGTGATAATTAATAACAACGTCAGCACCTTCAGATGCCAGTCGGTGCACAATCGCGCGACCAATTCCGCGACTACCGCCGGTCACTAAGGCTTTGCGCCCATCTAATTCGCCCATATTTCACCTCTAGTTCTACACTTGTTCGTAGAAAGTTAGTGTAGAGCGAACATTAGCGTTGCGGTACACGTAAGGAATTCGATATGCGCCTCTTGTTTATATTGACCGGAATCCTAGGCCTTTTTTTACTGTATCTTATGTTTTTTCATCCCAGCAGGTTAAAAGGCATCATGCGGTATGTTCGAATAGTTGGTTTTGCTTGGGTGGCTGCAATAATCATTGGATCTATTATTCGCTTAGTTTGGCCCGAATTATATTTAGGACCTCCGGCATAATGATGTTTCCGAAACGTATTCTTATATGCCCACAAGAATTTAAAGGCTCCTTAACAGCTAGTGAGGTATCAAGGGCTATTGCTCAGGGTGTAAAATCAGTTATTCCTTCGGCTGAGTTAATCATTCAACCTCTTGCTGATGGTGGCCCAGGCACAGTCGATATAGTCGGAGAAACAGCAGGTGGTCGATTTGTAAATCGAACAGTTATGGGGCCATTTGGCGCGTCTGTGGAGGCACGATACGCAATCATCAAGAACGATACAGGTAATTCTGCCGTTATTGAACAAGCCTCCGTTACAGCTCTTGCTGATGTTCGACTCGAAGATCTTGATCCGACGAAAGCTACATCTTATGGAGTTGGACAGATTATTTTAGATGCTATTGAACAGGGCGTTAATGAAATAATTTTAGGTGTAGGGGGCACATGCACAAACGATGGCGGCGCAGGAGCGGCTCAGGCGTTAGGTGTGGGTCTTTTAGACCCTGCTGGGGTTGAATTACCTAATCATCCATTGCATTTGGTCCGGCTCGAAAGAATTCTTTTGTCGTCAAATAAAAAGTTAAGTCAGATTCGACTTCGAATAGCAGTCGATGTGCTAAATCCGCTGTTGGGACCGACTGGTGCAACTTCCGTATTTGGTCCACAGAAGGGTATGCGGGATTGGCAGGCTCCAGCTCTTGAAGAGGCGTTAGCAATTTTTGCAAACCAGATTAGTATTGATTTGAATGTTGACGTCGCTGAACGAGATGGAACTGGGGCTGGTGGTGGCCTCCCTTGTGGTCTTATTGCAGCTATTCCAGAAACGACGATTGAATCAGGCGCATCACTCGTTAGTGATGTAGTGAGACTCAAGGCACAGATGTCAGAGGTAGATTTAATTATTACTGGTGAGGGATCATTGGATTCACAGACAAGTTATGGAAAAGCTGTGTCGCATGTGCTGGGCCTGTCAAAAGAGGCGAACATTCCTTGTCTCGCGATCGCGGGACAAGTCAATGAAATGCCGATATTGCTGGATGATGCTCAAGCATTAGTGTCACGATCCGCCTCCGTCGTGGAGATAGCGGATGCCATGATGCATGCGAGTGACCGTGTAGCGCTTGCAACCGAAGCTCTTATTAAAAGATATTGTGAACGATAGAAAGCAATTGTGCTAGTTGTAACTCAGATTGCCATCGATAAGAGCTTTTGCAATCACAACACGTTGGATCTCACTAGTTCCTTCCACAATCATTAGCTGTCTCGCGTCTCTGTAGTGTCGTTCTAGTGGATGGTCTTCCATGTATCCTTGACCGCCAAGTATCTGTATCGCCTCACTGGCTACTCGATTAGCCATTTCCGTCGCGTATGCTTTTGCAATGCTGAGCATATGTCCATCTGCCGGTCCAAATTTACCATCATCAACGAGTTCGCATCCTTGGTATACCAATAAGCGTGCAGCCTCGATATCGATGGCCATCTCAGCTAGTTTCATTTGAATTGCTTGAATATCAGTTAACGCATTACCAAATGCTCGCCGTTGTCGAGCATAATCAAGAGCGTACATAAGAGCACCTTCACCTAATCCAACTCCCCGGGCCCCAACAACTGGTCTGAGCGAATTTAATGTGGCCAGCGGGCCCTTCATGCCCATACCCTCTGTCTCTCCTACTAGTCGTTCTCTAGGAACTCGAACATTGTCGAAAGTTAGTACCCCAGTGGGTAGACCACGGACACCCATTTTTCTGTCAATTGAAGTAACTTCGAACCCAGGCATAGTCGTATCAACAACAAATGCATTCAGAGATTTGGGATCTGGATAGTCAGTCTTGGCGAATACAACAACTTGATCGGCCACCGGGCCACCAGATATATATATTTTTTGTCCATTGATAATATAGTCGTCCCCGTCACGGACTGCTCGTGCTTGAAGGTTTGCAACATCTGAGCCCGCATCAGGTTCTGTTAGACAGAATGCACCTTTTTTCTGTCCCGTGGCTACAGGCCCGATATATTCCTTTTGCTGTCTCTCGGTGCCAAAAAACTTAATTGTGTGGGTGGATAAGGATGAGAGCAATAACATAAGACCTGCACTGCAATCGTATTTTGCAACTTCTTCAACTGCGATGGCGAGTGCAAGAGTCCCTGCATCAGCCCCACCCGCAGCCTCCGGTAACGTTATGCCGAGTAAATCAGCATCTCTAAAAGCTTGAAAATAATCCTCAGGATATTCCGCATCTCTATCAACTTCGGCTGCTCTTGGGGCAATGACATCTTTTGCAATGCGGGCGGCATTATTTTTTATGAGGGTGTGCGCTTCACTAAGTTGAAAGTTCATTTGTTGTTCCTTTTTTGTATGTGCGTTTTGCGAGACTAAAGTCGATTATTTAACTTATTGAATGTATTGTATTATTTGGGTTCTTGAATCTTATCTCCACGGTAGGCAATCTTCAGTATTATGAATCCCGACAATCCAGCAAGTAGCGAGGCTACTATAATGCCTATTTTTGCCTGATCTAGCATTTGAGCTGAGCCAGGGAACGATAAATCCGCGATTAGCAAAGATACGGTGAACCCGATACCGGCGAGCAATCCTACACCTATGACAGCTAGGTAATTCATTCCTGTTGGAAGGGTGGCGCCCAAGCGAACCGCCAGCCAGGTGAAAGCTAATATTCCAATTGGTTTACCAAATACAAGGCCAATCCCAACGCCAAGTGTTATTGGAGACACAATTGCATCATTTATGACGTCACCACTAAGCATTACACCGGAGTTGATAAATGCAAATATTGGCACGATTCCAAACGCCACGATAGGTTGTAGTGAGTGTTCGAGTCGATCAAGCGGTGAAAGCGCCCGACTAGCTTCCTCATGGAGCTGAATGAGCGCACCTACCTCTCCGCTGTGCTCGCTATCCTCTTGCTCTGCAGTTGTTACAGAACCGGCAGACTCTTTATATTTTCCTAGGGCTTGCTCTGCGCCTTCTACAAATCCTTCTCTCGAGTACCAAGACTGCCAAGGGGTAAGGAGAGCGAATGCAACACCTATTACCGTTGGATGAATACCTGCATCGTGCATCGCGACCCAGCCGAGAATGCCCAGAGCAATATAAATGGGCGTATACCAGAGTCCATTCCTTTGAGCTACATAGGCCACTAGTAAAGTGCCTCCAGCCATAACTAGTGGGATGAGATTCAGTTCTTCGGTATAGAAGATGGCTATTATGAGAATGCCTCCGATGTCATCAACTACTGCCAATGCCAGGAGCATAATTCGCAGTGAGAAAGGGATGCGAGAACCAGCAAGAGTTACGACTCCGATCGCGAATGCTATATCTGTTGCAATCGGTATACCCCAACCATTAAGACCATCACCTCCGGTATTTAACCAGACGTACAGCAGAGCTGGCACCACCATTCCGCCTACCGCTGCCACTATTGGAACCATAACGGACTTCGGGTTAGCGAGTTCGCCTGCGACTATTTCGCGCTTTATTTCGAGTCCAACCAAAAAGAAAAAGATCACCATTAGAATGTCATTCACCCAAAAATGAACGGATTCATTGAGTTCCCAAAACCCAACATCCACATGTATATGAGCGTGCAGAAGGTCAAAGTACTGATCAGACCAAGACGAGTTTGCCCACAGCAATGCGAAAACTGCAGCAAGAAAGAGAACGATTGCGCTTGAAGTCTCGGTTTGTATGAATCGGGTAAGAGGACTGGCAAACTTCTTTAAGTTTTCCTGACGTTGCGCAAGCTCTGGATACCGAGCATGATGCCAGCTAAGCACATCGAGTGCCACATCCTGATCCTGTGCTTCTTTCTTTTCACTCATGTACCTATCCTTGCTGTTTTATTATCTAATAGATAGATTAGTCTCTTACGTCCGAGTGTTCTATCCATTGAACACTTTGTTGCGAGTAAGAAACTTACTGCATTCGAGGCTAGAATAAATTGGCAGATATGCCCTCGTAGCTCAGGGGACAGAGCAGCGGACTTCTAATCCGCGGGTCGGGAGTTCGAATCTCTCCGAGGGTACCATTCTTTCTTAACGTCCTTCGTTCACAAGGGATTTCGGTTTGTGATTCTGAGATCGGAGCTTTGAGCGTGAGCGTTTGTGGTGAACTTATCACTAGTTGATATAAAAAACTGTTATTTTTTATCGGGTTCAGCATTGTGATTCATAGAACCGACAGTTTTTAATGCATGCGCCTCTGCGAGAATATTTTTTCGGAGTTCTCCAAGATCCTGACTTTCATCCGGTCCGTGAATTCGACTGATGGGCTCTCCAACACCCGTGATTATAATTTCTGCCTTCGGAAGAAGGTGTTGCAAATCAGCTACTAGAGGGATGGAGCCCCCAAGCCCGATTCTTTTTGGTGCCCTTTCCCAGGCATGGGCCATTCCGTTCTCGAAAGCCTGAGTGATCGGTCCACTGAGGTCAGCGCTGAATGCTTCAGCTATCGATCCGGGCGTCACTGTAGCTGACACTCCCCATGGAGCCACAGAAAGTAGATGCTCCTTCAACAAAGTCAAAGCGTCGTCAGCACTCTGCCCCGGAGGTATACGCATGCTTATCTTGGCGGACGCTTCTGGGACGATCAAGTTAACAGACTCACTTATCCTCGGCGCATCAATGGCAAGTACTGAAATGGCCGGCTGCGCCCATATTCGGGAAAGAACCTGACCCCGTCCAATTGTTTGTAGTTGGGTGACCCCGCCAGCTTTCGAAATCATTTCTTGCTCGGTGATATCAACGTCGCTTTCTATCGAAGACACTAGCCCAGCTATGGCAACCGCTCCGTCATCATCATGGAGTGTGGAAATTATTCGTGATATCGACATCAATGCGTCGGGAACTGCACCGCCATACTCGCCAGAATGTACCCCGGCATTCAGAGATCTCACCCTGAGCACACAGTCTACGACACCCCGCAGTGAGGAAGTCACAGCCGGTTGTCCGACTGACCAGTGGGATGAGTCCGCGATTATTACGGCATCTGCATTTAATTTTTCGCCATACTTTTCAATAAATGTTGAGGCATGTGGTGACCCAAGTTCCTCTTCACCTTCGATAAGAAATTTCACGTGACACGGTAATCGGAGTTGGTCATCCAAAAGTAGTTGGATGGCTCCCAGGTGTGTCACGATTCCTGATTTGTCATCACTAGCGCCACGCCCGTATAGCCGCCCATCGTGTTCGACTGGCTCAAATGGCTGGTAGGACCAGTCGTCGATATTTCCCACAGGTTGAACGTCATAATGACTGTATAGAAGTACCATTGGGGCGTTGCCGTTGGTCGATTTGAATTCCCCAAACACTGCTGATGGTGCGCCTGCCACGTCAAGCATTTCCACAGAAGCTCCTAGAGAACGAAATTGCTCCGCTACTACGTCAGCACATTTTTTCATTGCTGGCGAATCTGGCCCCTCTAGGCTAATCGACGGTATCACAACCAATTCCCTCAGGGTTTTGATGAGAGAATCGATGATTTCAGTATTTAGCTCGAGTGACATCGTGTCTTCCTCCGCAGTGAAATGTTTTCATGTGGTCTGCATTGAATCATACTCTGAGCAATAATATGTGAAATAACAAGGTGAAGGTTTTTAGTTGACTAAGCTATGCGGTTGGTTTTTTGTTTATGGCGGACGACGAAGAGCAACATAGTGCAAAAGATATGTCGTATTTGCATATAGTTTGAGGCCATCTCACTGAATATTTACATTAGGTTTCCTAGACGGTCCTCTCAACCTAACTTACAGCCCACATACCCTTGTCGATACGTTCACGTAGATGAGCAATGTGTGCCGGTCCAATACCGCAGCAGCCACCGATGATTTCAGCTCCGTCTGCGCACCATAGTAAAGCTTGATCTGCATAAGTCTCTGGGGTGAGATCCTGTAATTCACGGAAGTGATTACCGTCACGTTTCCAGTCCTTGGAAATCGGGGTAAATGCATTAGCATATGCGCCGATTGAATGCGTTGTCTTGGCTCTGAGAGATGGCATGGCATTTCCGACCGCAGTAACATCACAGCAGTTTAATAGCGTAGCCTCGATCGATATTTCATCCAGTGCTGCGAGCGCATCATCCAGAGTTTCACCACTTCGAAGTAGCCCATCAGCTTCGTCTCTGAGAGTCCACGACACCCATATTGGTTTCCCAAATATAGATGCCGCCTTTGCCGCTGCCGCAGCTTCTGCAGCGCTCGACATGGTTTCACAGAGAAATAAGTCCACTCCGGGAGCTAAGCACCTGGCTATCTCAGTATATTCTTCGATCATCGAACTGACCTCTTGATTGTTCGTTTGATAGCTTTCGCGCAGAGGAGGCAAACAGCCGGCGATTCTGACCTTGGAATTTCCGGCGCGTTCCCGAGCTTCATTAGCCATCTCAACGGCGATGCGGGTCATCTCATCAATCATATTAGCCATATTCGAAAGCCCAAGACGATGCTTGGTCAGAGCATAGTTCCAGACGGTAATAATTTCCGCGCCAGCACTTATGAATTCTTCATGGACTTCTTGGATTACTTTTGGTGAATCAATGAGCGCCTGACCGGCAGTTTTGGCATCAGGATTCAATCCTCTTGCGCGGAGTTCTTGTCCCATTCCGCCATCAATCAATAAAGTCATGTGTGTTGTCCTAGTCGTGCCACGTGCGCTGATTGAGTGGTCAATTTGGATAGTCTAAGTGGAATTGCGACGCTAGGTATTTTATTCGTAGATATGATGTATTTTGCTGTTAGTGAACCAATCTACATTTGAGCTAGAGGCTTCCGGTTCATGCGACATTCTTGATTAAAGCCCAGACTGCTGATTGAGTGCTAATTACGTTCGAGCGATGACTGACTGATAACAAATTGGTGATAAATAGTCTTGCGAAGCGCGTTTTGAACGTAAATTAGTATCTAAACTCTAAAAAGTCTCCGCTATCGACGTTCTGGTGCGTTTTTGTGAGGATTTGTCAGCGATTGAGTGACAGAGGCGGTGGAGGTTTGTTAAGTGAAGTTTTCTAGAGGTGGAAATCCTAGCGATCTTTCTTTTTTAGTTTGAAAGTATTTTCTAAGTTGCTTAATGGAGTAGGTGCCCGTCACTTAAGTTAATTATTTGCTCCTTAAGACACCCGTTAGTTTCTTTGATATAGAGGGGCTTTTCACTGAAGTTTTTAATGTTTAATAGATCTCGCGCGGCGGTAAAAATTACGGTTCTAGAAGTATTAATACAATAAAAAGATATAATTAAATGTATATTAACGCCAAGATTGTTACGGTGAATTATATTGTGTTAGTTACCCATTTACATATTTTAATATAAGGAAAAATATCTAATAAAAATGAAAAGTGAGATAGATGATGAATTTTTTTATTTATTGAGAATACAATAAAAAGTATGATTATATGAGTCTTATTAACTGCGCTAATGTTTGCATATATGAACTACCTATAAGTCTTCTGTGGGTCTGCTAACGCATGATCTACGATCTAGTTAACGTGCTAACTTTGGGACTACTATCTGGGACCTAACGAGGTATCTCTGCGGCTTTAATTAAGTAGCACGTGGCAAGATGCGACCCCGAAATCTGGCGAGATAGCGGACAGCCGTGCTCGGTGTGTGTTTGACCATTCATTTAGAAATAGGCCCCAGTGGGTAATTTGTACTCTGAATCTTGATCGACTTAGACGGAATTGTAGACTTATTTGGGGCATGAAAATAGGTTAGTGGGGTAATTTTTCGGATGGATATCTCTAGGCTAACGGCTGTGATTGATGAGACGATATTCTGCATGTGAATGGATAGGAGTGAGAATGTTAGATAATCATGATCATGAGAGCGAACACTCGGTCGATATTGTGGTGAATTCGGAGCCAGAGAAGGCGGCTTTGGAGGCACTCACTCTCTATATGAAGTCTTGGAATAATCGTGATATTGAAGGAATGGATGCAGCATTTCATTTTCCACACGCTCGAATCGCAAGTGGTCAGATTACGATTTTGGAAAAAGATCGGCTGCGTTCTCAGGATTTCTTTAAATCGTTTATTGAAAACACGGGATGGGATTATAGTCTGTGGGATTATCGTAGAGCCGTTCAAAGCAAAGAAGATAAAGTGCATTTTGCTGTTCAATTTACAAGATATCGCAAGGATGGAACCTCGATAGGGCATTATCCGTCACTTTGGATCGTTGCCTTGATTGATGGGAGATGGGGGGTTCAAGCCCGATCTAGTTTTGCACCTTAGATTGAAATTCGATCTGAAGATTTGCTCTACTTCTGGACCTATCACCAGTGACTGATAACCTAGTAATAACGTTTTTTGGGATCATTTAAGGAAGAATCTATGAGTCATTTGTTTAGTTCGCTAAATCTCAATCACGGCACAGATATGAAAAATCGATTTATGTTGGCTCCTCTCACTAATTGTCAGAGTAATGATGATGGAACCATGTCCGAGGAAGAATTTCATTGGTTGACTATGCGTGCAAGGGGTGGATTCGGCCTCACTATGACATGTGCGGCACACGTGCAGGAAATCGGGAGAGGATTTCCTGGGCAGATGGGAATATTTTCAGATCGGCATTTACCAGGATTAACTAGACTTGCAACTGAAATCAAGTCACATGACAGTGTTGCGATTGTTCAGTTACATCACGCCGGTATGCGCTCACCGGAAGCTCTCATAGGGGAGCGACCAGTGTGTCCATCGGATAACGAGCGAGATGGTGCACGAGGTATGACATTGGATGAGGTCTATCAGCTTAGGGATGATTTCATACAAGCAGCCATTCGTGCCGAAAAAGCTGGCTTTGACGGTGTAGAGCTGCACGGAGCCCACGGCTATATTCTTTGTCAATTCTTAAGCAGTGAAATTAATCAACGGAAAGACCAATATGGTGGAGAATTTGCGAATAGAAGTAGGCTGTTACGAGAAATAATTGAAGGAATTCGCGCTTCCTGTGCAGCTACATTCGTGCTGGGAGTTAGGCTTTCGCCAGAAAGATTTGGTATGCAACTGTCAGAAATTAAAGATTTGGCACAAAATCTGATGAACGAAGGTGACATTGATTTTTTAGATATGTCTCTGTGGGATGTGTTTAAGGAACCGAACGAAGAGGATTTTCAAGGAAAAACTTTGCTGGCTCATTTTGCGGAACTTGAGAGAGGTAATGTGAAGCTCGGCGTTGCTGGCAAAATTACGAATCCGAGCGAAGCTGAGACAATAATGTCGCAAGGAGTTGACTGGATAATGCTCGGCCGAGCGGCAATACTTCATCACAATTTTCCCAACTTACATCTAAATGATGAAAATTTTATGCCAGTGCAATTGCCGGTAACTAAGAGTCATCTACAGAATGAGGGATTATCAAATAAGTTTGTTGAGTATATGCGTGGATGGGATGGATTCATTAGCGACTAGATAGGTCCGTCGCTGAAGTTAAGGAGAACATATGTATATTCATGTAACAGTTGATTTACCTGATACACCGGAACAGGTGTGGAATTATCTTGCGGATGTACGGTCACACACTGACTGGATGCATGATGCGTTAAGTATCACCCTTACATCGGAAAAAACTGAAGGTGTTGGAACCACTTTTGATTGCCTGACAGGGGTCGGTCCGCTCAAAACTATGGATAAGATGGAAATTGTAGGTTGGGAAGATAATCGGCTAATGGGCGTGAGACACCAGGGACTGGTGAGTGGCGAGGGACAATTTAATCTAGAACCGATTCCCGAAGGCACTCGTTTCTCTTGGGTTGAAGATTTAAAGCTTCCTTGGTTATTTGGTGGTCGAATTGGTGAAGTGTTTGCAAAGCCTATATTACAGGCTATATGGCGAAGGAATCTGCAAGGACTAAAAAATCAAATCGCCGCACGAAAAGCGTAGGATACTCAACTATTTGAATATTTGTTGCTGAGCTGGTTACGAAATTTGCCTGCAATTAATTTCAACAGGATTGGAAATTTCATGACGAAGATTGGCATATTGCTCCCTACTCGAGAAGCCGTTTTTTATGGTGATAAATCAGGTAATCCGAGACCGCTTGTTGATTTGGCGGTTAAAGCTGAAGAGATGGGATTTGATTCGGTCTGGGCTGGAGATTCGCTACTTGCTCGGCCGCGGTCAGAGCCATTGGCATTACTCTCGGCCGTTGCTGTAAGGACTAAGAAAGTAGAGCTTGGAACGGCTGTTTTATTACCGGCTCTTCGCAACGCTGAGCAACTTGCTCAATCGACAGCCACGCTCGATGCTCTTTCTGGTGGCCGATTCATCTTAGGGATTGGTGGTGGACCAGATACTCCCGGGGTACGTACGGATTTTGATCTCACAGAGATGGATTTCGCAAAACGTGCCAGTCAGTCAGTAAAAGTTGCTGAGCGGATTAGATCTCTTTGGCGTGGTGATAAAGAACAGATGTATCCTCTAACTCATAATTCGGATGGTCCCCCAATTTGGATGGGTGGGGCCGGCCCAAGAACCTTAGAGCGCACGGGCCGTCTGTTTGATGGCTGGTTTCCTCTCGCTACATCACCAGAGGCGTTTAGAAGTGGCCTCATGTCGGTCAGGCAGGCCGCTGACGATGCCGGTCGATCATCTGATTCAATAACCGCTAGTGCCTATCTTACTGTGGTATTTGGTGAAGCAGATCAAGCTCAGGCTCAATTAGCTGAGCATTCGGAGCTTTATTACGGTGTGCCATATGAACAAATTAGTAGGGCTCAGGGGTCGATTGCAGGCTCAGTGGAAAAGGTAGTCGGCTGGCTCGATGAATTTGTATCTGCGGGTGTTGAGCACCTGTGTATACGCTTTGGCTGCGAGGATATTTCCGGTCAGCTCGAGATCCTGGCGAGTGTGCTCCCTAGATATAAGTAAGTTCTCACTATCTAATT
Source organism: uncultured Chloroflexota bacterium (assembly GCA_913051185.1). Classification (GTDB taxonomy): domain Bacteria; phylum Chloroflexota; class Dehalococcoidia; order UBA2979; family UBA2979; genus UBA2979. Next base: position 16,838 of record CAJXBM010000004.1, on the reverse strand, counting down.
TAAAGCCTCGTTTTAGTGACTGATAAAAGACGTTTCTAAGTCCGGATTTCTCGCATTTCGCTCGTCTTTTCTCGAACCACCTTCAATTTCACGATCGTAGACAATTTCGCCGTTAATCACTGTTTTCTCGATCTCTATTTGGTCTATATTGGCTGGATTGATGGCAAGAGGATCATCGGATAGCACAACAAGATCCCCCAGCTTGCCAACAGAAAGGCTCCCCTTAATTTGTTCTTCGAAACCTAAGGCTGCCGCATCGAGAGTCATCGATCGGAGAGCTGTTTCTGGATCTATCACAAATTCAGGGCCTAACTCCTCACCGCCACGCGTCTGCCGGTTCACTGCGACATGCACGTTGAATATGGGGTCAACTGGGGTGACCCACCAGTCAGAATGACAGCCGAACAATATGCCACGGTCGACAGCTCCTTTCAGAGGAGAAATTCTTTCTCCTCGGTCTGGTCCTAAGAAGCGATCTCTGTGTCTGTCTCCCCAATAGTAAACGTGCAAATTGAAGAAGGAGGCTGCGATATTGAGCTCTGCCATGCGATCTAGCTGATCCTCACGTACGGTCTGGCAGTGTTCGATTCGAAATCGATGGTCTTGTGTTGGGTGTCGCTCTAATGCTCGTTCATACGCATCTAAAATTGAATCTATAGCCCGATCACCGTTGCCATGGGTCCCTACCTGCCAGCCAGCTAGGAGCGCTTGCTCAGTGACTTCATTGAGGGTCTCTTGACTCCAGATTTGAATGCCTGTCTCCGTATCGTGGTCGTGGTAACCCTCTGTAAGTGCTCCCGAGTGTCCTTGCAAGGATCCATCATGGACTATCTTCAGGATGCCTGCTTTTAACTGTTCAGACCCAAAACCAGTGGTAAGTCCTGTTCGTGCCAATGTCGGTACGGCTTCCAACTCACCATATCTTCCGGCTAATCCGCCATAACTTGCTGCTAAATAGGTTCGAACAGGGAATTTACCACTTTTCCCAGCGAGATCGTAAGCTCTAAAAGAGGTTTCATGATGTCCGCTACCGACGTCATGTATTGTTGTAACACCTGTCTGGACGAGCCGTTTACCAGCCCATTCCAGCCCCGCTATGCACTCGTTAACATTAGGCGATCCAGCCAGTCGAAGAATAAGCCGTGTAGCTGACTCGTAAAAGACCCCAGTAGGATCCCCACTTTCATTTCTATCAATTACACCGCCGTCAGGGTCTAAGCTATCAGCTGAGACTCCCGCCATTTTCAAGGCCACACTATTTCCATATGCTAAATGTCCTGATATATGTGTGACTATAACTGGCCGTGTAGTTGACACTTCATCGAGATCGAATCGTGTGAGGTGACGGTTGTCTTGGATTAGAGAATCATCGTATGAATGGCCTTGGATTACCTCAGAATTTTTAGATTCTGCAAATTTAGTCATTAGAGCTATCAGGTCGGTAATTGTTCTGCTCGGCGGTGAGCCACAGTTCACGCCAGAATTCATCCGGATACCTGTCATCAGTGGGTGAGTGTGGGATTCTACGAAACCTGGAACAATAGTTTTTCCGGCAGCATCGATGTGGACTAAATTGGGGATAGTCATCTCTTCGACAATTGAGTCATCACCTATTGCTGCAATCGTGCCATTGAGAATTAATATTGCTGACGCTCTTGGGATATTCTCATCGAGGGTAATAATATTGGCGTTTTTTATGGCTAAGTGCACGTTATTCCAATCTTTTTTTGAATGAGTTAATTATTGTGTTGGAGTTGGACTGGGAGACCTAATTCTGATTATTGTTCAATGAATTCTATGAGTGTGTCGAACGCGTTAAGTCGCACACAGAGACTTTGATTGTTTTCTACGCTTGCTACTTGAGCGGATAAATTGAGAACTAGATTCTTAATTGCACCCAAATCACTAACAATGAAGCGCAACGCTCCAAAAATTGTCGATCTATCACCTACTGACGTGGCAAGATCACCATATTTTGCGACATACATGTCGGTTGAGTATATGGTTAGGCGCGAGTTGATTAAGTTAATGTGGTAAGAGCCTAATTCTTGATGCTGCACATCGCCCTGAACGAGTTTGCCATAGTCCTCAGCTGTTTTCTCTGCGTTCTGACTCACTATCACCATCTCTTCAGCATGAACAGTCTGATTGACATGGTCTTGCCATTCTGGCCTCCAGACTAAATCTGGTGTTCCGTGTTCACAGAAATATACGCGGCCCGCTGGGAATACTTCAGACTGCACTGTTACTGTCCTAAATCGAGCATCTTGGACACTATCTTCTAGTGCAACTGGTCTACTAAATGCCTTCGGTGGATCGCCATCCATATTCAGACTTTGAAGTAGTTTGTAGGTCTCATCCACGTCTTCAGACTTAAACACAAGACCATCGATACCCAGCGGAGCCACCATCATATCTGCCCGTTTTTTTTGGTTCTCCTCAGGGACTCCAATCAACTCAAGATAATTGGTATCGAACATCGCAAGATGATTGACTGATCCCAAGGTGTGATAGCCTTTGGGCGTGATTGCGAAACCTAGCTGAGCAAAAATTTCTGCGGCTTCATCTATATCGGCGCGAACATTTATCACTACGTGGTCGAGTTCAAATTGTGAATCAGGCATATGCAAGTCTCCGTTAGTCTTGGATACTAACATCTAAATTTTAATAGAAATGGAAATATTTAAGATGAATGAAAAAATTCAAGTGGTGGCTCCTGAGAGCGTTGGATTATCGAGTTCACAGCTGAGTAAGCTCAGTAATTTTTTCCAGAGCGAATATATCGATGCGGGTCGATTGGCGGGCTGTATGATAGCGGTTGCTCGCCACGGAGAAGTCGCGCATCTGTCTGTTTTAGGTAAGGCTGATATGGAACAGGATCGGTCGATGCGGGAAGATGATTTATTTCGCATCTATTCGATGTCTAAGCCTATTACCTCAGTAGCCTTAATGAATCTTTACGAAGATGGGTTGTTTCAACTCAGCGATCCAGTCTCAAAATTTATTCCAGAGTGGAAAAATCTCGAGGTATATGTTGGTGGAAAATATCCTAATTGGGAAACTAAACCCTGTGACAGAGAGATGACAATTTCTGATTTACTCACTCATCAGAGTGGAATTGCAGCAGGAAGCTTTGGCGCTTCAGGAAATTATCCCGAGATTGAACAAGCCTATCGTGACATTGGTCTAGGTCCTGATTGGTTCCAGACTAAGGGTCTTACTCTAAAAGATACGATTAACGCTCTATCGAGCGTTCCGCTCGCTTTTTCTCCCGGTGATTATTGGAATTACTCGATATCGACCGATATTTGTGGTTACCTAGTCGAAGTGATTTCAGATCGAAAATTTGATGCGTTTCTCAAGGATGAGATATTTGATCCGTTAGGGATGAACGATACCTCGTTTGAGGTAGATCCAAGTAAGGCTTCTCGTCTCACATCAAATTATACGCATGGACTAGACGGCAAACTCGAGCTTTTTGATTCAGCTACAGATAGTGGTTTTTTTGGTCCGATTAGTTATTTTTCAGGTGCCGGTGGACTTATTTCGACAATGGCGGATTATCTCCGTTTTGCGCAGATGCTTCTGAACAAGGGCGAACTCGAAGGCACGAGAATTATATCTTCTAAAACTCTCGACTTGATGACTATGAATCATTTAACTGATGGCGGAACAATGCAGGATCGCGAAAAGAAGAAGAGTTTGAGTCTTCGCTCCCCTGGTCATGGTTTTGGACTTGGGTTTTCGATGGTGCTAGATGTAGCTCAAAGCGAGTCAATTGGCTCAGTAGGTGAATTTAGGTGGGGAGGTGCCGCAAGCACCGCGTTTTGGGTAGATCCTTTAGAAGATTTACTAGTAGTTTTCATGACACAGTTAACTCGCGCGACCACTCAAATTCGACCACAACTTAAGTCACTTATATACCCAGCAATCATAGATGCCTAGTTTATAGCTGCATGGGGAACACTATTGTATTCAGGCTTGAGCCGTATACACTCTTGATGTCGTATTGAAAATAATTAAGGGGGTGCCGAAATGGCAATCAAAGTATTTAATGGCGGCCGGCAATTGGCTGACCCAAGCATATTCACAGCTGCTGGTATGGAGCTCGTTCAAGTTGCAGTTGGCGCGACTACAAAAAAAGAGGATTACATCGACCTTTTGCGTGATGCTGACGGGGCTCTTATTGGTACATTGCCACTCACAGATGCTGAGGTTCTTGAAGCTTGTCCTAAGCTAAAGATTGTGAGCAGGCAGGGAGTCGGTGTAGATTCCATTGATCTAGAAGCATCGACTCGACTTGGGATTCTTGCTTGTAACACACCGGGCGTCAATACCTCTGAGGTAGCTGACCATGCGATGGCCCAGTTACTAGCGCTCACTAGACTGATACGAGAATTTGATAGCGCTGTAAAGGCTGGACGTTGGAGCACTCAGACGCAGGCTGTTCGCGATCTTGCTCCTGGGTTAAAGAGGATTGCAGGCAGCACAGTTGGGATAGTTGGTTTCGGAGCTATTGGCCGAGCCTTTGCCACGAGAATACGGGGGTTTGGTCCGTTTCGCGTCATCGCCTACGACCCATATGTGGCTCAAACTTCGGCCGATTTGTATGGCGTTGAGTTGGTGGAGTTAGATGAACTCTTGCGAGTGTCTGATTTTGTGACAATACACGCTCCGTCGACGTCTGAAACTAAGCATATGTTCAGTTCTGACGCTTTTAAATCTATGAAAGAATCTGCCATTCTTATTAATTGCGCACGTGGCCCATTGGTGGATCCAGCAGCATTGCATGTAGCTCTGACTGACGGTCAAATTTTTGCGGCCGCGCTGGACGTCACGGAAGTGGAACCAATTGATGCTGAAGATCCACTGCTTGGTTTGGATAATTTAATTATTACTCCACATGTGGCCGCCGGTTCGGCAGTTTCATCATCGGAGGGCGTTCGGAAGCAGGCTGAAAACGTTCTACGCGTGTTGAGCGGTGAAGCCCCCCATGGGTTGGCAAATCCTGAAGTTATTAAAGTTATTGCTTTGATGCGAGGATCTAACCCCGGTAGATGGGAAAATATTCCTGATTTTTCGACTGCGTTAGCTCTCTGAGCTTTTGGACAAAGCGATATAAGATTAATTGGATACACTGACTAACTTGATACGGGTCTAGTCTTAGATATATGGAATCAATCTCGAGAGTTAGTAAATCGGTTAGAGCCTTTCAGTACTTTCAGATATATCTCTGGGGGATACTCCTATTTACAGTAGCCGTCATCATCAGTGGTGACATAGTACAGGCCACAGAGTCCGGTGCTGGTTGTGGTGATAGCTGGCCGAAATGTGATGGGACATTAATTCCAGCCTTTGCTGATGTACATGTTGCAATCGAATTCATACATCGAATGCTAACCAGTGTCCTTAGCTTCGGGTATCTTGGCTTGTTGATTGGTGGTTACCTTTTATTTGGGAGGAAACACCCCGTCTGGCGCAGCATTCTTTTCTCTACGGCTATTTTGCTAGTTGAAATCCTTTTGGGTGCATCGCTCGTTTTATTTGGCTGGGTGGAAGATAATGCGACTTGGGGACGAGTTATTGCAGATAGCTTTCACGTGGTTAATACATTGGTACTACTGGGATCTCTAGTACTAATTATTTTTTTAAGCAGACCTGATGGTGGAATTCTTGTAGCTAAATCGAATCCGAAGCGACGCTATCTTATTTTTGCGATGCTCATAGTAATTCTTATAACAGTCACAGGAACCATAAACTCTTTGGCTGACACACTCTACCTTTCTGACCACGTAGTAGTGGAGGAAACGCCAATTGCTCAACTACTTGTGTCGGTGAGAGCAATTCACCCACTTATTGCAATTATTGGCGGGTTTGCAATTATTGGATTGTTGTATCTAGTAATAGAGGAACCCAGTGCTCAGAAATCGGCGTTAGGATTTGCGGTGTTCGGAGTAATTTTTTTACAGTTTTTATCTGGAGTATTCAATATTGTCCTTCTCACGCCAGTAGAAACTCAAATAATACACCTAGGTTTGGCAGATACACTTTGGATACTGTTAGTATTTTTCTCTTTATATAACTGGAGGAAGGTGTCACATAATTTCACGTAACAGAATTCGCCACTGGTGCAGGTGATTATTCGTTATAATTTTATGATGCGGTACAAAAAATTTATACTCTTGGCACTGACAGTTGCGACGGCCTGCTACGTCTATTTTACAGGCACAGTAGAGGTGACGGCTTTATCAGAGATATACACCAAGGGATCACTAACACTTTATGAAACCGGTGCGCCCTTATTTTGCTGCGCCACATAGAATTACCTCGTCAAATCTGATTATTTATTAATAATACCAAACGTCAATATCCTATGATGTAGCAGTTTTATCGTCTGAACGAGCCAGTTCTCGACCAGAGGCTTTCGCTTATCAATCATAATCAGATGATGATTTGTTGTGGTGGTGTGTTACGGTTACGTCACTAAAATTTTTCACGTTATTCATTTTGACTGTGTTTCAGAGACAGGTTGATCCTGGATTTGGACTTGTGGTCTGTGATTTTCGATCCGGATAACGAGATCGGCGCAATTTCTGCGATTTAGTTTTGTCGGGTTGAATATCGTTAAATCATCAATGAAATCTAGGAGAATTCTAAATGCCACGTACTATTCGAGACTTGATGCCAATGGATTTAGAGTTTCAAATGTTTGTACTCGACGAACTCGCTGATGAATTGATTGCAAAGGGAGCTGATGTTCTGAAGCTTACTGTAGGTGTTCCAGAACTTCCGATGCCAGATCCAGTGCTCGACACTATCGTCGAAAAACTTCATGATAGAGATTTTGTAAGGCGCATATATCCGGAGGGACTGCCAGAATTACGTCAGGCTATTTCGGAGTTTTATAACCGACGCTATGGCGCAGATAGTACTATCGATCAAGTCATAGTGAACACCGGGACGTCACCGATTTTCCGTAATATTTTCCAGCTAGTCTCTGGACCTGAATATGAAATACTAATCCCAAGACCTTATTACGCCCTGTATTTATATTGTGCTAAATTAGCGGGCGCACAAGTTAAGTTTTACGACATCAGTAGTGATTCGGGGAGAGTTGATATGGACTCTTTTAGACGAAATTACTCTGCGGAAAAAACCTCTCTTGTGGTAATTAATTCTCCAGGTAACCCGTTAGGAAATATAGTGTCGCCTGATGAAATGAGAGCAATCTATGAGATAGTCGAGGGGAAATCATATGTGCTTAATGATGAAATTTATAACAATACGATGTTCTATGAGGAGTTTCATTCAGCTTTAAAACTCTTTCCTGAATACAAGGACAACACTATCGTGACTAATAGCTTCTCCAAGGGCTACCGCATGTACTCAAAGCGTATAGGATTTGCGATTTTGCCTGAAGAGTTACAGGCAAATCTCCGAGTTATTCAGCAGCATACGTTATTGTGCACCGATCCGGCTTATCAATACGGGATGATTGCGGCTCTCGCAGATGAGAAAAGCCCAAAACATCTAACAGATGTTTATCGTGCAAGGGCAGAATATACGACTCAGCAACTGGAGAATACGGGTTGCCAACCTGTACCAGCCTTGGGCGGTTTCTATGCGAATCTGCGGTGTGAGAACTGGAATATTGAACATGGATTTGCATCATCCAAAGAGTTGGCCAGAGACATCCTTCAGCAGACGCATGTGGCAGTCGTACCAGGTACAGATTTCGGTGTTCCACATGATTTGCGCTTAGCTTTCTGCAACGACAGATACGATGAAGCCATAGATCGTCTTCGCGCTTATTTTACGCCACTAGATCAGAGAAGTTAACAACTCCGAATTGGATTCAATTATGCATTCTACGAACCATCAACTCGAATATAAAGAGGGAGAGCAGCCTATAGCAGTTCGCCGCGCTGTAATTTTGGCTGCAGGAAAAGGTAATCGTATTCAGCCATTGACGGCAGGGATTCCTAAATGTCTTATTGAGATTGGTGGTCAATCATTAATTGAAAGAGCTTTGCACGGTCTGGGCTCACAGCAGGTGAGTGAAGCAGTGATAGTCGTGGGTTATAAGGCTTCATTGATTCGCGACCGCCTAGGCGCCTCCTTTGAGGGAATTAAGATCACTTACGTCGACGCGTGCGACTATGAAACGACAAACAATATTCGTTCGCTCTGGGACGCGCGAGACTATCTGACGGAAGATATCATCTTGGTTGAGGCGGATGTCATTTTTGACTCGAATCTTATTAGTGACTTGTTAAGAGAAAAGGGAAGCAGTGCAGCCGTAGCTCCCTACTACAAAGCTCTGTCCGGCACGTTAATACACTGTGACGAGCAACGCCGCATCACCAAGTTCCTAATGAATGAAGATCTTGACCGATTGCCGAAAGATATTGATTTGTTCAAGACAGTGAATGTGTACCTATTTCGAAAAACATTACTGGAAGAGGAAATTGTTCCGAGATTAGAACAAGAAATTCAAGATGGCCACCAAAATGGATACTATGAAAGCGTTCTTCGTGATTTTGTCGCAGAAAAGTCAAAGAGCGAGCTCGTAGCGGTCGATGTTTCAAAAAACCGTTGGTATGAGATCGACGATCATAGAGATTTAGATGCGGCTGAGTTCCTTTTTTTAACGCGAACTGAGCAATTTGATCGTATTCAGGAACTACATGGTGCTTACTGGCGGTATGGCTTCATTGATCACGCCTATTTATATAACATGTACTTTCCACCCGCGGAAATGTTGGAAGTATTCAGTAAGAATTTGCCGGAAATTGTCAGTAATTATCCAGTTGCACAGCCTGAACTTGCCCGACTGGTGGCGAACTGGACCGGTGCCAACCCGGATAATCTTGCTGTTGCCAACGGAGCCGCCGAACTAATTAAAATTTTGGGAAACCAATTTATTCAACGTCTGATTATTCCGACTCCCTCATTTAATGAATATGAGGAAGTTGTCCAGCCAGAAAAACTCGAGCGATTCCCCCTAGATCCAGATACTTTTGGCCTTGATATCGATGGATTCACTCATGCTGCTGTTCAATGGAAGGCAGATACTGCGGTGATTGTTACTCCGAATAATCCTACAGCGTTATCGGTGCAGCCCGAAGACCTGATGAAACTAGCCGAACGACTGCGACGTGAAGAATGCCGATTGATTGTTGACGAATCATTTATAGAATTTTCGGCTTTGGGTAGTAACGGAAGTCTAGAAGACTTAATCGGTGAACAGCCTAATCTTGCCATCATTAAGAGTATGAGTAAGGTATTTGGTATAGCGGGTCTTCGTTTGGGATATATCCTCAGTTCTGATAGCAAGTTTATTAGTGACATACGAAGTAGTTTGGCTATTTGGAATGTGAGTGGCATGGCAGAGGAATTCCTACATGCGGTGGGTCGTCATCGTACAGAATTTATCGCAAGCTGTAATCAAACCCGATTAGATTGTGTCGCCCTGTACGAAATGCTGATGTCGACAGAGGGTATTCAACCTCTTGAGCCTGATGCCAACTTTGTACTGTGTAAACTTACAAATCCCAGTGCTAGCGGACTGGACATTACTCGACGACTCTATGTTGAACACAATATTTTGATAAAGGATTGTGCAAAAAAAAGCATGCCAGAAGCTGATCGGTACGTACGAATAGCATCACGTACTCAGGCAGAAAATAGAACGTTAGTTGATGCACTAACTTTGGTTCTTCAGGCCGCAACCGAATGAGAACGGGAGATTATTGTGAAGTCTAATCAGTTGAGTGATTCTGAAAATGCTGAGCTTATGCTCCATCTTGAACGAACTATTCCTCCTATGAACCTAGAGGATGCTGAGAGACTTCTAGGCGAAGTCAAAAAAATATTTGATCAGCACAAAGTAGCATTTTTTCTTAGGCAGGGTACTTGTCTTGGTGCAGTGAGAGATCAGGCGCTGATTGCGTGGGATGATGATCTTGATCTGGGATCAATTATTGGAATGCATGATTTCACTGAAGAGATGATAGAGCCGACTGTCGCGGATCTCAGAGCTAATGGTTGTTATGTTGAAGTACATCGTGATGGGCTCTATACCGCTGTCAAAATAATGAAATACCAAATTCGTATTGACTGGCAGTGTTATCAAGTCGTCAAAGGCACCATCGCACATTATCCTGGCGTGCCGTTTCCAATCAAGCTCTTTGCTAATTTGACGCCCATTGAGTTTCTTGGGGAATCATATAGCGTGCCCAGTCCACCGGGGGAGTATCTCACCTACAAGTATGGTCCTGACTGGATTACGCCTAAGCGAGTTGGATATGAGAAAGATGTTCTTGATAACATGCCTAGCGGCACTGTGCCAGGTCGACCTGGCACAATTAGGCAATGGTTTTTAGTTAGATTTAAACCAACTCAGACGGCCACTCTCGTCATACTCGATGTCGAGGGATTACCTGTGTCAGGGGCCATCGTGCTAATTGCCGGACTAAATCGTTCAATCTCTAATCGAGATGGAGAGGTTAAATTTTACCTGCCCGGACCCGATAATTATGCGGTTTCAATTACCTTTGATGATGTCGAGGAGGTGCTGTACGAGGAGGCACTGGTACCCGGCAATAAATATGTTTATCGTCCGGACCCCGATCAGCCAGCTGGGAGATATTTTGTGCTGATAGAAGACTCGATATCAAAAGAGGTCGGTCATGACTAAGTTGAAAGCATCGATATCCTCAACCCTCCCTGAGGGATTATTACTTGGCGATGATGGCCAACCTCGATGTAGTTGGGCTCTAAGGGTTGCTGGCTTTGTGAACTATCACGACAAGGAGTGGGGATTTCCAGTCGAAGACGAATACAGACTTTTTGAGAAGATCTGTCTCGAGGGGTTTCAGTCAGGGCTTTCTTGGAAGACGGTGTTGGACAAGCGACCTGCTTTTCGGGAGGTTTTTTTGGATTTTAATTTCGAAAAGATAGCTCAGTTTGATGAGAAAGATGTACATCGTCTTATGGATGACGCTCGTATCATTAGGCATCGCGGAAAAATTGAAGCTACGATTAATAACGCACGGCAGGCCTGTGAGGCTGTGGAAACCTATGGCTCTTTAGCGGAACTTGTTTGGCAGTACGAGCCATCACCGATCAAGGCGGGTGCTCGTGCACTTCCTATCCCCTCGAAGACTGAACACTCCGCCAAGCTTGCCTTTGATCTCAAGAAGCTCGGTTGGCGTTTTTTTGGCCCAACTACTGCCTATGCTTTTATGCAGGCAATGGGATTAGTCAATGATCACGTGGAGGGCTGTGTCGCACGAGGTGAGTGTGAAGTGAGTCGGGCTAAGTTTGTGCGACCAAAGTATGCCGAAAATAGTATTGATGGATAGGTATACGAGTAGTTCTCAAATTATGCATCTCTTCAGAGTTGGATCTGTCTATTCAGACTACGTACTTAGGACGGTTCCGCTGTCAACCATCGCTTGAATTTCAGTACTCGAATACTGGAGATCAATCATCACTTCGCGTGTGTGTTCACCTAGGAATGGCGGTCGCATTTTGATTTCACAGGGGGACCCGAGAAATTTGTAGGGTACTCCAGGATATGTGAACGACCGTCCCAATTCCGGATGTTCTATCTCTAACGGGAATCCACGATCAATAAAATGAGGATCCTGTATCACTTCTTCGGGCGAGTAAATAATTCCACATTGAAAACCTCTTTCCTGAGCTTTCGTAAAATATTCATATGCAGGCAATGATTTGATGAGTAACACCATTGCCGCTCGGCCCGCGGCAAAAATAGCTGCTCCCTCTTCATCTTCGCCACTTGATATAGCCCCAAGATTAAGGAACCCTTCTCTTTGGCCTCCAATTTGTAGTAGGGGAGCTTCCGGAAATTGTTCAAGTAGACCTTCGTCTTCAAGCCACTCATAAGTGTTTTTAAAATCTTTTCCTTGGCGTGCCGGAACTCCCGAATTAATCCACCGCCCATCCGCAGCCTGTACTTGAGTTGGGCTGGACGGACGGACCCCGGCGTGACGGCCAGTTTGTCGTTGGACTGTCTCCTGCGCCACCAGCCATGTGTATGAAGCTCCTTCGGTACTCACATTTGAGGCTGCGCTAGCGTTTACATCAATAAACTGACCTTGCCCGATTTGATCGCGGGCGATCACTGCTGTGAGAATAGAGATAACCGCCCAGTGACTTGCTGTATGGTATCCCTGTCCTCCTCCTCCTCGGATAGGTGGGAGTTCATGATCGTCATATCCGCAAGACCAGGCGGGGCCACTTCCTGCGAGTAGAGTCAGGTCTGTTGCTGGCTCGTCAGCTCGTGGTCCACTTTGTCCAAATGGAGTAACGGCGGCGTGGATTAAAGACTTGTTTTCTTCGCTTAGGCTGGCATACGTAAGTCCGAGAGCCGCCATTTTCCCAGGCAGTTGGTCTTCGACTAGGATATCGGCCTGTGCTACGAGTCTTTTGAAAAGCCTTTTCCCTTCCTCTGACTGGATATCTACTGCTACTGAACGTTTGCGCAGGTTGTAATGCCAGAAGAACAAGCTTTGCTCTGGGTTAGGTGTGTCGCCAAGAAATGGCTCGTACCAGCGAGTTTTGTTTCCTTCTATGGGTTCGATTCGAATAACGTCTGCCCCCATTTCCGCCAAAAGTTTTCCAGCCCAAGGGGCAATCTCATCTGTAAATTCAATTACTTTAAGTCCTGATAACGGGCCAGAGGAGATCTCAGTAGTCACTTAAATCACTCCCTCATTTTTGAACGAACTGATTTGTTGAGAGCTATAACCCAGTATTTCACCATAGATTTCTTCGTTATGTTCGCCGAGGCATCCAGCACCGTTCTCCAAATACCAGTCAGTCTCTGACAAATGTACGGGAAGTCCGTCCACCCTAACGTTCCCCATTTGTGTATGTTTTACTGTCGGCCACAGCCCCCAGTTCTCTGTATTTGCGTCTTGATCCACTCTTTGTTGGGGTGTTCGAACCGGTGCACAAGGTATGCCGTGATCTAGCATCAACTGATACAGATCTTGTTGGTCATAGTGCTGAATCCATTGACTGACATGACTGTCCAGCTCAGTTTGTTTTTTTATGCGTCCATTCAGGTCATCAAAATATTGGTCGTATAGAGCAGGCTCATCAATAAGAGCTCTTAGTTTTGTCCAATCTTCATCATTCCGGCAAGCCAATGCGATCCATGTATCGGGCATATTGGTGGCGTAAATTCCATGCGGAGCCATACGTGGCCAATCACTGTGATTGGAATTCGGCTGTCCGTCTCGTCTCAGTGGTCGGCCGTTAGCTGACCAATCCAAGATTGCTGGACCGGTAAGACTTGCAGCCGCTTCAGTACACGCTAGATCGACCCATTGGCCACTGCCAGTTTGTCGCCTATGGATTAATGCCGCAAGTATAGCGATACACATGTAGTAGCCGCCCGTGTGATCCATAAAGGAATAGCCCCAGCCAGCAGATTGTTGATCCGGAAGCCCTGAAGAAAACGTGAGCCCACTGACTGCCTGTACTATTGGTCCCCAAGTTTTAAAAGGTTTATATGGTCCCGACGCCCCAAATCCAGAATTAGAAACATAGATGATATCTTCTTTTATCTCTGTAAGACCTGCATAACCGAAGCCAAGTCGGTCCATCACACCAGCAGAAAAATTTTCCGATACTACATCGGATTTACCAATGAGTTCGGTTAAAATTTGTTTACCCTTTTCTGTTCTCAAATTAAGGGTGATGGCTTTTTTTTCCACATTATGGTTATTGAAAGCACCACCTAGATCAATGCCTCGCCTCTCGTCCACGAATGGAGCATTTCCCCTGAGGATGTCCCACCGCCCTTCATTTACCGGATCTTCGATCCGAATAACCTCTGCTCCGAAGGCTGCGAGATGTCGAGTAGCACCGGCACCAGCGAGCTGGCCAGTAAAGTCACAGATACGTAGGTTGGAGAGTGCTTTTGTCATTGAAACCCATCTTCTGGTAGGACTATAAGTCAAACTGAAGGTAATTGGCGACTGCGATCGATTTGAGGAGCTTTTATTAATTGATTAGGGTTCAAGTAGCGACAGATGAAGCTCGACCTTTAGTCTCTGGGTGGGGCATCAGCTATTTATGAAACATCTGTGAGAACTTGGTTACACTCTCAGCATGGAACTTGGATTGTCTTTTTTCGACATACTTATTTTGGTGGCTGTTTTCGGGATCGTATATTCCGTTTACAAGAAATATGTAGGCAAGTAGAGAAAGTCATGCTGAAAAGGATCGGGTTTGCATTCGTTACATTCCTAATTTTTGGAGTAATGATATTTGTGGGACTTGTTGGAATTCTTGAGCTTCTCGAAGTTTTGCAAATAATTGATGACAACCCCGCCATTTAGGCAGGCCCTTACCGTAAGCAAATCTAAGCGATCACATGTTGAACTATGCCCATTTGGTGGTGAAATAGGCTAATCAGACGAGACGTAATCTTGATCGCGTACTTCTTTAAATGCACTCCAGCCTTCCTTTTCTCGAATTTTATGCTGTCGATCAGCGTTTTCGTCGCCCTTGTCAATTAACACCATAATTTCGGGGATATCTTGGTACATAATTGCATCGTCAAAGCCAGCAAGTTCATAAACTCGTCGAATGATTGCCTTATTACTTCGCACAGTATTTTGTGGGAGTTTAGACAATTTTTCAGCCCAAGCATTAGCGGTAGACATAAGATCTTCATCAGCAACAATTTTGTTAATTAGTCCCAAGTCCAAAGCTTCTTGCGCGGTTAAGGTCTCACCAAGCATTAGGATCTCTTTTGCCTTTTTCAACCCTACTAGAAAAGGTGTAATTAGCATGGGGATGCCAAAACCGTGTCGAATCTGAATTTCACCCATCTTGACGTTTTCGGAGGCAATCGTGAAATCACAAACACCAGCCAGCTCAAAACCCTGCCCAACAGCATGACCTCTAACTGCTGCGATCACTGGTTTGGTCATTTTCCAAATATATGTCTGTACGTCAGTTCCTGATGGCCCAGGCTCGTCGTCAGGATAAAGATGTGACCACATGTCACCCCCTGCTGAGAAGGCGCGACCTGCTCCGGTGAGGATGACAACTGAAACCTCAGTATCAGTATCTGCTTTTTGGAGGGCATCTAGCAGCAGTCGTTGTACATTTTTGTTCAGTGCGTTTAGAACCAATGGCCGATTGAGAGTAATCACACGTACGTTGTTTGTCGTCGTAGTCAGTACGTCATCATTGGATGGGGGCGGGATTGGAATGCCATCAGGAGTTTTTTGCCAATTTTCGGTGTTGATCTCGCTGGTCATAAGATGGTCTCCATGATAATTTTTCCCAATATTTTGACCATCTTAACTGAAGGACTGAGCAATCGCATGCTTCGTTTGAACGGAAATATTGGCTTATAAAAATTGTTAAGGATAGAGTTTAGGTAAGTGAGATCTATTCGTGCGAACAAATGTAACTACGATACTTACTAGTAAATTCTCCTAAGGCAAGTTTCGTGAAAAGTAAATTTAAAGATCTCGGTGTCCCCGAATCATTGGTGCAGGTGCTTTTAGATCGTGGCATCGACGATCCATTTGAAATTCAGAAGGCGACGATTCCGGACGGCCTGGCCGGACTTGATATATGTGGGCGCGCCCCAACCGGTTCAGGTAAAACCATAGCGTTCGGTATCCCATTGGTAACGCGTGCTCCAAAAGGATATTCAAAAGAACCTACTTCGCTAATTCTTGCTCCTACTAGAGAGCTTGCTGAGCAGATCACTACCGCAATACGACCCCTTGCAAGGATGATGGAACGAAGTGTCCTTTCAGTGTATGGCGGAGTGAATATGCGTCAGCAAATCGACCGACTCGCTAAAGGGGTTGATATTGTCGTGGCGTGTCCAGGTCGATTGAATGATTTACTCGAACAAAGAGCACTCACTCTCGAAAAGGTAGGCATTGTAGTTATCGACGAAGCCGATCGCATGGCTGATATGGGATTTTTGCCACAAGTTCGAAAGCTGCTAGATCAGACACTTCCAGATCGACAGACCGTGTTATTTTCGGCCACACTTGATGGGGATGTCGCCGTGCTTACAAAGGACTACCAGAAGAATCCTGTGAGGCATGAGATAGGTTCAAAGAAACCTGACATTCATTCTATGGAACATAAATTTTGGTCGGTCAATCGTCCAGATCGAATACCGGTCGCTGTGCATGTCGTGGAAGAGTATGGTAGAACAGTCATTTTTACGCGAACCAAGCATGGAGCTGACCGTGCAGCTCGCCAATTGAAACAAATGGGAGTGTCGGCGGCGGCGATTCATGGTGACCGAAGTCAACATCAGCGTAAAAGGGCGTTAGCCGCATTCGCTGATGGCGAGGTTCAAACTTTGGTTGCCACAGATGTTGCTGCTAGAGGTATTCATGTAGATGATGTTGAGTGTGTGCTGCATTTCGATCCTCCAGAGGATGACAAGGCTTATCTGCACAGATCTGGAAGGACGGCCCGTGCCGGTGCGAAGGGTGTTGTTATTTGCTTTGTAGATCAGGTGCAACACAAAATTGTTAAGCAACTGCAACGGTCCTTAGGTTTATCTATTTCGATCAATAGCCCTGAGGGAAGTGTCGATAGATCTGCACGAAACCTGATGAGTCCCGATAGAGTGTCCGAGGGGCCCAAGAACCGAGGCAGTAGTCCAACAAAATCACGGAGTAAATCCAAACGAGGTGGTGGGCCACGATCGGAGTCACGCTTTAGTGACGATTCGGTGGGTGGCCGTCCGTCAAGCGACAAATCACGGAGTAAATCCAAACGAGGTGGTGGGCCACGATCGGAGTCACGCTTTA
>CAJXBM010000003.1:0-65677 GCA_913051185.1 uncultured Chloroflexota bacterium | reverse complement strand
AGCGAATCGCCAGTAGCAGGCCCCTAGTAGGCTCTAGTGGCTTGCCTTCCCAGTCAGCACGAGCAGAAACAGAATTCATACATTGACATCCAAATAGCTCTGATTAAGTTAATTCTACTCAAGCTGGTCCGTTGTGTTATCGATCATAAATGATCAGGCTTACTCTGGGACTATGAGCTTTTTCAAACTGACCAATTGGAAATTACGATTTACACTTATTCTGCTGGTCGTGACAACCCTGATTAGCAGCATTGTTTGCCTAGGTAACCGATATAACGGTGAGAAATGGCGCATCGAGTTATTTGAAGCCCAACATCTAGCTAGATATGTTTATTTCGGGGTACTTACGCCTACTTATTCTGAAGAAGTAGGCGACAATGAGTTCTCTAGTTATTTTCGGCCACAGGCTGACGTGGGTCTGTCATCAAGTAAACCCGAAGAATCCGTCATAGAACAAGAACTTGCAAGAAGAGTGACTCAGGCTCTAGCCCGACTAGATTTGAGTATCACGAATCTGCCCTTTTTAGATATATTCCCACCTGTGTCAGTCGAGCTTGCCACTCCTCCAAAATACGTTGTCATATCTCCTCGCACTAAAATCGAACATTCTGATGGTTACCTCGTCAAGCAAGATCTTACGCCTAGACAAATTGATGAAATCGAAAAAGATATCGAACTGTCAGGTGAAAAATCGGCCTATGCAGTAAAAATTAGTGGAATAGCGACATATCCTGCCTTAATAGACAATAATCTTTCCTACCGAGGGACAGTCTTTGCTATAGCTCACGAATGGATACATCATTATTTAGCGTTCTTTAGCTTGGGAAGAACGTATTTTTCTGGTGGTGCCGCAATAAATGAAACTGTTGCCGATATAGCTGCTCTGGAAATTACTGACATGGTCCTCAAACATCATCCACCAACCAATGAAAAAACTGTATCACATGAAGCTACGCGGTTTGACCTTACACTTCTCCAAAATCTGCGTCGAGATGTTGATGCACTATTGCTTAGGCACGAGGTACTGGCTGCAGAAGAATTAATGGCTGCAAAACGTTTAGGTTGGTGTGGAGAATTTAACTGGTGCCCAAGGAAAATTAATCAAGCATATCTAGCTTGGATCGATCAATACTCAGCTCAAGATGGGTCTAAAAATATTGTGGGTGAACAGCTGAAAAATATCAGGCGATCAACAGGCTCGCTACAAGACTTTCTGATGGTCGTTAGAGAGATCGATTCTCCGGAGTACCTAACGATGATCCAACAACAGATCGTTGATAATCGCTAAACTCTAGCGGCTCAGGTTATTAATTTCCACGGGTAAACTGGCTGTGGTGACCCCCGTAGAAGCCTCCTTTAGCTCGAAAATCAATGTATAGATTCCATTCTCATATTGTGAGGAATCAAACGGAAAGGCATTAGTAACGCTAGGTCTATCGATTCGTGTCAAAAGTTGTGGTGGCGCACCTTCGCTCAGAGGTGATTGAATAAAGATAGAAAGTTGTCTGATATCCCTACCGTTCAGCTCAGCATTGATATTCGATATTCCTCGAACAACCGAAAAAGAGTCTGCTCCAGAAATTTGGATCGATGGTCCCAAGCCAGAGAATCCATTCACGAGAGTCACGGGGATCTGATATTCAGAATACTTCTTGTCTGGTAATAGAATGCTGGCTCTTAGTCGATAATAACCGTCCGGAAACAATCGAGTATCCCAATCTAATCCCGTAAAAGCCTCAGTCTGGAATGGTAGCTCTTTGAGGAGCGTCCATGAATTAGTACCTAAAGCTGATAATTCTAACTTGATAACTGAAAAGTCAGGGTACGTATTGTTCAGCCTAATTCTCTGTATGCCTGACAACTGCTGATTTGCTCCCGGATATGATATAAACATCGACATGTCAGTGGCTTCAATATCGACTTGCTGGGGAAATCGGGGGATTAATTCCTGAATCCCTTGCAATCTAGCCCACTCAAAAATCTCCTCCCACTCCCAGATCTCGTTCCATGGCAGCACCAATCGAACCTCAGATTTAATGAACTGCTCTGGCGTAACTGCTTTTGCAATTTCGTTTGTTCGCTGATCAATCAAAACTAATTTCCACCAATCATCGTAACCAGACTCATAATTCAGTCCGACGTCCCACCCGTCGGTCGCAGGAACAAATTCAGATTGCTCAGTATCTGAATCCTCGAGAGAGATTTTTTCCTTATCCTCGTCAAAAATCGGAACAGGCGTTGGTGTCAGCACAACACTCTCATTCACGGTAGGTTCACTTCTTTGGATTCTCTCCAAAACCTCTGTGGCATAAAGTGATTTCTCTCTCCTCCAGTCAGGGCAATATTCTGTGACCAAACGACCAGAAGGCCAACAAACCTCTACCTCTGAGATGCCTGGAGGACGAACAAAATCATCGGGAGGAATCTCTAAAATTTCAAAGGAGTTGATCATGACTTGGCGCCAAACTGGGAATGCGACGGTCGTTGAATAAATATCTCTTATGATTGAGTTGTCGGAGTTTCCAGCCCAAACGCCCACAACTATGTTCGGGGTATAACCGATGGTCCAAGTTTCTCCAATCAAGCGTTGTATATCTTCGCCCGGCACATTCTCTTGAGCGAACGGTTCACTTGTTCCTGTCTTTGCCGCGGTTGCATAGCCATCGATAACCTTTAATCGGTTGCACGTAGCATAAACCAAACATTGATTTTCACCATTCGATAGAATTGATGTGACCATATATGCGTATTCGGCACCTACAATTCGTCTCTCTTTTGGCTCCTCAAAATTATGAAGAATAGCTCCCGAGAAATCTGAAACCTTCAGCAAAGTTATAGGCTCCAGTTCGCGCCCAATATCCTTCATGAGATCTGTAGATTGTGGCTCCTGACCACGCATTATTCCCTTGTTCGCTAGAACGCTGTAGGCAATTACGTGATCAAACAGCGAAATATCGCTTCCTCCGGTAATTAAAGCAGGTCCATAGCCTAGAGGATTATCAAACGACGTATAGCCAACTGCCTGAAGCGTCTCCAATAACGCCGGAACTCCTGTATATATGGCCATCTTAATTGCACTAACATTCAACGAATTACCGAGTGATTTGGCCACAGAAAGTGGACCAGCCCAATACGAAAGTGGATCAACCGGCCGCCACTCTTCCTTAGTTTCACTATCAACTAAGGAGAACGGTGTATCTAATATCGCTGTTTGCGTGCCCCAACCCTTACCAAACGCTGTTAAATAGCCGAAGGGTTTTAAAGTAGACCCTGGTGAATTTAAAGACATTATGTTGTCATTTCTACCTTCGATGTCATCTCGGAAATAATCGCGAGACCCTACATACGTCAATATTTGTCCTGTTTTAGGATCCAAAACTAAAACTGCTCCATTATGTAAACCTGCTGAGTCTCCGTTCTCGCTTATAGTCGATTCAAGAACACGTTCCGTCGTTCTTTGTAGTTTCATATCAAGAGTAGTAATCACCTCAAGACCATCATTAAAAAGCGAGTCTTGTCCAAATCTTGCGATGAGCTCATTGGCCACACGACCAAGAATAAAATGAGGGGCATCGATATCAAATTCAACTGTTTGGAATTCCAGAGGTTCCATAGCTGCTGCTTCAGCCTGAGTTCGAGATATCACACCGCGCCTGACCATCAAATCAAGTACCCCTGATTGTCGTGCTTTGGCAGGAGAGCCCCACACAAGCTGTCCGGTACTGGGGTCAAAGTTCTGCGGTGAGAAGGGGTCGTACAAAGCAGGTGACTGAGGAATGCCAGCAAGCAAAGCTGACTCAGCAAGTGTCAGATCACTAGATTCCTTTCCGAAGTATGCCAAAGATGCGGTTTCTATTCCCACATATGGTCCGCCGTATGAAATTGAATTAAGGTACCAGACTAAAATGTCGTCTTTGGGATACTTACGTGTGAGCTCAAGAGCTACCACTGTTTCCTTTAATTTTCGTGTGTAGCTTCGCTCGAGTCTCTGATCTTCAGGAATATAAATATTCTTCGCCAACTGCTGAGTAATCGACGAACCACCTGATCCCTCCAACACTTGATTAGTCCGTGAACTAAACCAAGGAAGTAGATTCTCTACTGCAGCTCGGACTAAACCAGTAATGTTTAGTCCATTATTTGTATAAAACGACGGGTCTTCAACAGATATCGTCGCGTCCACAACCCAGGTCGAAATTTCCGAGAGCGGAACGGGCTGGCGAAGGCCATCAGTGGGGCTCACAAATTGATATAAAAATTGACCATTCCTGTCGTAGATTTTGGCCGACCCGCGAGAATATTCGCTCAATAATAATTGAGGTTCAACTACATTTTCTGAAACGTCTTCATAGTAATCTTTTGCGAGAAAGCTGGCGGTGAGCATCAAAACCAAACTGATAGAAATTACAAAACCCGCAGCGAGTATTAGCGCCAAAAATAACTTCGATACAGATTTCTCTTTGTGAGAGAAAATATTCGCTCGCTCTAAAGCTAACAACTTCCGAATTCTTGAAGCCATTATTGCCTAGGTTCCTTCTGTAAAACCATGAAATGGGAAAGCCCAAGCCTACATAGTGGCGTTCGTTCAAGTCGATAACAGACAAAGCGCAATACATTAGCTAAAACCTTAGATCGCCTATAAATATTGTCGAATCCCGGAAAAACATAAGAGTGGTCCAAGATGGTGAAGGAAAGATTCTGGATTAAGGATTCAAATTCCAAGTGGCCGTATACTCTTGCATGTGGCACAAGCTTATTTCTCAGTCTCGCAGGTAACCAATTCACAATTGGAATATTGCCAAAGATATATTTGTTTCGCCACCAAATTCCATGAGTTTCAAATGGATAACCTTTATTTGGCGCAAACAGAATGCAAACACCACCTGGTTTTAGTATTTTATAGATCTCTCGTAAAGTCTCTTTATCATCTTGTACATGCTCAATCACTTCATTCATCAGCACAGCGTCAAATGACTCACCCTCGAAAGGTAATGCTTCGCTCGCAGCAAGCAAATAACTAGACGGCGTAAAATCACTTGCGTCCACTAATTTGTCTCTTGCCGTTGCATCGAGTAGTCGGGGGCGTTCAATGTCTATTCCAACACATTCAGCACCCGTCAACTTGATCGCGCGTACATATTCGCCTACACCACATCCTAAGTCAAGAATCAAGTCGTCAGGTTTGTAAAGAAATGGCCTGATAAAGTCTAGTCGACGTTCTTGCCCAAATCTCCATAGGTAAGATGGGTTGCCACGACGTGATGCCACAGGTTCAAAGTTAGCTTGATCCATTTCCAGTCCTAAAATATCTAAATGATCATATGTTCGGGTAACCTGCTTTAAGTATGCCACTCCTGTAGAACTCTTGAAAGTCGCGGAAATTCTATCTAGATTGACTAGATTGAGTGTCTCCCCGATCGTATGCTAGACCCATGAAAATTTCGAAAGAAGATGTGATCCACGTGGCTGAACTGGCTCGAGTACAACTCAGCGATGCCGAGGCTATTAGGTTGCAAGCAGATCTTTCACTGATTTTTGGTCACTTTGAATCTCTCAACGAAGTAGACACCAGTGAGGTGAATCCAACATTACATGTGTCCGGGGAAGAGATTACTCTCGCAAGAGAAGATCTTGAAAAATCCCATCAAAATCTACGCAAGGATAAGATTCAAAGTCCGCTTTCGCCTAATCAAGTCCTCCAAAATGCTCCTCGGATAGAAGATGGATTCATTAGGATCAAAGGGGTTCTCGACTAATGAATATATGGGTATCCGCATGATGATCGATTCTGACATAGGTGGTACCGCCGCCCAACACGCAGTGAATTTCCGATCGAATGCATACACACCCACGGATTTGTTTAAGGCCTTAAACGCCAAAATAATATCCCAAAATAAAAATCTCAATGCGTTCATTTCCTTCGCTGATGAGGCAGCACTGTCAGCTGCAGAAAATGCTACACAGCGTATTAAATCAGGTGAAAATGGTCCGTTGATCGGTATACCGATTGCAGTCAAAGACCTGCTTAATACTGCCGGCCAGCGCACGACTGCCGGATCAAAAATGCTTGAACACTTCATCCCTGTTGAGGATTCCACCGTCGTGCAAAGGCTAAAGGATGCAGGACTTGTAATCGTGGGAAAGACGAATCTAGATGAATTTGCTATGGGGTCTTCAAATGAATATTCTGCGTATGGTCAGGTTCACAACCCGTGGGATTTATCGAGAGTACCAGGCGGATCTTCTGGGGGGTCTGCTGCCACTGTTGCGGCGAGAGGGGTTCCGCTCTCAATTGGAACGGACACAGGAGGGTCAATTCGACAACCTGCTGCTTTATGCGGTGTAATGGGACTCAAACCCACCTACGGTCGCGTGTCTAGGTTCGGGGTAGTCGCATTTGCCTCTTCACTTGATCAAGTGGGACCGTTCTCCAGAGACGCAAATGATATGGCTGACCTACTTCAAGTGATAGCTGGTCACGACGAAAAGGATTCAACTTCTTCCCATGAGCCTGTTCCCAACTTCAAATCTACGTTTGGCCAAGGGTTTGACGGGGTCAAAATCGGGATTCCAAGCGAACTATTACAAGAAGGTGTTGAAGACAATATTCTTGAGTTATTTGAGCAGGCAATTAGCGAATTCGAAGCTAGAGGCGCGATTATAAACAGAGACATTTCTATTCCCTCGATTAAGGCGGCGCTACCAGTTTATTATTTATTAGCGCCATCCGAGGCATCAGCAAATTTGGCACGCTATGACGGTGTGAAATACGGGTTTTCAGCGCTGGACGGCAAAAATGCAGAAGAGGTTATGTCAGCTAGCCGCGGAATAGCGTTTGGACCAGAGGTCAAAAGACGGATAATGATCGGCACATATGCGTTATCAGCTGGATATTATGACGCCTACTATCTAAAGGCCCAGAAGGTTCGGACCGTTATTCAAGAGGAATTCAATACAGCGTTAAATGAAGTAGATACTATTTTCACGCCAACCACGCCAACTACAGCCTTCGAAATTGGCTCTAAAATAAACAATCCGATAGAAATGTACCTCAACGATTTATTCACGTTACCCGCAAACATAGTCGGTCTCCCGGCCCTCTCCACGCCCTGCGGTTTTTCAGAGGGCTTACCAATCGGCCTCCAGATGATTGGAAAAGCTTTTGGTGAAACAGATCTAATGGGCTACGCCCACGCATACCAAAGTGTTACTGACTGGCACAAGTCCGCACCAACCAATGAGTGACCTAGTTGCCGTCGTCGGCGCCATGCTTTTTAATAAAAGTTTCCAGTAAGCCAAACACATCGTCTGCACCCTCGCTAAGGCCGTGTCCTGCGCCTTGAATTATCGCTATTTCTTTTGGCTCGTTCGCGCGATTAAAAATATCCTCAGATGCGGCCTTATCCAAAACATCGTCGACTGACCCGTGAATTAGTAATAGTGGCTTGTTGAGCACATCTACCTCTGATGTTCCAAATCTTTGAGCCGAAAGGCTGCCTACAGCCACTACCGCTTCTGCCAACGCGGCCGCCTTAATCACTACTGCTCCTCCAAATGAGTGTCCCACCAAAATAATTTTCTCCGCCCCTATACCTTTCAAGAAAGAGCACGCCGCGAGGGTATCCAGAACGCATTCTTCAAACTCGCCGGCCTCCCTATATTCCACTCTAATCGCCGCTATCGCATTGATTTCCAGTGAAGATGCTAACCGAAGATAAACTTCATCAGCTGGACCTTTAACCCCACCCGCAGCACCGCCTACGAACACTGTCGCACTTACCGCACCCTCTACAGGTCTAAAATGTAGCGTGACATCTCCACGAGATGTATCTAGCTGAACATCCATCTCACCTTCTATTTCTGCTGGTCTCGCCTTTGCAGATTTAATGGACAAAGTCATCTCTTCCAAATTATTTGAGGTCTGATCTTCATTTTCATCATTTCTTGGAAGACCAAATCGTCCTGTCCCTGAAGCCATAATCACTCCCTCTTTCAGTCAATGTAAACAAATACCTGAGCCCCGTAAAAATTATGTTTGCTCAAGCTCTGCTAAGTACATGCTAACTCACAAAAACGCCCAAATCCCAATCGAAGTCATAATATTTTGTGGTAGAAGGGCTCAGCGATGGGTGATATCATTCTCTAACGATCTAACAGGCGGCGAAAACCTATCGGTCTGCTGCCTCATGTTAACTGCGGTTTGATTGATGAAAGGAATCAATATGACAACTGGCTCACCTAGTTACAGCCCAGGGCTTGAGGGCGTTCCTATCTGCGAGTCTTCTTTATCATTGGTTGAAGGACAAGCTGGTCGCCTGACCTATCGGGGTTATTCAATTGAAGACCTCACTCTACCTGGAGCGACGTTTGAACAAACCGTCGCTCTTCTTTTTGATGGTGAATTACCAAGTCGAACCAGACTTGACGAGATTGGCTCTATTTTAAAAAGAGAACGCAATCTCAGTGACGAAGTTGTTGAAATAATAAGAAGTATCGCAAAAAATACACACCCAATGTTCGCGATACAGGCGGCGATAGCACTTCTTGGGCCTAAAGATAACGACTTCGAACCAAAAATTAATTCCATCCGCGACCGCTCGCTTGCTCTTGTTGCGAAAGTAGCGACAGCAGTTGGCGTCGTTGCCCAGGCTTATACGGATCGACCCTATGCCGGACCCCGCGATGACGAATCGCATGCGGAGATGCTCCTGCGAATGATTACCGGAAATGAGAGTCATCCAGAGGGACATGTGGATGTAATGAACCAGCTGTTGACGCTCCAGGCAGATCATTCTGCAGGCAATGCTGGGACTTTCACCTCACGGGTGGTGACCTCAACTAAGGCTGAGCCTGAGGCCGTGGTTTCTGCTGCAATTGGGGCACTTTCTGGTCCGGCTCATGGTGGCGCAAATGAAGGCTCCCTAAGACTTTTCATGGAAATTGGAGACCCGAATAACGCAGAAGTTGAAATCGGTAAAAAATTAGACGATAAGTTCAAAATTCCAGGTTTCGGCCATCGTGTATACAGTGTCAAGGATCCACGATCGGAAGTTATTCAACGACTTGCCTCCGACATCATTGAGGCGAATTCAAAAGTTGATGATTATTATAAAATCGCGCTCTCAGTTGAGGAAGTTGCCACTGCTCGTTTAGGCGATCGAGGATTATTCCCAAATGTCGACTTATTCAGTGGATGTGTCTTTGCGGCTATTGGTATACCAGTTGAGCTCTTTACGCCAATCTTCGCGGCCGGAAGAACTCTAGGCTGGGTCGCGAACATGGAAGAACAATGGGCAAGTGGGAATCGCATTTATCGACCGACACAAATCTACACTGGTGAAGCTCATAGAGAATATGTACCAATCGAAAAAAGATAGCTTACATAGTTCTAAAAATCTTATAATACCCTAGGCAATATGCTCTAACTGAATCAAAAGGTGTGCACATATAGCCTTATCCAGGATTAAGATAGTTCAGTAACTTCATTTGTTAGAAAGTCGATAGATGACAAAAGACTCACAGCACTCTGATAATGAACGCATTTTGACAGGAGTCAGACCTACCGGACCGCTACATCTCGGTCATTACGTCGGTGCATTGGAAAACTGGCTCGATCTGCAGCCTAAATATGATTGTTTCTTCTTGATAGCTGACTATCAAGTGTCCGACCATGCTGATGATTTTGATAGAGTTCGTAAAAGTGTTTTCGAGGTTGCGCTTGACTGGTTATCAATTGGACTTGATCCAGAACAGAGTCATTTTGTAATAGAAAGCGCCGTGCCTGAGCACGCAGAACTCACCACATGGCTGTCATGGTGGACACCGCTGGGCATGTTACAGCGCAACCCCACTCTGAAAGCTGAACTGACAGAGATCGAGAATCAGTCGACTAAACGATCGGCACCTCTGGCTTTTTTCAATTACCCAATGATGCAGGTTGCGAATATTCTGATGCCTAAAGCAAATCTTGTCCCAACAGGAGAGGACCAGCAACCACATATCGAAATGAGTCGCGAAATTGCAAGGAAGTTTAATAATGTTAGCGGGCGAGAACTATTTCCCGAACCTCAAGGTCTGATAGGTCGAGTGGGACGGTTGGTTGGTATCGACGGACAAGCAAAGATGAGTAAAAGTCTTAATAATGCAATATTTCTGGGAGATTCTCAGGAAGATGTACTAAAAAAGGTTCGGAAAATGTACACTGATCCAAATCGGATTCATGCCACGGACCCAGGCCGTGTCGAGGGGAATCCAGTCTTCATCTATCATGACGCCTTCAACCCGAATACTGACGAAGTAGATGATTTAAAAGCACGATACCGCGCGGGTACTGTCGGGGATGTGGAGGTAAAGATGCTTCTTGCGGACGCAATTAACCGTTTCTTAGAGCCCTCGCGCGAAAGACGTCAGGAATATGAAAGTAAGCCGAATTTGGTAAGAGAGGCTTTGGAATCAGGATCTAATCACGCGCGGAGAATTGCTCAAGAGACAATGGAAGATGTGCGAGATGCACTGGAAATCAATTATTTTAAAGACTAACCATGGATAGCAAGGTACCTAGAATATGCTAATCAGAGACGAAATCATTTCACTGCTTGAGCAGGCTCTTGAATCGGCGAAGCATGCGGATGCCATCTCGTCTGTTCCAAATCACAATATCACGGTTGAACATCCAAATCGCCACGAACACGGTAATTTTTCCTCTAATCTACCCCTTAAAATTCAAGGATTGGTGAAAATAAAAGCTCTCGATCTTGCTGAAATTATCATCGAGCATATTCCATCGCACGAAGCGGTCGAACGAGTTGAGATAGCGCCACCGGGATTCATTAATTTCTTTCTTGACCACAAATGGTTAGCGCAACAAGCCGCCGTGATAGCAAATGATCGGTCGTTCGGACAAATTCCAATTGAAGGAGGGAAGTCCGTTCAAATTGAGTATGTGTCAGCCAACCCTACCGGACCAATCCATGTGGGTAATGGCCGGGGTGCAGCAATCGGCTCAAGCTTAGCTAACACGTTTAAGTTTACTGGGTATCAGGTGCAGCAAGAGTACTATATCAACGATGCAGGCAATCAGGTTCTAATATTTGGGCAAACGCTCTACGCGCGGTATCTGCAACTCCATGGAAATCAGGCAGATCTCCCTGATAACGGATATCCAGGCAGTTACATGATCGATTTAGCTCAGGAGGTGAAGAACCGTCATGGAGAAGAGTTCTTGGAGCAAGACAAAGAGTCCGTTATTGAAAAAATGGGCGCTCTCGGAATAGATATTATGATCGAGCAAATCAAAAAAGATTTGGACCAAATCGGAGTGGAATTTGACTCTTGGTTCTCTGAAAAGAGTCTGATGAAAGAAAATAGTCAGTACGACCATATCATGTCCATTCTCACTGAGAAAAAACAGATTACCGAGCGCGACGGTGCAGTCTGGTTTGCGTCGTCCGAATTAGGTGAATCAAAAGATAATGTATTAGTCCGATCGGACGGCACACCTACATATTATGCTACCGACATTGCCTACCACTATGAAAAATTTATCGAACGAGGATTTGACCGCGTAATTGACATCTGGGGAGCAGATCATCAGGGGCACGTTTCTCGTTTAAAAGCCGCGATAGATTCTGTGGGAGGTGAATCAGAGGCGCTTGACGTCTTGCTTTATCAGTTGGTCACTCTACGTCGCGGTGATGAGATAGTCCCTCTCTCCAAGCGGGCTGGTGAGATAGTGACATTAGCAAATGTTGTTGCCGAGGTCGGTGAAGATGCCGCGCGCTATTTCTTTTTAGCGACCGGCGCCAATCAGCCAATGGAGTTCGATCTCGAGCTTGCGGTAAAGCAATCTGATGAAAATCCTGTTTACTACATTCAGTACGCACACGCGCGAATTTCTTCAATCCTCGACCTCGCCGCCCAACAAAAACTCGATGCCACGAATGCAAGTACTGAATTACTCACTGACCCAGCCGAGATAAAACTTATCGTGTCGCTGTTACTTTTCCCAGAAATAGTGGAACGTGTCTTGTCTGATCTTGCACCACACCACCTGCCCCACTATGCTCGTGAGCTGGCTGCTGCTTTTCATAATTTTTATGGACAATGTCGAGTAGTTCAGATTGAAAATCCTGAACTCAGCTCATCGCGTCTCCTATTGTTGGAAGCCACAAGGAACGTGCTCGCGAGAATTTTAGATCTAATGGGAATCAGTGCACCAAAATCTATGTGAACTCTTGTTCCTAGATATGCTTAGTTCTAGAACTTTTTCTTTTAGGTGCAGTGCATGTAGACTAAGCCTATGAATCAGGAAAAAGAAAAAATCGTACTGGCATTTTCGGGAGGGTTAGACACATCCGTGGCTGCGCATTGGCTACGAGACCAACGTGGATATGAAGTCCACTGTCTGACCATCGACCTTGGTAACTTAGGAGACCTCGACGGAATTAGATCTCGAGGTGAAGAGGCAGGAGCTGCCTCAGTAGAAATAATCGACGCAAAAGATACGTTTATCCGGTACTTTATCTGGCCTGCACTACAAGCTGGCGTAGTCTATGAAGGCCGATACCCACTCGCAACCGCATTAGGCCGTCCATTAATTGCAAAAATGCTTGTTGATAAAGCTAGAGAAATTGGAGCAACTGCCGTTGCACATGGCTGTACTGGAAAAGGAAATGATCAAGTCAGGCTTGATGTCGGTGTACAAACTCTTGCACCTGACCTGAATATAGTAGGAACCACCCGAGAGCACTCTGTCTCTCGTGACGAGGCCTTAACTTATGCAGCAAAATACGGCATCACCGTTCGGCAAACAACAGCCTCCCCATATTCAACTGACGAAAATCTCTGGGGCAGATCGGTTGAGGCTGGAGTACTTGAGGATCCGTGGTTGGAACCTCCTGAGGACGTATTCGAGTGGACAAAGCCTCTGAGTGAAACGCCTTCGGCAGCAAAAGAAATCAACATACGATTTGAAAAAGGTGTCCCCATTGCACTAGACGGTGAAGAATTCTCTCCCACAGAAATAGTCCAACAACTATCTGATCAGGGTGGCCAACATGGAATCGGACGCATTGACATGGTAGAAAACAGACTCGTAGGTATTAAATCCAGAGAGATTTATGAGGCGCCGGCGGCTCTAATACTGTTAGAAGCCCATCGAGCACTAGAAGATTTAACCCTTACTAAAGCTCAATCACGGTTCAAAAATACGGCGTCGCAGGAATATGCCGATCTCGTGTACAACGGACTCTGGTTTAGTGCTCATCACCGTGACCTAGCGGCATACGTGGTATCAACACAACGGCACGTGACAGGCGACGTAAAAGTCCGGCTTTGGCATGGTTCGGTTACAGTTACAGGACGACGAGCTGATAGATCTTTATATTCTCCTGAACTGGCAACCTACAACAAAGAGGGCGACCTCTTCGACCAAAGTCAAGCCGGGGGATTTATTCGCCTGCATGGGTTACCGGCGCAAGTCCAAGCACAAAGACAATCGCTTACCGGAAGTGATGGCGATCTGTTGCGCTTAGCCGCACCAGAAAACGAGTAGAACTGTGACTGAAAACAAATCTGACAAGTTATGGGGCGGACGTTTCGAACTTGACACTGATGCACTCACCGACCAGTACAATGCCTCAATCTCTTTTGATAAGAGACTTTATCGAGAGGATATAGCTGGCTCGATAGCCCATGCCAAAATGCTTGCCGCCCAAAATATTATTAACCATGAAGATAGGGATCAAATAATAAATGGACTGATAGAAATCGAACAGGAAATCACTGAAGGCACGTTTGTCTTTAGCCTCGAACGTGAGGATATTCACATGAATATTGAGGCTGCCCTAACTGAAAAAATTGGTGACGCGGGTAGCCGCCTCCATACTGCTAGGTCAAGAAATGATCAGGTAGCTACTGACATTAGATTATTTGTTAGACAAGCGTGTGATTCAGCTATTACGTCACTGCGTGCCTTGCGATCTGTATTACTTGAGTTGGCCGAAAAAGAAGCCGAAACAGTAATGCCAGGATACACGCACCTGCAGCGGGCCCAACCAATACTTTTGAGTCATCATCTACAGGCGTACGAAGCGATGTTCACGAGAGATACCGAAAGGTTTATACAAACGCGATCGCGTACAAATCAATCACCACTTGGAGCGGGCGCACTCGCCGGAGTTTCATATGAGATTGATAGAGCTGCATCGGCGGATCTACTTGGATTTGATGGAGTTATTGAGAATTCGATCGACGCAGTGTCGGACCGAGATTTTGTGTTTGATTTCCATTCTGCGTCCGCGTTGTCTATGATTCATATCTCACGCCTCGCTGAAGAACTTATCCTTTGGGCGAGCGCTGAATTTAGATTTCTGAACCTAGACGATAGATTCTCAACGGGCTCAAGCATCATGCCACAAAAGAAAAATCCAGACCTAGCGGAGCTAGCGCGTGGAAAAAGCGCTCGATCTATAGGTAATATGGTTCAAATAATGACTCTCTTGAAGGGTCAGCCACTCGCATATAACAAAGATATGCAAGAAGACAAGGAATCATTATTCGACTCAGTCGACACAGTTCTCGACACCATGAATATATTGGTCGCAATGTTGCCCACTTGCTCGTTCAATAGAGAGCATATGAGAACTGCCGCACAAGCGAACTTTGCTCTTGCAACGGATTATGCTGATTATTTAACTAAAAAAAACGTCCCATTTCGTGAAGCCCATAGTGCGGTCGGTAATATGGTTTCGTTTTGTGAACGGCAGAACAAATCTCTCGCAGAGCTCACGCTTAAAGAGCTAAGGGATATACATCCTGAATTTGACGAAGGCGCTCTTGAAATCACGATCGAATATTCACTTAATGCCAGATCGGCAACTGGGGGAACAGCACCGGGAACCGTCCAAGCTGCTAGAAAATCAGCTCAAATAAGGCTGAGTGAAGAAGCTACACAAGAATGAATAACTGTCTGATCGCACCCTCAATCCTTACGGCTGACTTTGGACGATTAGCAGATCAGATAGAGGCGGCTGACGAATCGGGGCCACTGATCTGGCACCTTGATGTAATGGATGGACATTTTGTGCCTCCGCTTTCGTTCGGAACTGAAATCATCAAGGCAGTATCAGAAATGACAGATAACGTGGTCGAAGTGCATGCCATGGTCGCCCATCCTACAGAACATTTTGACGACTTCGTGAAGGCAGGAGCGTCGCGGCTAATATTCCACTATGAAGCCGCTATGGAGGCTCCAAATCTTGGAGGGCCTGGTCTTGGTGAGACTGTGCTTCGAGCAAGAGAAACAGGAAGTGAGGTAGGCATCGCTATAAGTCCAGGTACTAGCGTCACCGAGATTGAAGAACTTCTTCCTGAAATCCAGCAGGTAACTGTGATGCTGATACGGCCAGGCTGGGGGGGGCAGCAGATGAACCCAGCATTACTGGATAAAGTTACAGTGTTGCGAGAACTTAGCACTAAGTTGAACTTATCTTTGAATATAGAGGTAGATGGCGGAGTAAAGCCGGATAACGCTAAATTATGTATCGATGCTGGTGCGAATATACTGGTAGCAGGATCAGCTGTCTTCAATCATGACTCTACCCCACAGGAAAATATTGAGAAGATAAAAAAATTTCTGAGCTAGCTTGCAAAACAAAAACTACAATAATTCATATCCCGTCGCGAAGTCAGTAATGGGTTAGCGACGAGCCCATGGACTTGTTGCCTCATTCGCTGCATCCGCAAAAAGATTGAGAGACACCAATAAGAGTGCCAGTGTTGCGCCTGGAAATAAAGGATACCACCACGCCTGACGCAAAAAAGTCTTTGATGCGCTAATCAGTCCGCCTAGTGATGGATCAGGAGGTTGCTGGCCTAGCCCCAAGAAGCTTAATGATGCCTCAAGAAGCACAGCTGTCGACATAAATAACGCCACTTGTGTGAGTAGAGGAGGAATCGCATTGACAGCGATGTGCTTGAATATCACTCGTGTCGGGCCTGCACCGATAGTCTGAGCAGCGACAACGTACTCGTTTCTTTTCTCAGAGAGCATTTGCCCTCTTGCTAATCGTGTAAATGAGGGAATACTAAAGAACGCTATCGCAATACCCACGTTTCTGATCCCAGGACCGAGAATCGTGATAATAGCTAAAGCCGCGAGTAAACCAGGAAATGCTAAAAGAGCATCCACAAAACGCATCGCCACAGATTCAACCCAACCACCAATATAACTGGTTACCAAGCCGACTATAATTCCCAGGGTCGATCCAATTGCTACCGACGTAAATGAGATAAGTAACGATATTCGGAGACCATAAACTGTACGAGCGAACATATCTCGGCGCATCTGATCTACGCCAAAAAAATGATCCCATGAAGGCGGAAGGAATCGTGCAGTCGCGTCCTGAGCATTTGGATCTGGTGCAATCACGGCGGCAAAAATTGCGCAGAATGCTAGAAGCCCAATTCCAAATGCCGCTGCGATACCCTGAGGGTTCGAAAAAAATCTATAGAGAATCAACTTCCACTGAGATTCTCCAATTCTGAAGCGCTGATAAAAAGTGACGGAACCGAGTAACTCATTAGAACTAGCCATTCTTAGCACTCCTCAATCGAGGATCAAGGAAACCGTAGGTAATATCGACTGCTAGATTAACGAGGATATATAAAGTCACCAGAAAAAGAAGCATCCCCTGTATTACAAGATAATCACGATTCTGGATTGCTTCGATAATTGTTCGTCCAAGACCTGGTCGAGTAAAAACAGTCTCTATAATCACCACCCCGGATAGAAGTGTACCTACCTGCAAGCCGGCAATCGTTACCACCGGAATTAATGCATTCCTTAGCCCATGCCGAAATATGACTGCCCGCTCAGTAAGTCCTTTTGATCGGGCAGTTCGAATATAGTCTCGGCCCATCGACTCCTGCACAGACGTTCTCGTATAACGAGCCAAGATAGCAGCCTGGCTAGCGCCTAATGTGAGTGCCGGAAGCACTAATCGCCAGAGAGCATCAATCGGATTCTCAAAGAGACTAACCCGACCCGCCACAGGAAACCAATCCAAAATGACAGCAAACACCCAAAGCAACAAAATACCTAATAAAAAATTGGGGATGCCTATGGTCGTCATTGTGAAACTTGAAAGCACCCAGTCCCAGTATGACTTCGGCCTCGCTCCAGCCATCACTCCCAATGGGATTCCAAACGCCATCGCTATCACATAGGATACGGCAGCGAGTTCAAGGCTTGGTGGCAATGATCTCTTTAGAAGATCACTGACCGTAAATTTTGTTCGAAATGATGTACCAAAATCACCTCGTATCACGCCGCCCACCCATTCCACATATTGCACAGGCCACGGGCGATCTAAACCTAATTCGGCCTGTATTCGTTCATATGTACCTGGTGGTGCATCTTCACTCGTTAAATAATCTGCAGGGTCGCCAGGAATAAGCCGAACCACCAGGAAAACGGCAATACTCGTGATCAAAAGGACAGGGATTGTCTGAATGAGTCGACGCAGGACAAACTCTAGCATGGGGCCTCTATCACATCATTTTTATACTCACATGAGTTTAATAAAAAGAATGAGAATCTCTTCGAGTAGGTTTGAACAGACATATATCCGATCCAAACCTACCCGAAGACAATCAGCTAAATTCTATGAATCCAACCAAAGTTCGGCGTAAGGAGGCTCCTGTGGAGCAATACTCACTTTGTCAAATCCCTGTAATTTCTTAGATTTAACGATAATACTTTGAGTCGGTCGCATTGGAATCAGCCATGGGTTTTCTATCCATAGCTTCTCAAACAAATCATACTGAGCCTGAGCCGCATCGCTCGTACCCTGTACAGTCTCAAGAGCCCGAATAATCGATATATATTCTTCGGGCTCGTAAAAACTCATGTTGCCTTCCCTGAATGGGAAGGTCATCAAGAAATTCGTGACTGGCGAGAGGTTAGCAAACGCATGAGCAGTAATCCACAAATCTGGGAATTCACGAGCTCTCAGTCGCTTAATGAAGGCAGTTGGTTCCATTGCATTTAACTCAACTTCAACACCAATTGCTTCGAAGTTCTCTTTCAATAGTGTTGCATGATCGATATAAGATTGCGTTGATCGGTGATCAATCACAATTGGCCGTGTTTGTTTGAATCCTGCTTCAGCCAGAAGCTTCTTGGCATCCTCAGGGTAATAGAGTGGAGCTTCCAGTGCTTCTCTCCAAGCAGGCGAGCCCTTGGGCCAAGACTGGGCCGTTACTTCTCCAAAACCTTCACCAAGTTCCGTCACCGCTCTGGTACGATCCACCGCATAAAATAATGCTCGTCGAACTCGGGGGTCTCCAAGTTGGTCACTGGTGACATTCATACCTACATACACAACACCACGTTTGGGAGTCAAACGAGTCAACCCATCATCTCTGAATCGGGCAGCCACACTTGGATCGCCATAGAACATATCAAGCTCTTCAGCCTCAAAAGCTAGTCCCATAGCATCCATATCTGCGAAGAACTTAACTTCGACGCCATCCATATGTGGACCGCCAAGCACATCAGAATAATGGTAATTTTCGTTTTTCTCGAAGGTAACTTTCTCACCCGGAATATACTCACCCCAAGTAAATGGACCTGTTCCTACGATCCCCTTGCCGCCAAGCACATCAGAATAGCTATCACGATGTGTAACCATGAGTTGCGCAAAGAAGTCGGTCATATTCGGTCGGGGCTTATCAAATGTGAAGTCAATCGTCAGATCGTCCACAATCTTAAAATCAGTTATCGAATCCGAAAATTTCTTCAACTGAAACGAACCAGTAACTCCAAATGACTCCGGGTCATTCAAAAGTTCAAGACCGAAGACATAGTCACTAGCTGTTACTGGAGCACCGTTGTGAAACTCGAGTCCTGACTTAAGTTGGATAGTAGCCCCGGTAAGATCACTATTGAACTCGTAACGCTCAGCCAAGATCATCTCAGGTTCTAGGTTGTCTCGATATTTAATAGCTGGTTCTACTGGAAGAGTTAAGTACGGATTTTCAGCCAAAAACACGAATGGATAACCTGTCGTAGGGTTAATCTCAGCCGTCTGACCAGCCTGCATTACTCCGCCTTGCTTGGGCCCACTTGCAGCTGCTGCTGTAGCTGCACTACTCGACGAAGATGCACTGCTCGCCGAAGATGATTCTTCCTCTGAGTCTGAACAGCCAATTAGCGCGGCTGCACCAAGTCCAGCTGCACCAACTCCGGCTCCACGCAAAAGAGAACGTCTATTTATCAAATTATTGGGCTTCAAATTATTACTCCTTATATGTAATTACCAAACTCCACTCAATTAATAAAACTGGGTTCAAACTACAGTAAAAACAATCAACGAACAAACTGGGTCTGCTTAGTCAGCTTTGACAATACACAAGCAAAAAATTACTTATTCGATAGACTTAATACTAATTCTCTAAAAGCGCTCGCGTAGGAACAGACAATGTCAACATCTACGTTCGAATCGAATCGATCTTCGGCCATGTGAAAAAATTCATTGTCATTAGTAAGAGCCAAATACTTTTTTCCACCACGTTGGGCAACGCAACCCATTTCTCCACCCTGACGAAGCGGTAGCACTTCTCTCGTAATACGACTTGTCGTTGGTCTTTGTACTGTCTTTCCGATAAAACTCATTGCAAGTCCAGCAAGCTCTGGGGTTGAAGCCACTATGTTCCCGATTGAGCCTA
The DNA here is from genome assembly GCA_913051185.1 of uncultured Chloroflexota bacterium. GTDB lineage: Bacteria > Chloroflexota > Dehalococcoidia > UBA2979 > UBA2979 > UBA2979. The sequence goes on along the minus strand of CAJXBM010000003.1, from coordinate 45,949 downwards.
ATCTCGCACCAATATTGGCTCCAAAATGCACCCATGTCGCGGATGTCGCCAACTCGGTCCGCTGATTAAGAAGATTCTCCAGTCCGATGAAACCTAATTCATGCCCAGTATTTGCGGCAAATAGAATAGGACGATCGGATCCCAGCGCATGACAATTTCGCAGTATCTCCATCCAGCAAGCCAATCCACCCCCTCGCTCAGCCGCTACACTCCACCACCCACTCAATGGCGTATTTACTACTATGGGTTCGAGGTCAGGTCGTCTACCATTAATTTCCACTAACACGGTAGCTGAATTTGATTTCACTCTGTGAGCTTGAATAATCACACGAGTCATCACTTCGCTCTTAGCGATCCGTAAAAGCTCATCCCGTTGGTCATCGCCAATCTGTAAAACTGGAGGACCATGCGGAGCAAGAAAATCAAAGGCATTCGCGAGCGATAAACCAGTCTCATGACCATTGGTTATCACAACAATGACACCGTGCGTTTTTTTCTTCCGCAATTCAAGTAACTCTGCTCCCCAATTATCCGAGTCCAACAAAGTAATCTCAGCCGCAGGGTCATTAAGGGCCAATAAGCCAGTCAAGCCATGTTCATCGGTATAACTACAGTCAAAAAGAGGAGTGCCTATAATTCGCGTCGACCCAAATTCCAGATATGCAGAATCTACTTCCACTCTATCGAGTTCATACGTAACCTCACTAGGCTCTAAGCCGATCTTGCGGACATGGTCACTCATCCATTCAATAGATTGAGCATCCACATCAGTTCCTGTCCGATGCCAGCCTTGTGCGTCATACTCTGAAATTAATGCCGCCACTCTATCTTGCATTATTTAGACTCCCGTAAAATACTACCTGTTACTAGATGATCAGCTGGAGAAATGAATCTGACCAATCACCGGAGAATTTATTATTTCCCCCACACACAGTCATAACAATATTTCCTATGTGTCCTCCATGCAAAATAACTAATCAATTTTGAAAAAAAGATCTACTAGCGAGTTCAGTCAACAGCACAAACCGTTACACTTCAATCGAAATTAATCTACTTGAGGAGACACAAATGCCTGAAATGAATGCCGCTGTATTAAGAAGCGCTGATCCACTTGCTGTGGAGAGTGTTGAGTTGACTGAGCCTCAAGCAGGTGAAGTCCTAATAAAGATTGCAGCATGCGGTGTCTGCCATTCTGATTTGCACTGGATTAATAATTTCAGAAACAACAGCCTGCCTGCGGGTATAGTCGCGCCAAAAGCGGCAATTCTCGGTCATGAGGTTGCTGGAATAGTTGAAGAAATAGGTCCAGGTGTGACCGCGGTAGCGCCCGGAGATCACGTAGTGGTTGGTTTTCGACCAAACTGCGGCGGAAATTGTTTTTTCTGTATTAACGGCACCCCATGGCTCTGCGAGCGGCCTGACGATCCAGATCGAGCATATACGGGTGAACAACCACGAATCTCCCAAGATGGCGTTCCAATCATGCAGGGAGTTGGTGTTGCTGGATTCTCCGAATACACCGTTATGCCAGAAAGAGCTGCTATAAAAATTCGAAACGATGCGCCCCTCGAGACAGTGTGTCTTATTGGGTGCGCTGTCACTACCGGAGTAGGAGCCGTCATAAATACGGCAAAAATTCAATCCGGTTCTGATATCGCAGTAATCGGTATGGGTGGCGTAGGTCTTAACATCGTGCAAGGAGCTCGGTTGGCAGGAGCGCGTAAGATTATTGCAATCGACACCATGGATAACAAGCTCGATATGGCTGCCAATTTTGGTGCGACACACTTTGTTAACGCAAGCGAAGGTGACCCTGTTGAAAAAGCTCGTGGCATCGCAAATGGCTACATTGATTACGCGTTTGAAGCGATTGGGTTAGGAGCAACTTGTAGGCAAGCCTTTGATATGGTTCGTGACGGAGGAACCGCTGTAGTAGTGGGTGTTGTAGGGCAAGACGTCACAGTGCCAGGACGAGCGTTCTTAAGAGAGAAGAAATTAATCGGGTCCTTCTACGGTTCGAACTCCCTACAAAGAGATATCCCCAAACTAGTGGACCTGTACATGGACGGGAAAATTATGGTCGACGAATTAATCTCGAAACGCCGTCCGTTAAATGAAATTAACGAAGCATTCGATGACATGTTGGCGGGAGAAGTCGCTAGAAGCGTGCTTCATCCTGCAGGTATCTAGATAATCCAGAAAAAATATAGGAGAAACTTAATCATGGGCAATGAACAAATACTCACTGAGACTATAGGACGAGTTGGGGTAATTCGATTGAATAGACCTGAAAAACTAAATGCATGGACCAACCAAATGTCCCATGAAATCAGGAATCAAATCGCTAGCTGGAACGATGATGACTCCATTGGAGCGATCATACTGACTGGTGAAGGACGAGCGTTCTGTGCAGGAGCAGATCTAGGTGATTTTGCTGATCGTGCTCAAGCGAATAAAAAAGGAGATGGTGAAAAAATTGTTCAAGGAGTTTCAGGCGCCTATGAATACCCGACTATGCTCCGAAAATCCAAACCTACGATCGCTGCTATTAACGGCTATGCGGTTGGTATCGGATTAACCATGATTCTTCCATGTGACATCCGAATAGCCTCAACTGAGGCAAAACTAAGTATTCGTTTTATAAAAATGGGCCTAATGCCAGAACTGGGGTCGACGAGAATCCTGTCAGAATTAGTTGGCCTGGGCCACGCAACTGACATGTGTCTCACTGGCCGTATTGTTGGAGCTGAAGAGTCTCTTCGGATGGGACTTGTATCTGATGTTACTGCACCTAATGAATTGTTCGATAAAGCTCTTGAGCGAGCTAATGAAATTGCAAACAATCCGACCGATGCGGTGATGATGATAAAAGAATTATTGGAAAAGAACCCTATGGATCGAGATTTGTCAGCTGTAATGGAACGAGAGAGTATCCGTGACCAAATCGCACGAAGATTACCTGACCATGACGAGGCAATTGAAGCGTTCGCTCAAAAACGAGAACCTGAATTCAATAAATAGCTTTCAGATTGAGTTATCGAGCCTGCCTAAATTCTCGGTGTGCAAGCAAGGCAACCAACGCAGCAGAGAAACAAATGATTCCCGATATCACAACAGCGGGCTGGGTACCCAATCCAAGCCCGTTGTCGATTAATGCAACCTGAGCGACTCCTATCGGCATAAGTCCTAACATTGCCAGACTACTCAAAGACATCACCCGACCCATAAATTTATCCGGTGTACGCATTTGTAAAAGACCTTGGCTCATATTCATAAAAAAACCACCAAAACAACCCCAGATGAAAAAGAAAAATATTGCAATGCCAGCGGTTGGGCTCAATGCCTGCGCAGCCGTGCAAAACCCACCCCCCATCAGTGCCATTGCAAAAAAACCACCCTTGTTCGGCATATCTTTCACTCGTGTTATGAAAAGAGAGCTTGTCACCATACCTGCCGACAACATCGCCCATGCAAATCCGAGTGAGCGGGCTGATGTTTCGTGAATTTCTCGGAAAATAATAGGAGCTCCGTAATTAACTGGTCCCATCATAAATAGACCTGTCACGCACATTAATGCCATGATCGTAAGCAGTACCGGATTAGATCTTAGAAACTCAATCACCTGCGCCATATCTGACCGAAAAGTGCGATCCATACCGACAGTCTCATCCTCGCCGTTTGCATATTGATCGATCGCACCCAGCTGCATCGGCAATACAGCAAGCGCTCCGAAAAGAAGTACTACTGCTCCAACTAAAAATGCTGCAGCCGGCCCAAACCAGTCATAGAATAAAGCCGCAATACCGGGACCAAGTACGCGAGGAAGGCTCTGCGTTATAGTCCCGAGAGAAATCCCATTTAATAAATGCTCACGTGGCAGAGTCATAGGCAGAATAGCTCGAGAAATTGGCATTTGTGCCGATGTTAAAATTCCTGTCAACATGACAAAGGCCAGAATGAGGGAATAACTTTCAATCCCTTGAGTAATCAGCACACAAAACCCGATCGTGACAAGAGCCGCCAACAATAACGAAGCAATCAGTAACGATTTCCGATCGAATCGATCAGCCAATACTCCTGCAGGCAGCATGAAAAGAGCTGACACACCTTGGAGAGCCACTGAAACCGCCATCAAACTTGCAGAACCAGTCACCTCCAACACGTAGAACGCCAGTATTCCCTGTTGGATACCTCTTTCGAGAGGACCCGTCGCATTTGTAATCGTCCACCATCGATAATTGGTATAACTAAATGCGGGAGCAGTCGGCAGGAGGTTTTGAAGCATCAAATAATGGTAACTATAAAAGTGGGTACCCGTGCTTTGCTATTTCCTGTTCTTTTTCAATCTTTCGAATGGCTTCACCTGAGCAGCCTCTAACCTTCATGACTTGTTCGAGTGCGTCACGAGCTGCCCGAGCTGCCAAAATTTCCTGCCGAGCATAGGTCCCGCGCATATCGACCACTACCTTATGGTTCTGCTTCCACTCTAGGTATTGCTCCGCACAAATTTCATCGTGATTATGCTCCTGATTCATAGCTCTGACTCGCTCAAAGATCGCTCGCGAGCGTAGGCACAATTTTCACAAGCTGGATTGGATTCTGGAGGCCTTTTGCCATTAAGCACAGCCAGCATCTCCTCGATCTTCGATGGAATCCAGGTGATATCCAGCGTATACGGGACTATCGTTTCTTCAAAATTCATTTGTCCATAAAATCCAGCAGCATGCTTATCAGCATTACAAACATAGAAATATCCTACCTTTGCCACATCAAACTCCATTTTGGTCAGTAAAAAAGCGTAGAATTCTAACTGGCGCTTATATCCTTGATGATATGTCCCCTCCAGGTATGCTTTGGTACGTACTGGGTATGGGCTGGCTTGGGATTTATAATCAAGGACGATCACCTCCTGCGAACGTTGATTAAACCAGAGATCATCGATCCCACCTGTGAGTAGGATTCCCGTGCCTTCGAGTCGAAATTCCAGTCCATGTCGAAGCGAATCACGCCATCTGTCCATGTTTACATGCTTGAATGGCACAATATCCCCAAGGTCAGATTTCGCGAACAATCTATGAGGTATTTCCTGGTCCCGACAGACATCAAACTCCTTTTTCAACAGGTCATCGGTCAGGGAGTTTAGTGCCCAACCTGGAGTTCCTGGTGAAACCAGGCCACAGACACGATCCAGATAAAAGCAACGCGCACAGCTTAGAAAGTCCTCGAACTTTCCTCGACTGAGCCTATATTCTTCTGTCTGATAGGCCTGATATATAGATTTTTTTTGAACCCGTCGGCCCTTTGCCTCAGCAAATTCGCCCTTATTGTTTCGCTTCAAACTAATCATGTCACAGTCCTTATCAACCCCTGCCCGCGCATCTCTGGCCCCTCGAAAGTATCTCTACATATTGATGATATGGCGATAGAGGACTTCAGCAAGTATGCTGCTAAATCATAACTAATATTATCTGGAGGACTACTTATGTCTTGGAAAGCTGAAGTTGACGAAATCAAACTCCGAAAAGAGCTCGCAGCGAAAATGGGCGGTGAAGCAGGAGTCACAGAGCAGCGACGCAGAGGAAAACTCACGGCTAGAGAACGAGTAGAAAAGTTTATTGATGAAGGATCATGGCGCGAGATCCAGCCGCTTGTGGGCACGGCGTCGTACAGCGAGGATGGGCTAAGTCTTGAAAGCTTTGTGCCCAAAGGTGCAGTAAAAGGGTTTGGAAAAGTCAACGGTCGGCAAGTGGCTGTAGATGCTGGAGACTTTACTGTCCGAGGAGGGTCTGGCGGAGGAACCGAATCGGGCTTAGGTGGTGAATTAGGCACGAAAGAACGAGCTCTAGAATGGCAAATTCCATACATCCGATTACAAGATGCGGCTGGGGGATCAGTTCGTGGGTTTGAAACACTTGGCCGCACCTATGTACCAGATGGAAATATCAATACGCAGCGCGATGTTCAACTACTAAGACTTGTACCAGTAGTCTCAGCTGCACTAGGATCCGTTGCCGGCTTACCTGCCGTCGAAACGTGCTTAGCTCATTTCAATGTCATGGTGAAGGGAATAAGTCAGGTATTTCCAGGTGGGCCACCGGTAGTCAAGGCTGCCCTAGGTTATGACGTGACCAAGGAGGAACTTGGGGATGACAGAATTCACATCGGAATTTCAGGTGTAGTAGACAATCTCGCCGAGACGGAAGAGGAAGCTTTTGAAATCATCAGAAGGTTTCTTTCATATCTACCATCAAACGTAAACGAAATGGCACCGCGGACTGAGCCAACTGATGACCCAGACCGTCGTGAAGAAGACCTACTGTCTGCCATACCACGCGATCCCCGAATGACCTACGACAGTCACAAGATCATAAATGACGTTGTTGACAAGGATTCATTCTTTGAAATTGCTCCAAAATACGGTCGTGCACGGATTACTGGATTAGCCAGAATTAATGGCTATCCAGTAGGTATCATGGCTAACAATACCAAGATATTTGGTGGTACCACCGACGTGGATGCTGGCGAGAAAGTTATAAGACTGATAAGGCTATGTGATACGTTTCATCTGCCAATGATTACCCTAACAGATGAGCCTGGATTTATGGTTGGAATAGACAGTGAAAAGCGTGGAATTGAACGTGCAGGAGCCCGTTTGGTTATGGTCACCTGTGACAGCAGAATGCCTTGGGCTCAGGTAGTGATGGGACGTATGTACGGAGTCGCAGGACAAAGTCATCACAGACCCTCTGGAATGTACAAGCGGTGGGCCTGGCCAAGTGCGCGCTGGGGATCCATGCACATTCAAGGTGGCGCATCCGCAGCATATGCGAGAGAAATTCGTGAATCTGATGATCCAGCTGCAAAAACCGCCGAAATAGAAGCTCGATTACAGGCTATTGCCTCGCCATTTCGAACCGCTGAAGCAACGGGACAAGATATTATTGATCCCAGAGACACTCGTACAGTGCTGGTTGAATTTGTGGAAGAAGCTCAGCGGGTACTAGCAACCCAACTCGGTCCAAACCCAAACCCATATCAGCCATAGAACAGGAAGTAAATCATGACCACAATCTCATTGGATGGTGAACAAACATCGCCTAGTGTTGCCGTCGAAGCCACCGACCAAACCTTCATGGTTGATGTAATTGAAGCGTCAAAGCAACTCCCCGTCGTTGTGGACTTCTGGGCTCCGTGGTGTGGGCCATGTCGAATCTTGGGTCCGGTGTTGGAGAAAGTTACAACTGAATTCAACGGCAAAGTACGTCTAGTCAAAATCAACTCGGATGAAAATCCGCAAGTCGCGCAAGCATTCGAAATAAGCTCTATCCCAGCAGTTTTTGCGTTCAAGGATGGGCAGGCAGTCGATAAATTTACGGGAGCTCTCCCTGAAGCTCAAGTTAAAGACTTTTTCATGAAACTAGCCCCGTCGCCTGCTGACGAATCCATGATGAAAGGTGCAGAAGCACTGCAAAGTCGTGACTTTGAACAGGCTCGTATTTTCTTCGAGGAAGCCCTCAAGCATGACTCCAGTCACCCAAGGGCTAATGCAGGAATGGGTGCCTTACTGATTGAAGAGGGCAAAATTGATGATGCAGAGTCAATTCTAAAACAGTTCCCAAAAGAACCAAGCGCTACACGACAGCTTGCCCGTATACATTTCATCAGAGATGGATCAGATGATGAAGCCGTTGCCCAAGCTTTGGAGGTCTTAGAATCTGACGCACATGAACATAGTGAGCAAGCAGAAGCACATTATATACTTGGTTGCCGAACCGCATTACAGGGAGAATGGCAAACAGCACTTGAACATTTTCTTAGCACTGTTCGACTAGATCGGTCAGTCAGAAATGATGGTGGCAGACTTGGCGCGCTCGACGTGTTCAATGTTCTAGGAAACGGCCATGAGATCAGCCGTGAATACACACGGCGACTTTCATCATTACTCTTCTAGTTACTAACACAAGCATGACCATCTCACCCGCAATAACCATACAAAATCTTCGTAAAACGTATGGAACCGTAGAGGCGCTAAAAGGAATCGATCTTGAGATTCAACCAGGGGAAATATTCGCTCTCTTGGGGCCTAATGGCGCCGGCAAAACTACAACAATTGAAATTTTAGAGGGACATCGAGCGCCTACCAGCGGGAGTGTGTCGGTTTTAGGATTCAAACCAAATGAGAGAGTACACGAGTTTAGAGAGCGTATAGGAATTGTCCTTCAAGAAACGACGGTAGATGGGTATTTAACAGTCAGAGAAACCGTTGACTTATTCAGCTCATATTATTCACGACCAAGGAATACCGACGAAATTCTCGAGATTGTTGGGCTTGAGAGTCAGAGAACGTCTCTTGCCAGAAGATTATCCGGCGGACAAAAAAGACGGTTAGACGTTGCAATCGGACTAATTGGAAATCCAGAGATACTATTTCTCGATGAACCTACTACTGGGTTCGATCCTCAAGCGCGAAGAGCTGCGTGGGAAATGGTGCAGAGACTGGAGGAACTCGGGTGCACCGTTCTACTGACCACACATTATATGGAGGAGGCAGAATTTCTAGCGACCCGAATTGCAATCATGGCCGACGGCCAAATCATAGCCTCAGGAACCACACCAGATTTACGACAAAAATATACTGGATCACAAATAAGTTTTCAGGTGGATCCACGGTTCAACTCAATTATCAATGAATCCAAAGCGGTGAAAGATAACTCCTTAGATCTATTTGATGACACTTTCATTCTTCGCACCAGTGACCCAACACCGGCGCTGCACCATCTAACTTCAGCAGCAATAAACAACAATTTTAAGCTTGATAACTTAGCTGTTCGGCAGGCTACGCTCGAAGATATTTATCTATCTATCCTAGATACACATCAGAAAAATCAGGCTACGCAATGAAATCAACCCTTCGTCAAATCCAATCTCAGCTCATATATGACAATCGATCCTTCTGGCGAAATCCAGCGGCGGCTTTCTTTACATTTGCGTTTCCTTTGATATTTTTGGTCGTATTCACCTCGATGTTTGGAAATGACATGATCACCACACCAAGTGGTATGTCGGCAAGCGGATCTACTTTCTATATACCTGCCATTATCACGCTGTCCGTAATCAACAGCACTTATACCGGGCTCGCAATGCAGGTCACAGTCCTCAGAGATAGCGGATTCCTTAAGCGAGTCTATGGCACTCCTTTACCGGTTTGGCTCTTTCTAGCCTCCAAAATTATCCATCTGACCTTTGTTGGCGTAATACTCATATTAATAGTGAGTCTTTTCGGGTCCCTGTTCTACGGAGTTACTCTTCCGAGCACCACCGCCGCATCTGCGATCTGCAGCATCATTCTGGGACTCTTTACTTTTTCTTCGCTCGGTCTAGCCATCACGACTGTGATACCAAACGCGAATGCTGCGCCCGCCATCGTAAATGCGTCGGTAATCCCTTTGCTTTTTGTGTCAGATGTCTTCATTCCTCTAGAAAATGCTCCCGACTGGATGGTGTACATAAGTGCCATATTTCCGGTGCAGCATCTCGCAAGAATGTTGCTCTCGGCCTTTGACCCGTTTGCGGCAGGATCAGGCTTTGAATTAGACCATCTTGCAATCGTGGGAATCTGGGGAGTTGCTGGACTAATAATTGCAATCAAGCGATTCTCGTGGGAACCCCGAATCTAACGAGATCGAATAATCGTATAGGTGGCACGCCCGGTTGCCAAAAGTTCATCAGATTCGTCTTTAACATCCACTGATATAAACACCAGCGACCGCGATGATTTCAAGACTGTCGCGCGAGCAATCGCTCGACCTTTGGCTGCTCGTAAAAAAGTAACATTCAAATCCAGAGTCGCTTGTCCTTGCCACGTTGCATCATCGTGAGTACGTATCGTCGAGACAGCAGCTCCCGCGGCCGAATCAATTAGCGAAGATATCGCTCCGCCGTGCATAATATCTGGAAGTCGAGTGGCAAGCTGTTCTCGCATATCAACAACGAGCGAGACGTCTCCAGCACCATAGACTTCATGAATTTCTATGCCCAGCAGCTGCCAGTATGCAACCGTATCCAACTCTAGTCGTTTTCTCAAATCAGATGCATTCAAAGCGATAACCCTCTCTAGCCTTGAGTAGTCTCAGATAGTGCATCTTCACCAGACACATCTTCAAAACCCATACGATACAAATCTGCATAATTAGCATTCAAACTCATTAACTCTTCGTGATTGCCAATCTCAATAATCTCGCCCTCAGACATCATTACAATTCGGTCAGCATTGCGAATCGTGGACAAACGATGTGCAATCACAAACGATGTCCTCCCCTTCAGCATTGTAGCCAATGCCTCCTGAATTACCTTTTCTGTCGCAGTATCAATATTCGCAGTTGCCTCATCAAGAACTAGAATCGCAGGATCAGCTACAAGTGCCCTTGCAAATGAAATTAGCTGACGCTGACCACCCGATAAGTTTTGTCCTCGTTCGTGAAGAATTGAATCATACCCACCTTCTAAGTTTTCGATAAAATCACTAGCGCCGACAGCTACAGCGGCTTTTCTTATATCATCATCACTAGCATCTAAACGACCGTACCGGATGTTGTCAGCAATTGAACCTGAAAACAGATAGGGCTCTTGCAGCACTACCGACATTCGTCGAGTCAAAGATGCTAACTGGATATCGCGGACGTCGATGTCATCAACCCGAACATGTCCACCTTGAATGTCGTAGAAGCGAGCTATTAAAGCCGTAATCGAAGTCTTCCCAGCACCTGTGTGACCTACTAACGCAATATTTTCTCCCGGTTGCACGTGTAAATCAAATTTTTTGAGTACCGGGACTCCAGGTAAATACTCGAAATCAACTGAATCAAAATCCACCTTGCCATCAATTTGAGTAAATTCATGTGCACCAGGTTTGTCGTATATTAAAGGTTCAGTATCAAGCACCTCAAAGACTCGTTGTGCACCCGCCATAGCCCGCTGAAGCTGGGTATATTGCAGAACTATATCGCGCACTGGATTAAAAAATCTTTGTATAAACAGTAAAAAGCCCAGAGAAAAGGCTGCCGCATCAACTGGATCGAGCGACCCGTTCATTAGCCGAATGATAATTACTATCAATACTAATATTGTGGCAATCGATGAAAGTAACTCGACCACCGGCATAACAAGGCCTTGCAAACGAACTGCGGAAAGATTAGTTTCAAGATTCTGATTGTTCAGTTCATCAAATTCGTCCAGATTGGTCGACTCACGACGCATGGCTTGCACCACCCGGATTCCAGACACGTTCTCATTGATATTGGAATTGACGAGAGCAATTGCGATACGAGTGCGTATAAATGCGCGAGCCGCATAGCGCTGCCAAACGGCCATAAAAATGAATAATACTGGAATAACAGAGAGAGACACGATGGCCAAAAATGGATCCATCCAGAACATAAAAAATAGAATTAAACCAAGTCCAAAGACGTCCGATAGCACGGTAAGTATGCCAGTCGTCATTAACTCCTGCAGCGTGGTGACATCAGATGTTACTCGTGACATCACTCGACCGACCTCCTCCTTGTCATAAAAAGGCATCGATAATCGATTTAAATGTTCGAACATGCGACTGCGCAATTTTCGAAGAACATTGTGACCGATATATCCGGTTAGTCTGCGTTGATAGAACATCCCCGCGAAGGCCGCAGATGCCAGTCCGACTAAGATCGCCCCATATCGCAAAATTAATCCATTGACATCATCTAAGCGGCGACTCGCTTCAGCACTCCCCGACTCTGCACTCTTCCACTCGAGCAAAGCTTCGATAATAGCTCCCAATGCTTGTGCCATTAGAAATGGCTGGGAATAGGTTGTAACTGAAACCAGCATCATCGCAAAAATAGCGGCTATCCCACGCCATTTGTACGGGGCAATGAAAGGAAATAGTCGCTTTATTAAATCCTTGTTGTAGATTCGACCAAGTTCACTATAATCCCAACCATCTACGCGGCCTTGTTTATTATTAGCCGGCCCCGGACCGGCATTTCCACTCCAACCTCCAGCACCACCGCCTCCCCAGTAGGCCATTTATTCACCCACCCTTCCGGTTTGCGATACGGACGCATCTTCCTGATCTTTTAGCTCCAAGTCATAAATTTCTCGATAAAATCCATTTGCCGCAAGTAATTCTTCATGCTTACCGTGTTCGACAATTTTGCCATCACGCATAACAAGAATCTGATCTGCCTCACGAACTGTCCGTAAACGTTGAGCTATGAGGAATGTAGTACGGCCGGCCATAAGAGTTCGCAGAGCCTCTTGAATTAAATACTCAGTACGCATATCAACGGCGGCTGTGGAATCATCAAATATGAGAATTCGAGGATCAAGTAATAGCGTTCGCGCGATAGCCACTCGCTGCCGTTGCCCTCCCGATAAAGTTGAGCCACGCTCACCTACCCAAGTGTCATACCCGTCAGGCTGTGACACGATGTAGTCATGTAACCGAGCTGCCTGGGCTGCCGCTATAATTTCCTCATCGGTCGCGTCTGGTTTGCCATACGCTAAATTCTCACGGATTGTGGCAGAAAAAAGGAATACGTCCTGCTGAACCAATCCAACCGCTTGCCGGAGACTATTTAACGTTACATCGCGTACATCCTCACCATCGATCAATACTCGACCCTGAGTTGCGTCATAAAATCGAGGAAGAAGATGGACAATACTAGTCTTACCTGACCCAGTCGGTCCGAGTAGCGCCACCGTTTGTCCTGGTTTTGCATGAATATTAATTTCATCCAGAACGGTTCTGTTTGGATCATATTCAAATGAAACTCCTTCAAAAACAACATCCCCCGGACCGGGCGCGATGTCAGTTGCGTTGTCACTATCGTTGACCGGTGAGACTTGATCTAGTAGTTCAAATAACCGCCGACCACACGAAAATGCACGAGCTACAATATTCACAACAAAACCAAGCGCCCTGACTGGTACTTGGAGCAAAACCAGATATATCTGGAACTTAATCAGATCTCCTGGCAGCAATCTGTCAGCCTGTATTTCTTTAATTCCAACCCAAAAAACCAAGGCTACGGCAACTAGCCAAGCGCCCTGTAAAAACGGCTCATTAAACGCCATATATTTTGTAGTGCGATAGGACTCGAGGTAGAGCTTATCTACCTTGTCATCGAACTTGCTCTGCTCGAACTCTTGACGAGAGAAAGCCTTCACCACCCGCTGCCCAACCAGATTTTCCTGCAGGACAATCCCCAGCTGACCCTGCATTTGCACGATTCCCAGCCAAATAGGTCTCATCCTAAGCGACATAACTCCAGCATAGATACCAATGATAGGAATAAGTGCGATAACTATAAGACCGACTCGTATATTTTCCAGTGCAATCAACCCGACCGAAAGAATAATCAGGAGTGTAATAAATACGAGCCTTGTGACACCCATCTGTACGAACATGCGAATTCCCTCAATATCCTGAGTGGCACGCTGCATAATTTCTCCCACTTGAGCTTTATCGTGAAATCCAAAAGAGAGTTGTTGAAGATGGTCATAAAGTGTATTCCGTAGATCGTACGCAACGCGTTGCGAGAGAGATTCACCGAGATAGGCCTGCCCGTACGCTAAAGCCCCACGAGCAATCGCGGTCACGAATAACAAGCCACACATAAGCGAAAGAACACCCCATGATGCCGCAGCGGTACTAATTCCGTCGTCTACTCGAAGTTTTAGACCAGAGTTAATTATCCAACCAATTAAAGTGGGAAGAGCAGCGGTACCAATGGCAGCTGCAATCATTACACCGTTGGTCCAAAAGAAGCGTTGCTTGTGACGAAGTGCCACTCGAATTAATCGACCCAATACGGGCGAACTCATAGCCATTACATGTATATAACACAGCCCCAGCCAAGGCGCGATTCCGAGGAATAGACGGGGGAAGAAATTTCAAGATACCGCCTGACTCTAAATGATCTAGTAATCAGGCAGTTCGTGTCCCGCCCGCTACCAAACGCGTGTGCCCATCTTCCGGGTCACGTGCGAGCTCAATTACATCCTCTAATCGTTCCCGTAGTGCCGGAACATGTGATACCAAGAGTACCAATCTGTCCGAATTTTCGTTAACTAACTGTTCAATTCCAACCATTGCCAACTCAATATGCTCTTCATCCAATGAGCCGAATCCTTCATCCAGGAAAAAAGAATCAAGGCGTCCACCTTTGCGAGAGATCATCTCCGATAAGCCTAGCGCGAGAGAAAGTGACGCCAAGAAAGTTTCCCCGCCAGAAAGGGTACGTGCGCTCCTTTCCTGTCCTCCATGAGAAAAATCTAAAATATTGAAGTCGCCGTCATTTGTAAATCGATAGCGGTCGCTGGACATCGATGCATATTTATCTGAAGCCTCGCGTGCAAGTTCACTGCGTTCAGCTTCCAGTAAAAATCGTACGAATCGTGAATCCGTAAGATCGCGCCGAAGGGTCTCAAATACATTCATCTCCCTTTTGGCCAGATCTATGTTTTGAATCACTTCAGTCTCTGAATCGATCTGCTTTTGTAGAAGTGTCAACTGCCCACTAAGATTTGATATTTTCTCCTTAGTTGACTGAAAAAAAGCTTCGAATTCTTCTCTAGAGGGATTCCCTGCGTACCCAGATACCGATGACATTACGTCCATAATTTGATCATCAATTACAACAATTTCCGAACTAACAGATACAAGCTCTTTGCGTAAACTCGCGTCCTTCGTCTTCCATTCCTCACGAACACGATCTCTGAAAAGTCTTAACTTCTGACTAGTCGAGAAATCATCCTCTGACATTACGTCTAGACCCATCTGGGCTGCGGCCGAAGAAAGCCTATTGGATAAGATAATGAGCTTTCGGTTTGTTGCTTCATCGTCTTGCAGCTGCGCGGTTAGCGCACCAAGTGCTGTTGCCAGAGTCTGGTTGGCTGAATTCAAATAGAGTTGAGATTGATCAAGTTGATTCTGCTGTCCGTCAACAATACCTACCATGTCCTCAAGAGACGGAGAACCTTCAAAATCTAGCTGAGCAGCAATCAAGGAAGTTTCAAGTTCTATTCGTAATTGTTCTAACAGATTGTGCGCATTTGCAATCTCGACACGACTGGTCTCTTCTATCTTATTTGCTTGTTCAAGTGCGGCAAACTTAACGGCATGACTGCTAGTCATCTGCTGCTGCGTATCCCTAGCTACTGCAAGTTCTCCTTCCAAATCGCTCTGTTGTTGACTTGCGAGCGTGAGTTCACTTCCGTCGTCTGCTCTAACGATATTTGTAATTGCATTACCACAAACGGGACAAGGATCTCCAATCTTAAGTTCACTAAGAAGTGCACCAGCTCTGTCGTGTCTTTCAGCCTCATTAAGTCTTTCTTTAGCACCTAATAGTTGTTTTTCAATTGTGCGTATATGCTCCACGATTTCACTAACTTGTCTTTCAGAGTCGCGATATTTCTGTTCAGCGTCACTAACGTCAGACGTAATGGTGTGGTAGGTGACACCTTTCTCTTTCAAAGATTGATCAGACTGCTCAAAGGATTGTTTTACAACTTTGACCTGTTCAATCAATTTCTGGCGAGCTAGGACTTTTTCCTGACCTCCAATTTCTCGCTGTGCGCTCGCCAGTTGTTCCTCAGCTTTCAACACACCACTTTCCGCCTGCTTTTTTTGAACACCAATTGTCGCCCGCTTCGATGTGGAGGCATCCATATGATCGAACAAAATCTCAGTTTCAGTTGCTGCCGGTAATGAATCCCTTATTTCTTCAAGTCTCTGAATCTGCTCCTCAATCGACGTATGTCTCTCTCTCTTAAAGTTAGCTACTTGAGTAAGTGGTTTAATCTTCTCTAAAACTTCATCCAGTTCTATTGCGATTTGTTCTAACTCAGCTCGTTCGGTTTCCAACTCATCGAATTGTCCTCTAGCCAACACCGTTTGATCGAGTGTCCTTTCGAGCGTCTCGACTCGGGACCTCGAAGTGTTCAATCGAGTACCTGCTTCTTCACGCATTTCATCAATTCGCTGTAAACCAAAAACACCCTTCAATACGACATCGCGTTCAGAAGGCCGAGCGTTCAAAAATTCTGCAAAACGACCCTGAGCAAGTAGAATTGACCTTGAAAAGCCATCAAAATCAATTCCCAAAATTGTCTCAATTCGCTCATTCATCTCACGAGCTTTATCGACTACCAATCGGCCGCGCTGAGAGAGAACTAAATCATATTCATAAAGTCCAACTTGTCCGCCGCCACCACTCGTCCGAATAATTCTCTGTGCCAACCATCCCCGAAGATTGCCATTACTGTCTTGAGATCGAAACACCAGCTCGATCGATGCTTGATTCGGATCAGATCTCTGATTGACAAGTTCTCGTGTACCCTGACCTATGGTCGGTGTTTTCCCATAGAGCGCAAAGCAAATCGCATCGAGTAGCGTAGATTTACCGGACCCAATAGGTCCAAGAATACCAACGAGATTGCGTCCTCTGAAATCAATTTTTGTAGATTCTTTAAACGAACGAAAACCTTGAATAGTTAATTCAATTGGCCGCATCAGCGCTCTCGATTTCTGCCTCGAGCAATTCTTCCTGACGTTGCAAACTGGCAGTTTCTGCAACTTGACGGAATCCATCTAACAAACCGGCATTAGCCTCAACGCCATGCTCGAGACGATAATAATCCTTATATGACTCTTCGTCTGACTGATCCAATTTCGAAACCGACGCTACGATCTCGGATTGGTATTTTGCTTGAATCTTTACCACACTGCCGAGCTCCTGATGAATCTTGTCACTCAAGCTAGTATCTGGCCCATCTGTTTCTACGACTATATCGAAATATGGACCACTCTCTGCATCCAGATCAGGATATTTATGACCTAGAGCTTCCAGCTCCTCCTCGTACTCATGCAAAATCGTATCTAAGTTTCCAGTCAGTCGGCGAAGAGGTCGTCTTTGTGCCACTTTTAGCGGAATACTCTCTATTCGAGCAGGCGCTCCGGAGACTGCTTCTACAATTACAACTCGCTTTTCATCGTTACGCTCACCGAAGTCCAAAGGGAGAAGTGTCCCTGCATATTCGGCCGGCACGGAGCTTCCAGCTATTTTCTGTGGCTTGTGTATATGTCCCATTGCAACGTACTGCACACTCGAGGGAAACGAAGCTGCTTCAATTGCATAATCTTGCCCGGTATGTAAACTCCACTCACCTCCGCCGATTGACGCGCCATTAACTGTGGCATGGGACATCAGCATAGTTACCGCACCATCAGCTTGGTCTTTCGAAAGTTCCCGTGCAAAGGTCTCAAATATATTCTTTAAGGTTTCCTGATAAGCCCCATATGATTTCGACAAATCTCCCATTAAGTCCACAACATGGCCTTTTCGTAAAAACGGAATACACCCCACCGCAAGTTTTCCACCTGCACTTTCAATTCGAACTATTCCGCCATCAGCCGGTGGTTTCACATATCCGACGAAATGAATATTGAACGGTTTTAATATCTTACTCATTACATCGAAAAACGGTGCCGAATCATGATTACCGGCGATTACTATGATGGCTCGATTCCCGTCGCCCGAAAGTTGCCTCATCGCGTCTATGCCTATATCCAACAGACCAGGTGTCGGCGTCCCTTTATCCCAAATGTCTCCCGATATTAGTACGGCATCAATGCTCTGATCTGTACAAATATCATCAAGTTCGTTGATGGCTGAACGGAATTCTGATGTACGATCAAACGCTCCGAGTTTCTTACCTATATGCCAGTCGGACGTGTGCAGAATCTTCATTACCTATCACTCTATCTCAAAAAGTATAATCTGGTTAATCACTCGCTCTGGAGCCGAAATTCACTTTGTAAAGCCTTCAAATTTTATAAAAAACTTGTTAACATAACCCAGTAACAAGTATGCCCTGAACTAAGCAAGGATTAACAAAATGGTTGCTCCCGCAGAACTTGAACCCATCTCAAATGATATTAATGACAAAAATGCTCGACGATCTTACGAGCAGCTTCGTGAGAATATTATTGATCGTGATCAGATCTCCGCAACCAACACTATGTATGAACTGCTAAAGCAAGGTCGATCTAAAGTAGAAATACTGTCAGAGACAGTTCGGACACATGCACCATTTACCCACGTTCCGTATCATCAAAAAATCGATCAAGGTATCGTCAGATTTGTGAACAACGATCACTGCTTACTATCAGGTGGGGCAACGCTTCGTCTAGAAAATTACATGCCAAAACAATTTGAATTTCTTCCCCTTGCCCAAACGATCTGGTATGTGCCCACAGGTCTAGACATCTGGAATCAGCTAAAAGGTCGTATGCCCGGTCATTATTCACGGCGCGTCTATGACGCATCGAAATACCCCGAGGGCCCTCTGAACCCAGAGGTTCATTGGAAAGATGAACAACCCAATCTAATCGATGGGACTTTCGATAATGGGGTGAGTGACTGGCTACAGTTAGTTGAACGGGGAGATGTCTCAGGGTCTTATCGCCAATGGCTAGGTCTTTGGGAAGATACAGGTAACCGAAAAAACCTCTTAGCAAATACAGTATTTGCTGGATTAATAGATGTTCAGGATCGAATGATGTACAACAGATCATTCACGACTGGTCATAAAAGCTTCCGAGCACGAGCTGCTGTGGAGTTAGGAAACAGAATAGGCTGGGATAATGCTCACCATGTAATCTACGCAACGGTACCGGATTTAGCTGTTGGACCCAGATGGTACTCTGCTTACGAGGCCGCCTGCCAGATAATGATAAATCAGCTAGAAGAGGAAGCGCCTACATCCTCACTAGCAGCAACCGAAGCAACTGATACCGATCAGGCATATTTTCGGCAGACGCAACCCTTGACGGAAATAGAAGAAGAATCGCTTATTCGAATGGTTCTTCGTGAAGAGGAGGCTGCCTATTTTGAGGCGATCACCATGCTACTTAAAGCTGGCCGCTCACCTTCGGCAATCTTGGATGCTATCCAAATCGCCTCGGCACGAGTCATCTTAGCGATAGCAGACCCGCCCGCCTACAGCATGCCACAGCATGGGTACGAATATACGAACACGCTCGCATGGTTTTTTAGAACATTTGAACATCCACATAAAACGAAATTACTTTATATCGCCGCTAATTTCGTAAATCAATGTGCTCGCTTAATTCGTGATATGCCTGACTATAATTACAAAACTCATCATACATCTCGGTTTAGCAAAACGCTCCAGGCTCGCTCGTTTCAAGCTCCGGACGGAACTGACCAACTGTCTCCTCGACAAATGCTTAAAAAAATTGATGAATCTATGATGGCCTTAGATCAGGACGCAAGCGTGGCCTACGTTGAGGCTTATCTTGCTGCCGGATACGAACGTGAGTCACTGGTAAAAATTCTGGCGATGGGCGCGGTTAAGCAAGGCAACGACCCCCATAATCAAGAAATCGGTCTTTGCATGTTGGAAGATTATACGCGCACGACTTCAAGCTTCGGCGGTGAATTGTTGATGGCTAGTGCGCGACATACTGCTGGTCATCAAAAATATGGCGACTCCTTAGAACTCTATAAAAGATACGCAGAGTCGATGGATATCAAAGTGCAAGGCAACGGGGATCTAGCTAAGAATGAAGATCCGATCGAAGCATTCTTGGATGATATAGATATATATTTGGAGCCGAGTGAAGGCGGTCCGCCTCAGAGCCTAGACTAAAAAGCGTCACTACTCGATGTCCTCAGACAGTGATGAATCTAATCCTGAAAATAAGTCCTCGCTTGGAGATATTAACCGCTCTTCTGCCCTAGTCGCCCAGGGAGTCCGAGGGAATTTAAGTACAACTGGTAATGGAACTGCAGGTTGTCCAAGTACCATCGTGCCTGGTTTCAAAAGTTTGGCGCGCGCGCGCGTAGAAGGAAGCATCCAACCATATTGGCTACGCTCAGATTCTGCAGAATCGAGCCGGCCTGTAATTCTAATAGACGCATTCTCCAAAACATCCGGAGCAACCCTGGATGCGCTCTGCTGAGCTCCAATCAATAACACACCCAAAGAGCGTCCCCGCTGAGCGATATCAATCAACATGTCCTTAATTGGACTGTCACCCTGTATTGGTGCATATTTATTCATCTCGTCTAATACCACAACTGAGAGTGGTGTTCGCGAGCCTGTTTCCTCTTTCTCTTCAAACGTTTCCTTCAGTAGAGCTCCAACTACAAATCGCTGAGCAAGCTCATGCAATGAATGAATATCGACCACCGTAACCGTTGCGAGGTCTCTATCCACGCTCATCTTGGCACCAGCTCGAACTAATTGACCAAGCCGGTTGATTCGAGAAGCCGCCTCTAGTCTCCTTATGAAAGCTAATATCGTGCCGCGCTCAATACTACCTACCCAATCGGGATGAGGCTCAATCTCATCAGGATCAATGAAGTATCTAATAGCGTCCTTAAGAGTCTCAAGTGAATTGACCGTAATCTCGCCTGATCGAGGTGCAACGGCAACTCGCCTTCCTTCGGCAAACTCTTGCTCGCTAGGGTGCCGTAGTACAACGGCACCGGTCGCATCGACTAAATCAACAGCCCAACGTTGCAGCTGCGATTGAATCCGCTCTAGTAAGAACTGAAGCTGATTGCGAGAATCCGAAGCATCCGTAAAGACATATGACAACAAACCCGAGTCAATGAATTCACGTGGTGTCCAATAAAATGGGGATACACCAGTTCGATCGGCTTGCGGAAGTACGAGATCGTCGGGAGCACCTTCCTGAGGTGGTGACCAAAATGAGACTGTAGGAATTCCTGGTTGCAAATCCGATATCGAAACGTCTCGGGTCACCAATTGAAAAGGAGTTGGTGCAATTCCCAAAGTGGTCCACCCCTCCTCATCGATATTTGTGAAGTCTGCATTGTGTGTATCCAACCACAATAAATCCTGTCCCTTTACGTTGAATACGAGAACTCGCGTGTTGTGGAGTGAGTCACCAACCACATCATAATTTTCAGTGCTCTCTCTCAGGTGCCTAGCACCGGTCAGCATCCGGATGAAAAAGAAAGCATAGGTGGTCTTGGTTGCGACACCTGACACGCCACTAATCGACATGTGCCCCCCCTTCGTACCATCGAAGAAGTCAAGGTCTAAAAATATAGGAGACCCATCTGGAGCTAAGCCAACAGGCATTTTTCTTCCCATATCATCCACATACAAGGCTAAATCTCGCTCCACTCCTGTTGCACGATGGACTATCTGTCCGGCCAGTGGGGCAGTCCAGATTTCAGGAATCATTCTTGTGATCGCGACTGTTGCAGTTCGAATCAATTCTGCAGGCAATACTCCTGAATCCGCAATTCGACGTACATCTGTCTCATAAGTGACGCCTTCATAAGTCGACTCGCTCTCAATCACCACTCCATAAGTTCCAAGTGGCTCAGTTAAGCCCGGGATGTTCGAAATTACGACAACTAAATCATCCACCGCGAGATATGAAGTGTCATCCAGAATTATCCTGAATTCTCGGGTATTAGTCCGAGCATCTCCTACGATTCGTCCAACACGCTCTAGTGCTTCTGACCTTTGATTCATGAAATCACCTCACGCTTCATGCAATGCAACCTTAAGTTTTCTATTCAATAATTCTGGATTGCCTAGACCTCTCCTTAGCTCTCTCTCCAACGCTGCTATGGGTACTAGATTTTGTGGTGCACGTGGATCCATATAGAGTGGCGGCGCTGCAATCGGGATGGCGATCGCTGAAATATTAGCAAGTTCTGCTGCTCGCTTCGCATCAATTTCCGCTGATACTTCGAGTCGCGCAATGCCTTGCCACTTATTCCCCCTAGGTACATATCCAACTCTGATATACCAAGAATAACGAGGATATTGTCCATCAATCAGAAATAAAGGAGTCCGTTGCTCAATATCTAAATTTGGAACAGTCTCGGCCGGTCTCCCACTCAGATAGCTCCGTTCATGGCTTTTCACGTAACCCAACGTGCCTGGCGGATGCTTAGGTCTAACCCGACCGTCAGCTATCACCACGTTGCTCGAAAAATCAGCTATCGCGCGAACAATTTCATATTCCAGTCGCGCCATTTGCACGTGTACTTCGTTTTGAAGATCAGAAAATTCACTGCCCCCAGCGTGACAAATATCAAAATGGATGTCTGCCTTTCTTAAGCGGTCAATATGGCTAATATCGATACCTTTTGGAAGGATAACTACCCGTCTATGAGTGAGATTCATAAATTCTGACGCATGCTCTTTTCGATTCCAACGGACTGCTCCGGCACCGATAGCGGCCCATAACGCCGATTGCGGTACCACAAAATTCGCCGGATAGATTTCAAGCCTCGCCTCAACACGTTGAATACCATCCACAAATAATATGTTCTGTGGCGCGGCTGCTATATCACCATACAAAGGCTTCCAATCGAGAGAGTTCATCTCGACTGAGTCATCAATAATTTGTTGATCCGATTGGTCTAATTCGCGAAAGTCTACAGCAGATCCATATGCAGGATCCCAAGAGGCAATAGATAAACTCAAATCCGAAAGATCAGGTTCCATGCGGTTATTCTACTAGACTGTCTCAAGCGCCCAACACCATAGAGATCAAAAGCTTGATCGAATTAAAAGTACTAAGTAAACGTTATTTACTCCGGTGGTCGATTAACAATTACTCCTTGAGCATATAACTCCGATATCTCACGTTCCGAATATCCTAGCTTTTCAAGCACCTCCTCATTGGCACCTCCCAAAGCGGGAGGTCCAGACCACCAGGAATATCTCCGTGTGCCATCATATTTAACGGGTAAACCATCACTTTGAGGTTTCTCTCCAGTCGACCACTCCGTATACGAGAAATACTCCTCTTCCACTAGATGTGGATCTTGAAGGTATTCTGGTGCCGACAAAACTGCCCCCGCTGGAACACCAGCATCTTGCAGAAGCATCATCAGTTCATTCTTGTCATACTTACCGGTCCACTCGTTTATTCTTTCGACCAGAATTTGCCTATTCACCCGACGTGTTACTACGTCAGAAAATAATGGATCTAATTGCCATGACTCACCCGCAAACTCTGCAAAAATCAACCACTCATCCTCTGTCTGACATGAAATCGCGATCCATTCATCATCACGATTACTCGTGGTTGGTTGATCCGAAAGTCGCTCTGACGATGCCTTTTGACTATTAAATTTATTTGTCTGCAGCGCTTGACACTTAAACACACCCTGAAACGCGAAATCCAAATTATCGTTCCCATGTTGACCAGGAGGAGAACCTTCGATTTGAGTTTGCAAATAAAACTCTCCAATATAGCAACCCATCGCCTCTGATTGAGAAAGATCAACAAGACTCCCTTCGCCCGTATCCCTTCTATGCTTCAAGGCTGCGAGAACAGAAGTTGCCGCAGTTATTCCGGCTGCCGCATCTGTTATAGCCTGAGAGGTCACTCGTGGTTCCTCATGGCTATATCCCATTATTTCCGGTAAACCCGAGAGAGGTTCAATACTAGGACCCAATCCTACATAGTCCTTGTAAGGTCCTTCACGGCCTAGGGCTGGCATCGCGATGTATATCAATCTTGGATTCACTTGGTGTAACGTTTCATAATCCAAACCTAGCGACGGCATGGCTCTAACGCTGAAGTTTTCAATGAGGACATCGCTTTCGGCGACAATTTTTAAGAATATCTCCCGACCTGCTTCAGACTTTAAATCAAGAGAAACAGATCGTTTATTCCTATTCAGTTTGTTATTCAAACCATGTCGATTCCAAAGTTGCTCAAAACTTTCCCCCTCTTTAAGGCCACTAAACATTGCAGGAGCCGAGCTGGGACCCCGTCCCATCGGCGCCTCGATTTTCAGTACGTCAGCACCAAGATCCCCCAACAACCTCGAGCAAAGCGGTCCTGACCAGATACGAGTCATATCTGCAATCTTCAATCCATCTAACGGCCGATCGGTTGAATTACTCCCCGACTGAGGTAGATCTGCAGAATTCGTCTTTAGGTCCTGAATCTGTATAGCGCCCGAAGGATCGGGCAGTAACTCGGGTCTCGGTATCACACCAGAAATCGTATAAGGTGATCCCGGTGTCAATAAGCCACGTGTGTCACCCTTAATTTCTTTGAAATATCCTCGTGAAACCAATTGCATATCATCAAAAATTTGGTCTAACGGTACGGTTATTCCAATCGGAACTCGCCATGTCTCCTGCCCATCTTTCAAAATATCCCGTACCTTTTTATCACGCAAAAATTCTCGAATCAGGTCCTCAATTTCATCCTCTCGAGCCATTCTGTCGGAATTAAGAAAAATATCCTCGCGATCGGCTAAGTCTGATCCACCAATCCATAAAGCAAAAGGCGCCCAAAAATTGGGCAAGATATTCATTCCAACCCAACCATCACTTGCAGGAAGTAACGTGGTAGGACAGAGTGTCTGAAATCGATTGCCATGCCTCGTTCTAACTATTTTTTCAAAAATCCACATCACGTCGGTGAATTGATGCAATGAAACAAGAGTCTCTAGGACTGATATGTCGACCGTGATGAGATTACTCGCATACAACCACTGTGACATTGCATGTACATATGCAAGACTGCCTGCCTGGTAATAGCAATACTGACCCGGAAGTGTCAAAGGCTCGCGTTCTGGATCTCCCGAGAGCCATGTAGATCCCCCGAGTGCATTTAAGGTCGCTGAGGTCGCCTTGAAATCTTTATAAGGACCGCTGCGCCCAAATGGCGTGATGAAAATTCTTGCTCGTGTCCGATCTCCACCTATTCCAGATAAACCAAAATCATCAATTTCTCTCGGGGACAGATCAGATAGGATGATGTCACTGGTCTCTGCAATAGTGCTAAGCTCCTCAAGATTTTGCGAGTTTGCAAAATCTATCGCTATTCGAGATTTTCCACCGTTCACATAGATATCTCCGTGGAGAGTAGCCTTTACTCTTTCATGTGACTCAATTCGAATGACTTCGGCACCCCAGCGATGAAATAATTTACCAGCGAATGCCGCAGCGCCCTCGGAGTTACTTATCTCTAAAACTCGCATACGAAGTATCTCCTCTGATCCACAGATTTATTCGTTTTGCTTCAAGTAAACATACTGGAATTCTAGTCAATTGCTTCGCCTATGTCCTCATGTTTAGCTATACTTCGGGAAAATAACTAATGTGGAGGGAATAATAATGACTGACATTAAAGCCGAATGGCCAGGAGTAGTTTCAGAAATCAAAGTTAACGTGGGAGATACGGTTACCGCGGATCAAGAAATAATCATCCTAGAGTCCATGAAGATGCTCACGCCTATCTTATCTCCCGCCGATGGCACCGTATCTGAAATAGCTGTCGAGCAAGGTCAATATGTTGACGAGGGTACTACTCTTGCAAAGTTAGATTGAGTCGTCTCGACGACAAAAGAATCACTAGTAGAAGGAGTTCCTACCATGGTTTGGCAGCCTGAAATTGATGAGTTAAACGAGCGAAAAGAGCTTGCCTACAACCTCGGAGGTGAGGAGCGCGTTCAGAAACATATTGATAACGGGAAACTTACCGTTCGTGACAGGATAGCGACCATAGCTGACGAAAATTCTTTTCAAGAACGAGGAGTCCTAGCTGGAAAGGCAACCTACGAAGAGAACGAGCTCATCGACTTTCGCCCGTCCAACTATGTGATGGGGCTAGCAAAAATCGATGGCCGGCGCGTGAGTATCGGTGGCGACGACTTTACTGTGCGCGGCGGAGCGGCCGATGGTGCGGTTGGTGATAAAAAAACTCATCAAGAGCGCATGGCACTTGAACTGAGAATCCCGATAGTTCGACTTGTGGACGGAACTGGTGGTGGTGGATCAGTTAAAACGATCGAAGATATTGGACGTACGTATCTTCCTGGCGGACCAGGTTTTTGGGAAACTGCCAATGACGCTATGGAACAAGTCCCCGTAGTTGCAGCCGCGATGGGTTCGGTTGCGGGAATAGGTGCCGCCCGAGTCGCAGTATCGCACTTTTCAGTGATTGTTAAGGGTACCGGACAAGTATTCACTGCGGGACCACCTGTAGTTGAGCGCGGGCTTGGTATGTGGGTGGACAAAGAGGACTTAGGCGGTGCCGAAATCCATGCTCACGGTTCCGGAGTATGTGACAACGAGGCGGTGGATGAACTAGACGCGTTCGAACAAATGAAGAGATTTTTATCCTACCTCCCTTCGAGCAGCTGGGAAATTCCACCTCACGAAACCACTGACGATTCTCCCATCAGACGTGATGAGGAATTATTGTCAATTATTCCTCGTGAACGACGGCAGCCACATATTATTCGAAAGTTAATCACACATGTTATCGATCATGATTCCTTCTTTGAAATAGGTAAATTCTTCGGTCGATCAGTCGTTACTTGTCTCGGCCGAATTGATGGATTTCCCGTAGCGATTATTGCCAACGACCCGATGGCTGTCGGTGGCTCTCTAGATACTCCAGGTTCAGAAAAAATGCTTAAATTTATAGACCTCGCTGATACATTCAATCTTCCAATAATAAATCTTGTAGATCAGCCGGGCTTCATGATTGGTGTAGAGGCTGAAAAGGCTGGTGTGATCAAAGCAGGTGTTCGAGCACTACAAGCTATCTATCAATGCAGTGTGCCTTGGGCGACCGTAGTCGTACGCAGAGCATACGGTGTAGCAGGAGCTGCCCATCAAAATCATTCAAATTCGAGATGGCCCTACAGAATATCTTGGCCATCCGGAGATTGGGGTTCCCTTCCAATTGAGGGTGGTGTAATGGCTGCCTATCGACGCGACATCGAGGCCGCGGACGATCCTGAAAGCCACAGACAGGAAATTGAAGATAGACTTAATCTCCTGAGATCTCCATTTCGAACCGCTGAATCCTTCAATATTGAAGATATCGTTGATCCGCGTGATACAAGACCACTACTAGTCGAATGGATTCACGATGCATACCGAGTACTCAGCACTAGTACTCTCGGCCCTAAAGGGCGCGGAATGCGAGCTTGAATTAAAGTCCAAACCATTGACTAACTCAAGTAAGTCAAGAACAATCAATATCCAGCTTGCTTGTCATACACGCCCAAGAGCGGTTCACCCGCCTGCCATCGGCCAATATTCTCAATAAATCGATTGATATTACGACCAGATCTTAATTGCGAAGCCCCAGCTGTATGCGGAGTCATAACGACATTCTCATAATTCCAAAAAGGATGATCCGTTGGCATCGGTTCTACTGTATGCACATCCAAACCAGCACCCCGAACATGTCCCGAGTCGAGAGCCCGTTGTAATGCCTGATCGTCCACGATCTCCCCGCGGGTGACATTAATCAGGAAAGAACCCTTTCGCATTTGTTGAAACACCTCATCATTGAAGAAACCCTGTGTCTCAGACGTGAGCGGTAAGCAGATAGCAACCACATCAGAAAGACTGAGAAGTTCAGGAATAGAGTCAAGGCCCCATACTTCCGCTACATCGTGATTCCCGTCGATCTGATTATTGTCAACGGCCAAACAATTCATCCCAAAAGCACTGCCGCGTTTTGCCATCGCCTGACCAGTTCCACCAAATCCCAAGATTCCGAGAGTCAATCCATCAAGTTCAATCTCTTCAGCTCTCAACTGAGGTCGATTATTCCAACCCTCAGGACCAAATTTAATGGCACGCTGCAGGTTTCGAGTCATAGCCAATAGCAATGCAAACCCGTGATCAGCTAAATGCCCCCCCACCAGACCTTTCTCTCCCGTCAAAACTATCTCACTGTCTCGAAATTCCGGATAAGCATATATATCAACGCCAGAAGAAGCTGAGTGCACCCACTTTAATTTTGGAGCCTGCTGCATCAATGGCAAAGGTACATGGCCTAGAATAACTTCAGATTCTTGAGCTAACTCCATTGCCTCCCCGATGCTGGACGCTACCGTAACGATACCGTTAGGACCAGCAGCAATCCTAATGTTTTCAACCTCGCTATCTGAAATTGAAGGCATTGTGAGGCCTAAAATGACTAATATATTCATTTATTATCTCCACGCACTCTAATGAGCCCTAACAGCAAGTTGCTAGCCAATCCCGTATGTTGATTCAACGGTGTCGAGTACCTGATCCAAAGAATCAACTATTTCGTCAGCTTCCTCACGATTAGTAATTAACGGAGGGGCAATCTGTATGCTTGCACCACCCCTAGACAGGAGTCCATTGTCCCGCATTGCTTGACTAACAACTTTACCGACTTCGTCATCGGTCCTAAATTCTTCTCCGGCCTCCACGTTGCGCTTTAGGTCCACAATTTGCATGAGTCCAATTCCACGTGTATCCGAGACGATTTTGGAGTGCCGTTTCTGTAATTCTTCCAGTTGCGAGGCAATGTATGCGCCGGTGCGTTCAGAATTTTCCACCAAACCCTCGTCCGCAATAATATTTAGATTTGCCAATGCAACAGCACAAGAAACAGGATGAGCTCCCCACGTACTTCCACCCACTAATGCCTTCGAGGCGTCTCCTCTAAAGCCGTCAGAAATCTTCTCGCTTGCCAATGCAGCGGCAATTGGAGCGTAACCGGAAGACAATTGTTTTGCGACAGTCATAATGTCTGGACTAACCCCAAAATGCTCCATCGCAAACCATTTACCCGTGCGACCAAATCCGTTAATAACCTCATCTGCAATTAAGACAATATTGTGCTCATCGCACAATTCTCGCAAACGTTGCCAATAAGACGGATCTGGCACATGAGATCCATTAGCTGTTGAGATAGGTTCAGCGATGAATGCCGCTATTGTTTCAGGTTTCTCATCCTTAATAACTTGTTCAATAAAACTCGCATCTAGAACACTGGGCACTTTGATTGCACCAGGCATCATTGGTTCAAAGGGAGCTTTATTCATATATGAGGAATGATTGACTGACATAGCTGCATATGTTGTTCCATGATAGGAACCAACACGAGAAAGCACTTTATACTTTTTACTATCACCCCGATTGTGATGCCACTGCTTAGCCATTCGTAGAGCCGCTTCAACTGCCTCCGAGCCGGAATTAACGAAAAAAGCACGCTCAATACCCTCCGGCGTAATTTCTGCTAGTCGAGTAGCCAAATCAATTGCAGGCTCTGTCGCGTATGAAAATGGGTTGGCAAAAGACATCTTTGACATCTGCTCAGATGCCACGTCTGCCAGTCTTTGGCGCCCATGTCCCACAGCAACCACCCACAAGCCAGACATTAAATCAATATACTGTCGATCTTTGGAATCCGTCAGATATATTCCCTCACCCGATTTAATCACGAGTAAAGCATCATCCTGGTTTAATTCATCCTGCTGAATCGTGTGAATCCAAAGGTGCTGAAGAGATCTATCAATATAATCCTTAACGCCGTCAGCGAATTCTGTTGCCATTCTAATATCCCTTCATTTCGCACGAGCTCTTAAGCGCTCGTATTTCTTTCTTCCTGGGTCGCTCTACGATTCTGATAAGCCGGAGTCGCCCGTCCGTCTCCAAACTTAGTATCGCGCCATTCTAACGCGGCCTTCAATCCCTGCCCTCTTGCAATTTCACCATAATCGCTAACTGCAGTAGCAAGGTGTGCACGAGCATCCATTTCACTTGAAAGCCTTTGCATAGTTCGTGCCCCCATTAGCTCGAGGCCCAGATTAACAGTTCGCTTCGAGGCTGACAGCAGATCTGCGTCAATCATCGCCATTCGATCTGCTAAATACTCGACCGCTTCATCCAACTGATCATATGGAACTGCTTGAAGCACTAGCCCTATTTCAGCTGCATCTGCACCTGAAATGCTATCGCCTGTCAGCAGTAGTCTCTTAGCCCACTGAGGTCCGACATGATAAAGCCACATATGAGCTGGAGGTACTCCCATTGCCCGTACTGGCGGGAATCCAATTATTGCATCATCGGCGGCAACGATAATATCAGCCAGCAACACGAGATCAGTTCCGCCAGCTATGCAGTAACCATGTACTTTACCTATTACCGGTTTGTGCATGTCAAAAATAGCCATCCGGAGTCTCTGTTGCAGCTCCATACCCCAAGTATCGTCATCTATTCCACCACCGGAACCGCTGGGACGTCCAAACTCGCCTGGGTCGATTTTCGGAGCAGTGAGGTCATATCCAGCACAGAACGCACGCCCGTTTCCACTGAGAACTACACAGTGAACTCTCTTGTCGTTATCAGCGGCCCACATTGCATCGTGAATATCCTGTTGAAGTTCCCTAGACAGCGCATTTAGCTTTTCAGGGCGATTAAGAGTGACATAAGCCTTGCCATCACGGACCTCATAAATTAAATTTTCAAAATTGGCATCTGCCATAACATCTCTCCTCTCGGTACATCGGCAGTGTAGCGGGTTGATGGAGCTTGGCACAGGAGTACCATGAAGATTCCAGAACTTGCTAAATCTGAAAATCGGACTATCTAATAAGTTCTCGGGTTTTCAAGCCCCACTTAGGTTGCATCATTTTCTGGACTTGAGTTGGCGAGCGCTCTGATTTGTTCGAAATCCAAGGAAGTTTAGGGTTAGGACCTGTCATCCTACGTCGCTAACAAAGCCTTGTAATGACTGATAAATGGGACTGGTGCGAATAGTTCAAAATACCACTAGGCAAAACTCTTAATTAAGCCTTTAATTCAACGATCTGATCTTGGCCGGATTCAGTAATGAAGCATGAAGATGCGCCGGTATGACAAATTCCATTCTCAACGAGTGAAACCTTCAAAATAACTACATCACGATCACAGTCGGTTGTGATCGAATGGACGTTAACGAAATCACCTGATGTTGCACCTTTGTGCCAAACTTCTTGTCGAGACCTTGACCAAAAGACGGCCTGTCCAATCTCAATGGTTTTTTTCATCGTTGCTTGGTTCATATACCCGAGCATGATGACTGTCCCATTATCTTCAAGTTGCAAAATAGCGGGGATCAGGCCTCTCTCGTCGTATGTTAATTCACTGGGATCGAAGCTAGTCATATTAATCTCCTTCTCACACATTCTAAAGTTTCTGATCGGCGCTAATCACAGGCCGTATAGCTATTCCATGAGCACTCAGATATTCTTTCACTGATTTAATCGAATGCTCTCCAAAATGAAAAATTGATGCAGCAAGCACGGCGTCTGCTTCTCCCGCAGTTAATGCCTGTAAAAAATGCTCCGGTCCGCCTGCACCACCCGACGCAATTATTGGAACGCGCACCTTATCTCTGATAGCTCTGAGTAAAGGAATATCGTACCCCTCCTTGTGCCCGTCACTATCCATTGATGTCACTAAAAGCTCCCCCGCACCTCGCTCAGTAACTTCGATGGCCCATTCAATCACATCTTTCTCCGTCCTAGTACGACCACCGTGTGTAAAAATTTCCCATCGATTATCTCCAGTTGATTTTGCGTCTAGGGCTACTACCGTACACTGTGATCCAAATCCCTTTGCTGATTTCTCAATCAGGTCAGGATTCTCGACAGCTGCTGTGTTTAGAGAAACTTTATCCGCGCCCGACTCCAGCATTCTTCTCACATCCTCTGGAGATCGAACTCCCCCACCCACAGTCAGGGGAATAAATATTTGTTCCGCAGTTCTTTGTATCAGTTCAAAAGTACTTGTCCTGTCGTCTGAAGAGGCAGTTATATCAAGGAAGACTAGCTCGTCGGCTCCATCTCGCTCATATTGTGATGCAAGTTCGACCGGATCTCCTGCGTCACGGAGGTTTACAAAGGACACTCCTTTAACAACTCTTCCATTATCGACATCGAAACACGGAATAATTCGCCTAGTCAACATCTAAATTATTATCCCTCAGCCACTTCGAGCGCATCGGATAAATTAACGTCACCGGTGTACAAGGCTCTACCAATGATGACGCCCTCAGCTCCAATCGATTTTAATTCTGCGATATCAGAGATGCTGGAAACTCCGCCTGCGACAATAAGCGAAAGATTCGTTTGACCAGTAATATACTCACACATCTCAAGATTTGGGCCCATTGCAACCCCATCTCTTTCAATGTCGGTATAGATAATTCTTTTCACACCAACCTTCTCCAACTCTACAAAGAAATCTGTGGCTCGAATTGAACTATCCTCCAACCATCCTGAGACGGCTACAAAATCTCCACGTATATCGACTGAAACAATGAGTTCTGCTGCATACTCCTCCGCAAGCTGTTCTAATAGCTCTGAATCAGAAATCGCAGATGTACCAACTATAAATCGATTAACTCCTAGAGCAATCACCGCTTGAATTGACTCTAGCGATCGCAAACCACCACCGAGCTGAATCTCTACTCCACAATGATTAATAATTTCCTGAACCAAGTCTAGATTGACTGGGTACCCGGCTTTGGCACCGTCAAGGTCAACTAAATGCAAATGACTTGAACCTTGTCTAACCCATTCTTCAGCAAAATCCTTTGGAGACCCAAAGACAGTTTCTTTGTCGTAATCGCCTCGTACAAGACGTACGGCATTACCATCCCGTATATCAACTGCGGGCATTACATCCATAGTTTTACTCCTTGTCGTGCAATAAATATAGAAATCAGTACGCTCTGCATCTAGCTTAATAACTCAATGAAATTTTTATAAAGACGGAGGCCTGCAGGTCCGCTTTTTTCAGGATGAAATTGCGTAGCCATTAAATTACGAGTCCCCACAACAGCAGGAAATTTGACTCCAGCATAAGTTGCCTCTGCAATAACACAAGCGGATTCGGTTGGTCTCGCAAAATAAGAGTGAACAAAATAAAAGTGAAAACCGGCCTCGATCCCAGCCATAATGGGATGTTCTGACACCTGATTAACTACATTCCAGCCCATATGAGGCACAACCGCCTCTTCCGGAAAACGCACTATCTCTCCACCAAGCACGCCTAGGCATTCATGTTCTCCACCCTCACGAGATATTTCGAATAGTGCCTGCATTCCCATACATACTCCAAGAAATGGGCGCTCAGATTCTATAAACTCAGCAATAACTTGATCTAAACCACGTTCACGTAAATTCCTCATAGTGTCTGCGGCAGCTCCAACACCCGGCATGACTAAGCCAGGGGCATCAGAAACTACTGTTGGATCTGAGGTTACAACTGGATTCCCGCCGGCAAATTTCACAGCGCGCTCGACGCTAAGCAGATTTCCTGCACCATAGTCAACTATCACAACATCATTCATATCTTAAATCGGCCTCGTAGAAAATAATTAGCGTAGAACCTAGTTTACAACTAAATATTCACGAGAGTTTGTAAATATAAATTAGCAGACGTGATTGAACGCTCTAGCTTATCCTATTAGTTATGCATGAGACGCTCAACGAAACTGAAATCGAGCAGGAAATAAATAATCTCCGTATCAGTATTCAACACCATGACCACAGATACTATGTACTTAATTCACCAGAGATTGGTGATTCACAGTACGACAACTTAATGCACCGGCTAAGAGAACTGGAGGAAGAGTTTCCACAATTTCTCACCCAAGACTCACCTACCCAGCGAATATCGGAAAACGTAGCCACTTCGTTTAGTACGGTATTACATCCCGAACCCTTACTCTCGCTATCAAATGTTTTTACACCTGATGAACTGCAACTGTGGCTTGATAAGGCTGTGAAACAATATCCAGAGTTAGAGACGAACTTCATACTTGAGCCCAAAATAGATGGTCTAGCCGTCTCACTGGTCTACGAAAAGGGAAAATTTGTTCGTGGTGCTACTCGTGGAAACGGGCAAGAAGGCGAAGATATTACAGATAATTTGCGAACGATCAGAGGTTTACCTCTGACCGTAGACCCCATAGGCACTAAGACAATACCCGAACGCTTTGAAGTTCGGGGTGAAGTATATATCAGCAAATTTGAATTCGATGAGCTAAACAAACGGCGAGCCGAGCAAAACTCACCTCTCTATGTAAATCTGCGCAACACCGCTGCTGGCTCACTTCGTAACTTAGACCCAAAGATTACTGCCCGGCGAAATCTGAGTGTTTTTATATATCAACTAGGTTGGACTGAGAATAATGACTTATTCGACTCGCATCAAAAAACAATCGAGTGGCTAGCATCCCTTGGATTCCCCACGAACCCTCTGATGAAGAATGTCTCTGATACAAATCAAATTGTTGATTACTGTAAAAATCTCGAGGCCGAACGCGACTCACTAAATTATGATATCGACGGAGTTGTCATAAAAATAAATAACCTCGCATCACAGAATAGTTTGGGCATAGTGGGTCGCGAACCACGCTGGGCGACGGCATGGAAATTTGCGGCTGAACAAGCTACTACGAAATTACGAGATATAAAGCTTTCAGTTGGACGAACAGGTGTATTGACTCCATACGCTGAACTTCTACCAGTGTTCGTCGGCGGAGCAAATATATCCGTAGCAACACTCCATAACTTAGACCACATCCAAGATTTAGATCTAAGGGTCGGAGATCAAGTTGTCGTACAGCGCGCAGGAGAAGTTATCCCTCAGATATTAGGTCCCATTTTATCTCAAAGAACGGAAACATCTGCGATATTTGAAATGCCTTTAGTCTGCCCTGACTGCCAGAGTCCGGTCACAAAAAAAGATGCTGAAGCCGCTCACTATTGTTCCAATGTAAATTGCCAAGGTCGGCTTGCGCGTCAAGTTGAGCACTACGTGTCCAGGCAAGCACTCAATATCGAAGGGTTTGGCGAAGAACGCGCCTCACTCCTAGTTCGAAATGGTTGCATTAAATCTTTGGCAGACATTTACCTTATGCAAGATAAAAGGATTCAAATTCTTAATTTCAAAAATAGGCTTGATAGACTGAGACAAGTTGCCAGAAAGTACGGGAAAAAAAATGATGACAGAGTTGTACAGCATCTTAAAAGAATTGATCAATTGGATAAGTTTCCGGGAATACGTGAAAAATGGTTTCAAACATTAAACGTGGGCCTCACAGAAAGTAAAACCTTGCCACTTCACCGCCTTCTGATTGGACTTGGCATTAGACACCTTGGTGAAACTACGGCTAAGTTAATCGCTGAACGATACAGAACTCTGACAAACCTTCGTTTAGCTAATTATGAAGACATCCTCGACATAACGGGAATAGGTGAAATTGTCGCGACTAGCATCTATGAGTGGGTCCGTGAACCATACAATCAAATTCTTATGGACAAACTAGTCAGCCTGAACGTAAATGTTGAAGAAAATCAAATAGCATTTGGAGATGCCCTTCAAGGTCATAAAATTGCAATAACGGGGACACTAACTCGCTGGAAGAGACCTGAAATTCAAAACCTAATTCGGCAGCAGGGCGGAGAGGTGGTCACCTCCGTCTCAAAAAACACCACTATTTTGCTCGCGGGAGAAGGGGGAGGAAAAAAGAGACAAGATGCAATAAAACAAAACGTAAGAGTAATAGACGAAAGCACCTTCGATGGCATAATTAATTCCATTAGAATGGAAGAATCAACATAGAAGATTTAAAATAAGCAATGCTGAGGTTGAAGTAGGCCATGAGCAGCCAAACAGATAAAGAACTCAAGAAGAAATACAAATCCTATCTTGCCGAGGAAGTAGATGGAATCTTTATATATCAACAACTTGCTGAGATAGAAAATGACTCGAATTTAATTGAGGTCTACAGTCACCTTGCTGAGTCAGAGCAACGGCATGTTGATCTATGGCAGCAAGAGTTAGCTAAATTAGATGCAGATAATACTCTGCCAGAACCATCGATACGAGCAAAGGCACTCATGTGGATTGCGAGAAAATTCAGTCCTGACCTCGTCCTGCCCGTAATAAAGGCATTTGAAAGCGATGCTGCAAGCATGTACGTGGGGGATTCGGTTGCCGAATTAGAAATGTTACCGGCAGATGAAGCCTCTCATGCTCGTGTCTTTGCAGCACTGGAGAGCAGTTCAGGTGCATCAGGAAACATGATTTCACGATTAGAACAACGGCATAGCTCTTTTGCCTCGCGCGATACGCTTCGAGCTGGTGTATTAGGATCAAGCGATGGTCTCGTGTCCAACATGCTTCTGGTGGCAGGATTTGCCGGGGCAAATCCTAGTCAAGAAGCCGTGGTTTTAGCAGGATTTGCCGGTCTATTAGCAGGATCTGTTTCCATGGGTCTCGGTGAATGGATTTCTGTCACGACCACGAAAGAAGCTGCACAGGCACAAATTGCTATCGAAACAGAGGAATTAAGACTAGATCCGGATGCAGAAAAACGTGAGCTCGAGCTGATATATCAGGCAAAGGGGGTCTCTAGCGAACACGCGAAAGCACTGGTTGAGTCAATCTTCCAGAGCCCTGATAATGCTCGCGATACTATGGTGAGAGAAGAGTTGGGGATCAATGTAGATGACATCGGATCCCCTTGGAAGGCTGCAATAAGCTCCTTTTTACTCTTCTCTATAGGAGCGATAATTCCAGTCATCCCTTTCCTTTTCGGTAATTCAGTGGCTCATATCCTTTTTGCAGGGGTGTTATGCGCCCTTGGACTATTTACCTTGGGAGGGTTAGTCACGCTCCTGACAGGTCAAAGCATATTGAAATCAGGATTCAGACAGATGACGATAGGAGTATCTATCGCTTCTCTCACATTTGCCATTGGCTGGGGGATCGAAAGTATTTTCACTTTGTAAAATAATAGGCTTTTCTCCACACAGCTATACTAGTAGTGGTTTTCTGGAAGACCGGTGAAAGTAAAACTAATATTCGGATAAAAACCTATGCGTAACCCGTTTCAGTTTTTGGCAAATACAATTCTTGGAAGCGTTTCTCAGGACATGGGTATAGACCTTGGAACTGCAAACACTCTCGTGGCCCTAGCTGGCCGTGGAGTAATCATCGACGAACCAACAGTTGTAGCAATCGATAAGGATTCTTCAAAAACCCTAGCAATTGGTGAAGCTGCTAAAAAAATGGTTGGTCGAACTCCGGCTTCTGTAGTTGCCATTCGCCCGTTACGTGACGGTGTTATCTCTGACGCTGATACCACAAAACGCATGCTCCAGTACTTTATTCGCCAAGCGCACCCAAATTCGTGGTATGCGAACCCACGTCCACGCGTCGTCATAGGAATACCGTCAGCGGCTACTGAAGTTGAGAAAAGGGCTGTTCGCCAGGCCGCATACGAGTCGGGTGCACGTGAGGCATTCACCATCGAAGAACCTTTGGCTGCTGCTATCGGATGTAACCTGCCAGTTACCGAACCTGGGGGAACTATGTGCGTCGATATCGGTGGTGGAACTGCAGAAGCAGCGGTGATTTCATTAGGTGAAATGGTTGTTTCTTCGTCGACAAATGCTGCGGGTGATGCCATGGACGAAGCCATCATCAGCTACTTACGAGAGCAACACGGCTTAGTTGTAGGCATTAGAAGCGCTGAGAGCCTCAAGATTGACGCGGGATCAGCTATCCCTTTAACTGAAGAATTCACGGCAGACGTGCGCGGCAGAGACATCGCATCTGGCTTGCCACGAAGTGTTCCGATCTCAACAGCCGAGTTACGCGTAGCGCTGTCTCCAGTTGTGGCAGACATCGTAACAATGGTTCAAAGCACCTTGCAGCAGGCGCCACCACAACTTATAGCAGATCTAATGACAAATGGTATAGCGCTCGTCGGGGGAGGTTCACTACTTAAGGGACTTGATGAACGGCTTTCAACCTCAACTAAGTTCAACGTTTATGTGGCCCAAGATCCTTTGAAGGCTGTCGCAAAAGGGTGCGCTGCCGCCCTTTCAGAGGCAGATACCCTCCGTCTGATTTCTAGCAAAGACTCACTCCGAAAGCTGCCGGAATAGGACAGAAAACGACTGAAACTCGAGGACAACAATGGAGCGATGGTCAAACCCAAACATGCTCTCAATACTAATTATTTTGATAGTTAGTTTTACTATTTTAAATTGGACGCCGATTGGAGATCGTGCGGAATCCGTTTTGCTAAAAATATTGACGCCTGTCGCTAGTGTGAGCGAAAGTACGTATCAAGCTTTGGTGGAACTCATCCCAGAACAAGGGTCGGTTAAAAATTTGAAAGAAATGAATGCCATCCTACGTGAAGAAATCATTGAATTAAACACCGAGATTATTAGTCTCAGAGAGCTAGACAACCTTAATTCTGCTCGCGTTGCCATTCCTAATAATCCAAGCCTCACGAAGGCAGATGTGATTTTTCAAGAAATGGTCAGCGGGAATAGTCAGGTTATTGTGAACGTGGGAGCTAGTCAGGCCGTACAGGCTGGACAGCCTGTCGTTGATAAGATGGGCCTGCTCGCTGGCTTGGTCGTCAGTGTTGAGACTGAAACATCGCGTATTCAACTAATTAATGACGTAAAGACAAATATACCAGCCATCGGTGAACATTCCAGAACACAAGGCCTTCTCACCCATGACTCAAATTCCCATGCGTTGAGATATGTCCCAAAAACTGAACAGATTCGAGAAAAGGAAATATTAGTTACAAGCGTAATAGGCGGACGATTCCCTTACGGCATAATAATTGGCACAGTAACACGAGTCACCAATAGTAAGAGTAATATCATGCTGGAAATCATCGTCGAAATAATGGCTGACCTAAACAATTTAGATAGGCTGTACATACTTACTGATTTCGACCCACAATTCCAGTCACAAGCGATGGATTAGATATGATTAAAGAACCGCTAGTTCTCATGATTTTATCTTGCCTTATCACTTTTTTCCAAATTTCTTTGGTTCAAAATATTTGGGAACCCACAAACGCAGCGATACTCCCGATTTGTTACATTTCACTGCTGGGGTCAAGTAAAAACATGTCGACTGTATGGCTACCAATATTCATTACCGCAGTAATATGGGGAGGATTGAGTATTATGAGCGTGCCCCGACTACTTCTGGCACTGAGTGCAGTCCCAGTTATTTTTATGATTTATGCAGCCTTTGAAATTGAGTGGCAGGCTAGATCACTCTTTACGATAGTGACCTCTATGATCGTAAGCTTCATGTCTGTATCCTGGTTTCACTTCGTCCTAAACTGGGGCCGTGGTAATTTTCTTGAGGTTCTATCCACTGAAAATTACTTCGCCAGCAGTCTAACAACAGCCATAATCACTGGCGTGTTATGCGCGGCTTCTTTGCAGGTCTTATATATACAAAACAAGAATGCTTACCGGTAAAGTATTTTTATGGAAAAATCAGCACGCATCACAATTATTTCATTAATTCTTATCATCACAATGATTTTTTCGATTGGTATAATCATCAAGAAAACCGTCATAGACTCCGCCCAAGTTATTGACAATGACCTTTTATTGCAGGAGTCAGTAGAACAAATCGAACCCGTCAGGGGTAATATATTTGACAAAAATGGAGAGCTTCTAGCTGGAAATATTTCCTCTCTAGAGGTACTGATAATCCCGGGTTTTTTTCCTAAAGACGACGGTAAAAAATACGAAATTCTGACACTTCTCGCTGATACTGCGGACCTGGACATTTCGTGGCTAGAGTCAATATTAAAAAGTGACCTCTCAATTAACGATCCCTACGAGCCTAGAGTAATCAAGCAAGACATATCTAGCCGCGAAGCTATTCGCCTCGGCTCTCTCCTAAATAAATATCCAGCATTTGAAATAAGACCAGTTATTCGTCGCCAATATCACGTTATGAACTCTGGGTTAGCTCATGTCATTGGCTATCTTGGACGGCTTGACTCAGTCGATCAGAACATAAATACGTTAGCTAATTACAAACCGACTTCTTTAATTGGAGTAAGTGGGGTGGAAGCCACACAAGAACAATCATTACGAGGTGTCACAGGCGAATCAGTAGTGCAAAGTGATCTAACTGGCCGATCGTACTCAGTCAGATCGAGTAAATCAAGTCAAGCGGGCACAGACGTAACCCTTACGATTGATTATCAATTTCAACTCGAAGGATTCAAGTCGCTTAAAAAGTATATTCAAGCCGGGATTAGCGACGCACGAGACCCAAGTCTGCGAGAGGGACGTGGGGCCTACACACCGGAAGGTGCTTTTGTTGTCATGGATGTCCGAACAGGTGAAATTTTGGCCTTAGCAAGCGCCCCCGACTACGATCCAAATATCTTCTCAAGTGCTGACCGTTCAGACGAATTAAATGCTGTACTCTCTGCTCCTCAAAAACCGCTTGTCAGCAGGGCAACCATGAGCCTTGAACCTCCTGGCTCAACCTTTAAACCTTTGGTTGCGCTTGCTGCCCTTGAGGCTGGTACGGCTCATCCAAATACACATATCGTAAGTACTGGTGAATTATTAGTCCCAAATATGTATTATCCAGAAGCAGACCCGACAATTTTTCGAGATTGGTACCCACATGGATCATTAGATATGACTCGGGCTATTGTCCGCTCATCAGATATCTATTTCTATGTATTAGCAGGAGGTTGGCCGCCAGGCACTATTCCAACCGGTGACGATATCAAGGGACTTGGTTCGGAAAATATTGCTACCTGGGCCAGTCGCTTCGGCTTTGGAATGAATACGGGACTAGAGGTAACCACCGAATCAAGTGGACTTGTACCGTCGGAAGCGTGGAAAAAAAATGTAATAAATGAAGCATGGACGTTGGGCGACACATATCAATTCGGAATCGGTCAGGGCAATCTTCTCTCGACACCGCTGCAGCTAGCAGTCTATACGGGAGCTCTTGCAAACGGAGGCACTCGGCTAAAACCAACAATTATCAAAAACACGGATGGCACTCGTGCTTTTGAAAAAATTCCCGCCAAAACTGAGCATTTCTCGTTTATACATGATGCGATGGTCGCCACGGCTTCCGGCCCTGATGGAACTGCGCAAAGAGCTAAACCTGATGGATATAAAATTGGTGCAAAAACAGGCACTGCTGAATTCGGACCGCCCTATTCCGATGGAACTTACGATGAACACGGATTTGTCATTGCATTCGGACCAATCCCTAATCCGGAGATAGCAATCGCGGTATATATCAAGCATGGAAACGGGGCGTACCATGCCTCGCCAGTTGCGAAAGATATTTTTGAAGCCTATTTAGCCTCACGATCCGAATAAACGAGACCCAGAGAGCAGGAGATACTTATTCTTATAATCCGACTCGTGCGAATCGTTATAGCAGATCCCGTGCTATTTTTTTCTAGCTTCACGATGCTTTTGATCGGTGTAGTAAGTCTTCAAACCTCAACTGGCGAAGACTTTAGCTCGCTTACATCGTCTACTATCAGCCACGTTGCTTTCGGGCTAATTGGCCTAGTCACAATGATCACAATAACTCACATGCCTAGTGACATGCTGAAGACAATCTCACCTAGTGGATACCTTTTCGGCCTATTGTTGCTCGCATTAGTCATATTAGTAGGAGACGAATCATTTGGTGCCAGACGATGGCTAAAACTGGGGCCACTCAGTTTTCAGCCAATGGAATTAGTCAAAATCACGACAATATTGATGATTGCTTTTATTGGGAGCCGATACAGACCAGGCTTTATCCCACTTTGTCTAGTCCTCGTGATCGCGGGAATCCCAACTTTTATGATCCTACTTCAACCCGATCTAGGATCGACGTTAGTGTTAATTTTTTCTTGCATCCTGATGATTTTTCTTTGGGGGATGCCATGGAAGACCGTGATCGCTATAATCCTGCTCGGTGTAGGACTTCTTCCGGTTGCCGCGTCAATCATCCCTAGTTATCAACTTGACCGAATTGCCACATTCATTGACCCGAGCAGAGATCCTCTTGGGTCTGGTTATACCGCGAAACAAATTGATATTGCTCTAAATGGAAGTGGCTTTTGGGGTAACGGTTTTTTCTCCGAAAGCCAGGCCTTGGCTGGAATCTCCGTCAGAAACTCTGATTTCGTTTTTGCACAATGGCTTGAGACCACTGGTGCATTTGGCGGAATCCTTGTTTGTGGGCTAGTCATCATAGTCATGTCAAGAGGTATAGCTCTCGCAACTAACCACAATATGGCATTTAACCAACTAGCAATCTTGGGATTGACCAGCTTATTTACAATTCAGTCAATAGTACATATCGGCGTAAATACTCGGTTTATCCCCACTACTGGAATCACGCTACCGCTTATATCTGCTGGCGG
The DNA here is from genome assembly GCA_913051185.1 of uncultured Chloroflexota bacterium. Classification (GTDB taxonomy): domain Bacteria; phylum Chloroflexota; class Dehalococcoidia; order UBA2979; family UBA2979; genus UBA2979. The sequence continues at coordinate 3,843 of CAJXBM010000003.1, read as the reverse complement.
CTCGTCTGTAATATCAGTATTCATTTTGATAGGTCTGTTGCAGTCAATGAACCGCACACGCCATGAATACCCCTAGAGATAATAAACATACTCTGCCAGTTAAAGCTTAATTATTTATTTAACCATTGGTCTAATAATTGGCGAGCAAGCGAACCCGGTCGAGGTAACATCTGACTCTTCGCCTGACTTGCGACCTCCAGCTCGGATCGAGAAAACCAACGCCCATCAAGTATTTCATCCGAGTCGAGTTCAAGTTCAGTCTTTCGCGCTGTAGCAATAAATCCAATCATCACAGCTGACGGATATGGCCAAGCCTGAGAAGAAAAATAATGAAGCTCTTCTACATGGAGGCCGCTTTCCTCCTTGACTTCACGCACAACTGCATCTTCAATCGATTCGCCTGGCTCAAGAAATCCAGCAAAGCAAGAAAACATTCCTTCTGGATGCCGACGACCACGTCCTAAAGCCACTTGATTTGCGCCGTCAGTAACGAGCATAATCACTGCCGGATCGATTTTTGGATAGTGCTTGGTACTGCAAGACGCTCGCCCACAACGATATGACATCCCTCCAGCCAACTTTTCCGTCGGTGAACCGCAGCGGCCACAAAATTGCACAGTTTCTGACCAGAGATTCAAACCTCTAGCCATCAAAAAAATAGAGCTATCCGTGGGAGATAAATTTTGGGTAACCAAACGTGAATCCACTGACTCGGTCATATCTGTAAATATCGGTCCCATTACTCCGATATCAAAACAAAATATCAATTCGCCATCACGCTCGCCTAAAAATAAACCATGCGCTTTGACGTCAAAATCAGAAGGTAGTAAATCGGTCGAGAATAATGGAAGATCCGAAAGATCCTGTACATCTCTTGTATATATTAGATGAGCATCCACATCAAGGACTAAATAACGAAACGCTCTCGACTCTCGCACCGTGGCAAGCCATTCGACATCACGACGCTTTTTATCGAGACGGTCGAACACGAAGCATTTCCTCTAAAAACAACTACGTTAAGACAGGTTCTTCGGCACCTTCCCTGTCTCCCTCAGATGTCTCAATATCACCGGACGCGTCTTCCAACATTTCAATTCGCTCGAAGCCAACTTCGCCGTCAGTAATAATTAACTTAACAGTGTCACCTTCGTTAAATTCACTCGACAACAACCTATCAGATAATTTATCTTCAACCTCGCTCTGAATGAGTCGACGTAAAGGCCTAGCACCAAATACCGGATCCCAGCCTCGGTCACCCAAGTAATCAAGAACCTCTGTTGTAACTTCCATTCGCATATGCTTTTGTCGTAGGTTCGCACGCAAGTCGTTGAGATCTAAATCTACAATTTCTCTGATATGCTCAGGTGACAATGCATGAAATACCACGGACTGGTCAATTCTATTTAAAAACTCAGGCTTAAATACGCGTTTTTCTTCTTCCTCAACCTTATCCTTCATTCGACGATACTGATCTTCAACAGTTTTAGATTCATCAAGAATCGTTTGGAATCCTACCTTTGAATCCTTCCGAATAAGATCGGATCCCACATTTGAAGTCATGATGATAATCGTATTTCGAAAGTCTACCTTACGTCCTTTCGCATCAGATAAATGTCCATCATCAAAGATTTGTAAGAGCGTATTGAAAACATCTGGATGAGCCTTTTCAATCTCATCCAACAAAATCAAGCAATAGCTCTTTCGACGAACCACATCTGTTAATTGGCCACCATCTTCGTATCCGACATACCCAGGAGGAGAACCCACCAATCTAGATACCGTGTGCTTTTCCATGAATTCAGACATGTCAATTCTGACGATATTGTCTTTGGATCCGAACATAAACTCACCAAGCATCTCTGCCAAGTATGTTTTCCCTACTCCTGTAGGCCCAAGAAACATAAATACACCTATCGGCCGTTTCGGATCTTTCAGACCGGCGCTCGCGCGTCGCACTGCCCTCGTAACAGCTTCGACTGCATCATCTTGCCCAATGACCTTTTCCTTGATAAATGAGTCCATCTGCAGCAACCGCTGTGACTCCTCAGCAGCGATTCTCGAAAGTGGTACACCAGTCCATTGGGAGATTACATCTCGAATATCATCCTCACCAACAACTGGAATATCTTTTGACTGCTCATCAGCAACTTCTTTTTCAAGTGCTTCTAATTCCACTTCGAGGCGCTGTTCACGTTGACGGAGATCATTAGCCTGCTCATATTCCTGATCAGATGATGCATCATCTTTCTCTTTTCTCAAAGCCGCAAGACTATTTCTAACCTCACGCAGAGAGGGAGGCACAGCATATCGCCGTATTCGCACGCGTGCAGATGCTTCATCAATTAGGTCGATAGCCTTGTCTGGAAGAAATCTGTCAGATACATATCTAGTGGAAAGTTCTGCAGCAGCACCGATGGCATCGTCACCAATGGTTAGCTTGTGATGATCTTCATAAGCTCCACGCACACCTTTCAGAATCTCAATAGTCTCATCTACCGAAGGTTCCTCTACGCGCACCGGTTGAAAACGTCTCTCCAGGGCCGCATCCCGCTCAATATGCTTACGGTACTCATCAAGAGTAGTCGCACCGATAGCCTGTATCTCACCTCGAGCCAAAGCTGGCTTTAGTATATTTGCGGCGTCCACTGCTCCCTCTGCAGCCCCTGCCCCAACGAGCATATGCAGCTCGTCTATAAACAAAACGCAATTCGAAGCTGATTTAATCTCAGCAATAACCTTCTTTAGTCTTTCTTCAAACTCGCCTCGGTACTTAGTTCCTGCTACCAGCAAACCGATGTCAAGAGTGAGCATACGTTTTCCTATAAGGGTGTCTGGAACATCACCAGTAATAATCCGTTGGGCAAGTCCCTCTGCAATCGCCGTTTTACCAACACCTGGTTCGCCAATCAGAACTGGATTATTTTTCGTACGACGAGATAAAATCTGAATGACTCTTTCAATCTCACTCCCTCTACCAACGATCGTATCTAGTTGACTAGATCGGGCCATTTCTGTCAGATCGACCCCCAACTGATTCAATAATGGGGTTCGATCCTGTCTCTGTCCTGCCACCGCTGGTTGCTTAGACGGTTCAGTTCCACTCTGGGCCAGCACTCTCTGTGCTTCATTCCGAACTCGGGCCAAATTGACACCAAGAGACTCTAACACCCCAGCCGCTATCCCCTCGCCTTCGCGAACCAGACCCAAAAGAATATGCTCAGTTCCAATATAGGAATGATTAAGTCTCCGGGCTTCATCAACAGCTAGTTCAATTACTCGCTTAGCACGCGGAGTTAAACCAATATCTTCAGAAGACGCTCGATCGCCGGTCCCAATGATGAATTCAACTGATGAGCGGACTTTCGGAAGCTCGACTGAGAGATTAGCTAAAATTCGAGCTGCTACGCCATCACTTTCACGCACCAGTCCCAAGAGCAAATGCTCTGTACCAATATAATTATGATTAAACCTTTGAGCTTCATCTTGAGCCAGCGTCAAAACACGTCGTGCACGCTCTGTGAACTTGTCAAATCGATCAGCCATAGACTCGCATCCCCTCTGTCCTCGCCTATAAAGAGGTTAGCATAGGACACCCATAAGACGCAGCTGCGCCTATCCAAATTCAGGTCATAGCTGATAACTCAACAAAAATTAAACAGTGCTATAGAGAAATTATTGCTCGTTTTTTTTTCAATATAAATGAGTCCGAAGCAGGCAAGGCTCTATTAAGATTTCTCATCCTCTTCAGCAACTACCTCTTCAGCAACTACCTCTTCAGCAACTACCTCTTCAGCAACTCCCTCTTCAGCAACTACCTCTTCAGCAACTACCTCTTCAGCAACT
>CAJXBM010000002.1:0-68008 GCA_913051185.1 uncultured Chloroflexota bacterium | reverse complement strand
ACTTCTAGTCGTTTTGCAATACTGCTGATGTTCAGGGCCAGTTCGTTCATGGCAGACCGAAAGCCGCGATCTGGCCTTGTTTCAAACTTGATGCTGTCGAGTATAGAGACTGTGGAATCTGAGAGCGACAAAGCTGCCGCTCGGATTGATGTACCACCAATATCCGCGGCAAGTACTATTTGCTCCGTCGGGTTAGCCATCTTTTGAGTCATTCCAAAATGTTACACTTTTAATAGTTTCGGCAGGTTGCAACATTGTCAATTTTTCTAATTTCCTTCATGATACAGAAAGTTAAGGGCATACGTGCATTTGCGGGGCTAGGTATAACCCTTTTGGTCTTTTTGCCGGGCTGTTCCTTAACCGATGATTCTTCGATTGTGAACTACTCGAAAGTTGATTCGGTCAAAATGGAATCTGTCGGTCCGAATAGTAAGCAGCTCGAAATTTTATCTTTTACAAAAGAATTCTCGGGTGATGGTTATCCAGCCTTCTCATCTTCGGACGAACAGTATCGGGTAATTTTGGGAACTCCTGATCTTGCAATTGGAACCCAACGACTGTCATTTTTGATATATGGTCCAAGCGGACTGATGACTCTGCCACATCTCGACGTGATAATCACACCCCTCAAAGATTATGGGGAGACCAATTTTCTCCGAATGCAATATGTGTCTGATGATGCTGCAATTGAAATGGGTATTTACGTCGGTTCTCTCACGTTGAAGCAATCCGGAGATTATCTGATGCAAATTGTGTTGCCTTCTCATCACTCGTCTGGCGACCGTGAGATCGCCATCAGTCTGGTTGTTCAAGAAAAATCCGCAGCTATTTCTAAAAATATGAAAGCACCGTTGAGTAACAATTCGACATTGATTGATAAGCCGATTGCCGAACTGACGACAGGTCTTAATCCCAATCTTGGTTTATACCGGCAAACGGTGGCTAATGCGGTTAAGACGCATAGACCAACCGTGTTAATTTTTGCATCTCCTGGATTCTGCGTTAGTCCGATGTGTGGATCACAAGTCGATATAGTCTCTGATTTGTTTGAATATTATGGCGAGGAATTTGCCTTTATACATATTGAAACGTTCAACGACCCGCACAAGGTGAGAGAAGATCCGGATAGTGCAGTACGCAATCCAATTTTGGCTGAGTGGGGGATTATTAGCGATCAGGTAGTCTATATAATTAATCGAGACGGACTAATTTTCGAGCGTTTCGAAGGATTTAGTCCATATGTGGAACTCGAAGCATCCATGCAGGCACTAATTGCTAACTGATGGTGCTCGACCTTTGAGACCTATAGGCTGTATCCTTGTGTTTGTGTCGAGATAGCTCAGCTGGTAGAGCATTGCCCTGAAAAGGCAAGGGTCGGCGGTTCGAGCCCGCCTCTCGACACCATTTGATTTCGGAGAGCAAATAGTTTTTCTCTGAGGACTCATATGATCGATATCCGCGTTAGTTTTTTTATCTTGGTGGCAGCCGTGTTTGCTGCATCATGTAGTGACAATTCTGGAGTAATTACTACCGAGATTTCTAGTACGCAAACGGTAAACCATATGGGCTCTACCCCAGTAACTCCGCATTCCACGGCTGAACCGATTGTTACCGTGAGTGCAAGCGCAGGTGCGGCTGAGTCGAGTGCGACAACTGTGGTATTGGCCACACAATCGGCCACTTCAGCAGCAACAATGATTCCGGATAATAATGTAGATAGCCCAACTGTCGGGCCTGCAAGATACCAAGCTCCAATTGGGTCGAGACAAGATCGACTCTTCTTACCGAATAGCAATTTGTTTGTTGATTTCACAGTCTATGAAGGAGTACCCGGTAGTATTTACCAAGATGTTCGACAGGCTATTTTAACTACCGCTAATATTTTACCTTTACCGGTCGCAATGCTTGGAGAAGCAGGCCAACTATTTGTGGCTATTTGGCATCGTGAAAAGACTGATTTGCAAGCAGTTGTGGTTCATCGATGTGAATATATGCCGACTCCCTCCAGTGAAACTTGTCAAAATGATTTAATTGGTCCAATGAGCACACAATCACAAGGGATGGCACTCTTGGATCGCAGTCCTGCTCGCTTTGAGATTGTATGGCCAACTTTAGACCAGCATGACTTCCTGCCAACTAGTTATTGGATACCAGCCTCTCATGAGTGGGTACATGTTTTTCAAACAGCACACACGGTTACCAACAGTGAAGCGAACAGGTCACTCACGGACATTCCTCTAGCTGGCCCAATTTGGCTACACGAAGGCACAGCAGACTACCTAGCGCTGCTAATCGTAGACAAGCAGGGGAGTATCAATTTCGGATCGGTGATGAGTGAATATATTCGAAATTCACATGACGCATTTGTCAGTAGTGACTCAGATCCAGAATTAATATTACGTAGTTGTGAGTCTCCGGCTGATCAAGTCAATGCCGAACGTAGTGGTGACTCATGGCAGTGTCCTACGGGCAGAGTAGCTGTGGCTTATTTAATGTATAAGATCGGTGCCAGCAGTATAAATGAGCTGAAGGCCTTTTATATGGACTTAGATCAATATAACTGGTCGGAAGCATTTACGAGAAATTATGGCAGGTCCCCTAAGCAGTTCTATAAAGAATTCGCAGAGTTTATGGAGATGTCCTATGAACTAAAACTCGCATTTATTAGTCAGCCCGAGGTTTCGCAATAGTCCATAGGTCCTATCCGCGGCCTATGTATGGCATAGACGTAGCCATTACCGTCATGAATTGCACGTTAGCCTCTAATGGAAGATTTACCATGTAAAGCACAGCCTCAGATACTGCAGACACGTGCATCGTAGGTTCAATTTTCGTCGTTCCGTCAGCTTGCACAATTCCGGATTGCATTCGCTCAGTCATTTCCGTCGCGGCGTTCCCTATGTCAATTTGTCCGCATGCAATATTGTATTTCCTTCCATCGAGTGATGTGGATTTGGTAAGTCCTGTAATGGCGTGCTTTGTTGACGTGTAGGGAGCGGAATTTGGCCGTGGCCTATCAGCTGATATGGACCCATTATTTATAATTCTGCCCCCTTGAGGTTTCTGCATTTTCATTAATTTGAAAGCTGCCTGAGTGCATAAAAATGTCCCAGATAGATTGGTGTCAACAACTTTTTTCCACTCGACAAAGTCTAAGTTCTCAATAGAGGCATTTGGTGCACTAATCCCCGCGTTGTTGAAGAGGACATCTAGTCGACCATACTTCTTCTCAATTACATCAAATAAGTTGTCGACTGACTCTTTCTTTGAGATATCCGCCTCAATTACAGATGCCAGATTGGAATTCGCTCCAGACATATTTCTAGTTTCTTCTAGGGAATTTTTGTGTCTCCCGCTAAGAATGACCTGATATCCAGCGTTGAGTAATGCAAGTCCGGTCGCTCGACCTACACCTGACCCGGCGCCCGTAACGAGGGCGACACTATTCGACTCAGGATTAATTGACATGAAATACTCCCCGATTATGTTTTTTTGATATTTTGTAGAAGTGAGCCTCTAGTTTAGGTTCTATTGTGTGGTTAATATCTTTCTTGGGAGACAGTATGTCAAATAACACTGTGGTGAGCGACAAAAGCGATGGAGTGGAGCGATCGGCGCTAACGGGTGTTCGCATCCTAGACCTGACTCGATATCAGCAAGGCCCATTTGCGACGGTTCTGCTGTCAGATATGGGTGCTGAGGTTATTAAGATTGAGCAACCTGGCGGAGAGCCTGGTCGCGCGACCGGATTGGGCACTGATGGCTTTTCCGCCTACTTCGAAGCCCATAATCGCGGCAAAAAAAGCATGACGCTTGATCTACGAACAGATGATGCGCGCGAGGTTATCAGAAGACTCCTTCCCAGTTGTGACGTGGTTGTCGAAAATTTCCGTCCAGGCACGATGGAGAAATGGGGATTGGGTTATGAGGATTTAAAGAAAATAGTTCCCAATATTATTTTGGCGTCTGGCTCATCTTGGGGGCGAAATGGTCCTCGCGGAGATCTTCCGGGATACGACCACGTTGGTCAAGCTTTCAGCGGGGTGATGGTTGAACAAGGAGGTGGTCCAAACGAAACACCTCACGCACTTATAGGTGGATTTGCAGATCAAATAGGTGCAATGCTTCTAGCATTTGGCGTGAGTTCGGCGTTAGTTGCAAAACATACATTTGACGTAGGACAGCACGTTGATGTCTCACTCATAGGAGCCATGACAGCCCTTCAGTCTATGCAGATAACACGATATTTACGAACTGGAAAACAAGTGGGCTTCGAGGAGAGACGGGCAGCCACATATACTCACTATCTCTGTTCAGATGATAAGTACGTCGCGATTGCCGCAAACACTCAGAGATTTTGGACGAGACTTTGTACGGCTATAGAAAGAATCGATCTTGCTGTTGATGATCGCTTTGCCGATCCATTTGGTCGAGCTGATAATAAAGATGACTTAGTTACAGAATTATCGCAGAGCTTCATCTCTAAAAGTTCCGATTATTGGGTTAGGGCACTCACTGATGCCGATGTGCCGAATTCGGTAGTGATGGGTTACAAAGAGTTGGCAACTGATGAGCAAATGTGGGCTAACGGATATTTACAGGAGATATCCAGCAGTAATTTGGGACAGATGACTGTTCCTGGTCCTCCGATTCGCATGAGCGAGACTCCTTGTCAAATACAAGGAGCAGGGCCTGAGTTAGGCTTTAGTACAGAAGAGCTTCTGCTTGAACTGGATTATACCTGGGATGAAATTTCAAATATGCGCGAAAACGACATTATTTAACTGGTTCGCTACTGACGGCATGGTTTTAAGTCAAGGTTTTGCACTTTGAAGATTGGGAAGATAAATGACATTTATGAATGCAGTCACGATAGCTGGTGTTGGTGAAACTGATTATTCAAAAAATTCTGGTCGTAGCGAGTTACAGTTATCTCTGGAAGCAATTAATAATGCTCTTCAGGACGCCGGGATTGACCGGAAAGAGGTAGATGGGCTACTTCGGTGGTCGGTTGATACTTCTCCAGAGGCAACTGTTGCGGCAAACATGGGGATTGAAGATTTAGCTTGGTTTGGTGAAATAAATCAGGCCGGTAACGTTGGTGCCGCACTAGTCGCCAATGGAGCAGCCGCGATACATGCTGGATTAGCCAATGTGGTGGTTATCTATAGAGGCGTGAACGGTCGGTCCGGACGCAGATACGGGCGTGGAGATGTCACAGGACGATCTGGCAGAGGATCGGCAGCATTTAGCGAACCATTTGGTTTACTAACGCCACAACATGGGCTGGCTATGACGACTCGTCGAAGGATGTTTGAAACAGGCGTGACCAGTGCTCAATTTGGGATGGTGGCTGTTACTGAACGAGGTCATGCTAATCGAAATCCACGAGCCACTTTTTTCGACACTCCTCTTACGTTAGATGATCATCAGAATTCAAGGCTTATAGTAGATCCCTTTCATTTGTACGACTGTTGTCTCGAAACAGATGGCGGCGGCGCGCTTGTTTTAATTAGCACTGAGCGAGCGAAGGCACGTACAGGTCCTTCAGCAATGATTCGAGCGGCGGCACAAGGGGGGCATTCTGATCGCGGATTCACTGATACTGCTGCGGTAGCACTCTCACCCAGACTTTGGAAACAAGCGAGGCTCAAACCATCAGAGATTAACGTGGCTCAAATATACGATCATTTTGCACCCTTTGTTGTGTTTGCGCTTGAGGACTACGGATTCGTTGCACGGGGTGAGGGCGGAGAATTTGTATCCTCGGGAGGAATCAGTTGGCAGAATGGATCCTTACCAGTCAACACGTCAGGCGGACATTTATCGGAGGCATATATGCAAGGGATGAATCAATTAATAGAGAGCGTGCGTCAGGCTCGTGGTGAGTCTACTTCACAAGTTAAAGATGCTCAATATTCTTTCGTAGATACAGGCATCGGGACGGGTGCTGTAATTTTAGAGAGAGGTGAATGATGTCTGATTCTCCTTGGGTGAGACCGACAAACTTGACACTTCCTGATCCAGATGAAAATTCAGCTGGGTTCTGGGAAGGTTTGAAGCAAGGCAAGCTGCTTTTGCAGGTCTGTAGTGTTTGTGCGCAGACTAATTATCCGCCCATGGTTATGTGCTCAGGGTGTGGCGGATTTGATTTCAAATGGAAAGAAGCAGAAGGCGGCGGTTTTTTGTATTCATACGTAGTCACGCATCAGCCGATACATCCCAGTCTTGTGGACTATACCCCCTTTCTTACGGTATTAATCGAACTGGATGAAGGTCCTCGCATCACAAGCAATATTATTGACATTCAACCCGAACAGGCGGACATTGGAATGAGGGTGAGGTTGGAATTATTTCAAGTTAATCCTGAGATAACTTTGCCATTATTTGTTCGTGAGTCTGCGAGTTAATTTTTTAGCGGCAATTTACTCTATTGTTACTGTTTTCTCGTGTTGAATGAGATTCCAGTCAATCTCAAAACCTAAACCTGGTTGGGTAGGTGCCTGAACTAGGCCATCAGAATCGACTTCAATATCTTGAACCAGACCATACTGATTTGCACCAGTGCAGGGGAACACCTCATAAAATTCACAGTTCGGCACCGCCATGGTGACGTGAAGGTTAGCAACGTTATTCAATGAGTTACCCCCATGATGAATTTCACACTGCATATTAAATCCTTCGGCTAGATGTGCAAGGCGAATTAGCGGTGTGATGCCGCCTGTCACAGCTACATCCCCCCGTAATATATCCGTGGCATATTGGGTGATCCAAGAGGTCATACCGTAGAGACGCCCCGGTGCATATTCAGTTGACATGATCGGGATATCTAATTTTTGATGAAGCTTTACATAGTTGTAGATATCTTCCTCAACTAGCGGATCTTCATACCAGTAAAAATTCAAGTCCTCAATAGCTCGTCCTACCCGCATAGCTTCCTCATATCGGTAGGCCCACATTGAATCGAGCATTAATTCCATTTCGTCGCCAACCGCATTTCTAACAGCCTCAGAGATTTCGATATCATATTTCGGATCTCCATGCGGGTGAATTTTGTGCGCCCGCCAACCCAATTCTTTAAAGTGCAGTGCTTCCTCGGCATACTCTTCTTTCGTCTCATGAAAAGCGGTGCTGGAGTATGCGGGCACAGATTGCTTACAAGTCCCAAGTAAACGATGTATTGGCAGTCCTGCAATTTTGCCATTTATATCCCACAGACAGACGTCTACTGCACCGATTACATATGTGGAAACAGATCTGTTCTGTTTCCACATATCCCACCATATTGTCCCAATATCCTGCGGGTTTTTTCCGATAAGAAGTGGCTTGATAAACTCTATTAGCCCAGGAGCGAAATGGTCGGCACCTATTCGTGACGAACCGAGGAATGCGTTGCCAGATATACCTGCGTCGGTTTCGACTGTCACTACCCCTAATTGCTGGGTATTACCGAAACTCGTTCCAACCCCTGTTTTCCAGGCTTCAGACGTCCAATTAAACAAATCTATTTTGATATTTGTAATTTTCATAACTTATCGACCCTCTTTTGTTGCACTTGCGGCATGTTGCTGCTTTGGTAGGTTAGGTCATTATTTATCAAGAAAGTGTAAATACTGATAAGTTAATCAACTTATTTCGTGGAAGAGGGATTAGTTATCGACTCTGTTACTAGGCGGCAAGCGTTTCTAGTCTTGTTACTGACCGTATTTATGGGCTCTTTCGGAGTCTCTATGGTAGGTCCGGTTCTGCCGATCTATGTGCAATCTATGGGTGCGGAGGGACTTTTACTTGCTTTGAGTTTTTCTGCAGCTGCCTTTTCATCTATTTTGGTTTTGCCCTTTGTAGGAAATTTAGGTGATCGATATGGACGAAAATCTTTTATTTTATTTGGAATTGGTATTTCCGTAATATCAGCAACTGGATGGTATTTCAGCGGCACAATTTTGCTGATTATCCTATTTCGAGTTATCTCAGGGTTGGGGACATCATTTTGGTTTGCATTGTCAGCTGCATCGGTGGGAGATCTCAGCCCGCCACGCGAGGAGGGTAAATATATGAGTATCCTCGGTGTCGCTGATCTAATTGGATTTGGTATAGGACCTCTGGCGTCAGGTGTTATCCGAGATTATTTCGGATTTTCAGCCGTATTTTTGAGTATGGGGACAGTAATGTTTCTTGTTTTCCTCCTAGTAGCTATCGGACTACCAAAGATTACGTCGACCAAATCAGTTAGTTCGACTGGCGAGGAAATATCACTGAATATATCGCGCTGGCGAGACGTGGTTAGGATACCGCTCCTTCAAGGTCTAACGCTTGTCACGCTGGGTCATGCTATTGCTTTTGGGGCGACGTTAACTTTTTTGGCACTTTATTTAGATACCAACTTGTTGCTGACTGCTACTGCTATCGGGATGATTTTGACGGGTCAAGAGCTTGTTGCAGGTTTATTGCAACCGATTTTTGGACGCATAGCTGACAGGTATAACCGTCGACATTTGATCATCTTGGGAATTTTAATTCAGTCTATTGGGATTTTCGGATTGGCTATTTTGGCGGATTTTTGGACAATTTTCATCTCGTTTGTGTTTGTGGGCGGATTTGGGCACTCTTTGTGGAGTGCTGCCCAACGCGCTGCCCTAGTAGTAGTTGGGCGAGAAATAGGTATGGCCAAGACTATGAGTTTTCTTGAGATGGTCTTTATGTCTGGTTTACTTCTGGGTTCGATTGGTGCAGGTTTCTTATCGCAAAGACTCCCGATTGTTATGATTTTCGCAATCTGTGCAGGCGCACTTTTGTTTGGGGGCCTACTGTTTGCGATCAGATCACGTGGTCAGCAATTAAGTGTTTAATTGAAGTATTTGTCATACGAGTCACTATTTCATGGTGTAGCGAGAATAGACTAGGATTACAAGTTAATACCCTGTAGAATTGCCCCGTAAGCCTTTGTTTAAGACCTTGATGCCAATGGAGTAAGAATGACTAATATTGTCGTGGTAGGAGACGTTATCGGCGCGGGTGCTAGCACCGTTGCTGTCGGGATTGCACAACTTGCAGTTGATAATCAACTTTCAGTGAGTCTTAGGAGATTTGGTAGCGATGACCGTGCATCCGTTGATGCGCAGAATTTTTCTGAACTGCTCCTTGATGGAATAGATACGGGTACAGGTATGCCAAGTTCCACGGTTGAATTAGCCGACAGTGCAGGTGATGTTTGTGTGATTGAGGTTTCTTCTAAAGATGAAAGTGAGTTACTTGATAACTTACCAGACTCAAAAATTATATACGTGCAAGGTTCAGAATCTAACGGCAGAGCTGATGCATCGCTAACGATTCGAAATCGTAATTTTGTGGACGAAAACTTTTCTCTCGGTGAGGATAGGTTATTGGCAGCACCAACTGTGGGTGATTTAATAAGCGCTACTGACTCGGCCGTTTTGACGAGATCAGTTGTAGGTGAGAGAGAAATTTGTGAACACGTCGTGATCGGGGCGATTTCTCATGACCCGGCAGATGATTATTTCGGTAGATTTGACCGCAAGGCGGTAGTTGTGAGAGCTGAGAAGGTTGACCTCGGCCTAGCAGCATTATTGTCAGGAGCACAATGTTTGATTTTGACGGGTGGACATGAACCAAGTCCGTATTTACTGGATAGAGCATCTGCAAGTCGGGATACTACTGTGATTTTATCTCCGAATCCCACAGCAACCACGGCCAAGAATTTGGAGGGCACTTTCGGCAAGTCTCCATTTTCTCACTCTGATAAAGCTCGCCGAATCAAAGAATTGATAGCCCAGAAGGTTGATTTAGATAAGCAAAAGGAACTTTTTTTATAGATTTATTGTCCCGATGCACCACCTAATTTTGTAGACTTAATTGCGCGAAGGACTGATACAGTTTTCGGACGCCTTGCGACTCAAAAGCAACTTGAATTTCCCAGTCAGCTCCATCTTGTTTAATGTTAATGACGGTCCCTATTCCAAATCTTCCGTGTCGAACCTTGTCGCCTGCTTTAAAAGGTTCGATGTCACTATGACGCGATTTTTCAGTGTCTAGTTCAGACTCTCGAAGGCCGCTTCCGAGATTGTATTTCTTTCGAGGATAAGCGGAATTGTATGAGCGTGAATTTGTGACGGATTGCGCGGACGCAGTTTGCGCTGTTTCAAGGCCTGCATTTTGTAGATCTTTCAGATAGCGAGAGGTTGAGCCGCTGGTACTGCGCCCGTACAAATATCGAGTTAGGCTTTGCGTAAGATAAAGTTGCTCTCGAGCCCGTGTAATGCCCACGTAGCAAAGACGTCTTTCTTCTTCCATCATTTGCTCATCGTCGAAGGACCTTTGATGGGGTAGCAAGCCCTCTTCCATCCCTATCAAAAATACTACAGAGAACTCCAACCCTTTGGCAGAGTGCAGCGTGGTCAGAGTAACATTTACAGTCTCGTTACTTTCAGGTTGATCTACGTCAGACACCAAAGCCACTTGCTCTAAAAAGAGATGGAGTGAGGTCTCCTCCTCGAGCTCATTGTATTGAGCAGCAACATTTCTAAATTCCTCGATGTTTTCCCATCGACTATCAGATCGATCCGGCTGATCTTTATCTAAAGTGTTGAGGTACGCTCTAAATCCAGTTTCGGTTACAACGGCGTCAATCAGTTGGGGTACATTTTTCGTATCCCTTAGTGAAGCCAAATGTTCATAGACTGAGGTGAAAAGCTGAATTGCTTTTTTGGCTCTGCTAGTTATATTTGGTATTCCTGCAATAGTGTCTTCACTGACGAGTTTGACGGCAATTGCAACTGGGGATGTACCGGTATCTATCGCAGTTTGTAAAATTGTACTAAGCGTCTTGTTCCCTATGCCTCGGGCAGGTGTATTTACGACCCGTTGGAAAGCGATAATATCGTGCTCATTTTGGATGAGTCGTAAATACGCCACTATATCTTTTATTTCTTTACGATCATAGAAACGTGTTCCACCGACAAGGCGATAAGGTATTCCGTTCGAAATGAGCGCATCTTCAATAGCTCGGCTTTGTGCATTCGTTCTATAAAGGACACCAAATCCATTTTCCTGCATATTAGAAGAATCTTGGTGTTTTCTGATTTCATTAGCTACGAACCATGCTTCTTCATCCGCAGTACTGCTAGTTAAAAGTTGAACAGGTACTCCTTGGGAATTATCTGTCCATAGATTTTTTTCAGTTCGTCCGGAGTTTTTGTTAATTATCACTTGAGCAGCTTCTAGAATATGACCTGTAGATCGATAATTTTGATCAAGGTTAATGGTTTTAGCTTCAGGAAAATCTGTGATCAAACGATGAAAATTTTCAATATCAGCTGCTCTCCACGAATAAATTGATTGGTCATCATCTCCAACTACCACAAGATTTCGTGATTTTTGCGCTAGAGCTCGTGCAATTTCATATTGCACGAGGTTAGTATCTTGAAATTCATCAACAAGTACGTGTTCGAAACGATTTAAAATGAGGGAAGCTGAGTCCCCAAATTCAGTCAGCAAAGTATGGGTAAGATTGAGTAAGTCGTCAAAATCAACAGCATTCGCTCGCCGTAATCGAGCATCATAAATATTTTTGACGTTTATAGACAGGTCATCAAGATAGCTCTCACCTTGGTGTCCCAAACGGGAGCCTTGGGTACGTTCCATTGTTTTTAGGGTTGAAATACGATTGCGAATCTGCCGAGGTTTAAAGCGATCTGAGGTGTTTAATTCCTTCATGATGGATTTAACTAAGGATTCTGTATCATCGGTGTCATAAATGACGAAGTCGGAGGCTATTCCAAGTGGTTCTCCAGATTGTCGTAATATACGGGCACACATCGAGTGGAAGGTTCCTATAGCCAAACCCCTTGACTCATCTCCAAGTATTTCATTTACCCGATTTTGCATTTCTTTGGCAGCCTTGTTAGTGAAAGTGATAGCGAGGATGTTCCATGGTCGGACATTGTCTTCTTGAATGAGGTTCGCTATACGTTCGGTGATGACTCGCGTCTTACCGCTTCCAGGACCTGCGATGATTAATGCCGGACCATGCCGATGGGATACTGCCTCTTTCTGAGATTGATTAAGTGCGTGATATCGCCTGTTATTCATATTTTCTGTCGGGTTCATATGGCAGAGCCTTACTTGTAAACCAGACTTCAGCTAACTAGTATCAGTTGAACGCGATACTATTTGGTAGTCTTGTTTGGTGTAGCTAGAGTTACGTATCACAAGGATAAATCATAACTCGGTTGAAGAAGGTTATCTTATGGGTGCTTATTTTCCATTTTTGCAAATAGCAAGTACTACTAATCTTGCGTCGACTCTCCAGATTGTGGGAATGCTGTTTGCGGCATATGGTCTGCTACTCTGGCTCGCCGTTATCGTCTGGGTATACAGAGATATTTCGTCACGAACAAGAGATTTACTGGCCCGTATCTCTGCCATAATTTGGTCGATTATTTGTCCTTTTCTCGGGCTTCCTATTTACTTCGTTTTGAGGCCTAGCCGCAGTCTGCTAGACGAGTACGAATCTAGTCTTACTCGGGAGGCTATTTTGGCCGATCTGAACTTTGATATTTCTTGTCCAGACTGTAATCGACTAATAAATAGTGACTGGCGATTTTGTCCATTCTGTCAGACAGAGCTTAAAAAGAAGTGTCTAAATCCCCTATGTGATTCGTTTCTGGACTTCTCTTGGAATGCATGCGCAACCTGCGGCACTAATGTGACGAGTTAGTAACCTTTAATCAGGAATTGAATTTATTTTCTACAATACCTCATCTAATATCGCGTTCAATTCGCTTAGTTGAGCATCTCGCCAACCTTGTGCGAGTTCAACGGTTTTGTTTAGATAGTTGTTTCTGGCCTCTTGCCACTCATCGGACCCTCGTTCTTTTCCATGCAACATACTAAGAAGTGGCTGCATTTCAGCATTTGCCTGATCCGCACGTTCAATCCAGTGTCCCAAATAATTGTGATCACTGTCATAGAGCACCACAACGGGGATTGACTCAAATTCTCCATCTTTCAAGAATTCCTCCATGATGTCTGAATTATCATCACGAATGAATAGTCGGACTTCCATACCGGTTAATTCTGAGATGCGTGCCATCACCGGAAGCCCTCTCCAAACGTCGGGGCACCAATCTTCTCCGATGCATAAGGCTTTAATCCCATGTGATTCTACGTATGCCTTCAGGACATTTATATCTTCTGGGCTGTGTGTCCATTCGTCGTAGTGCATTTGAAATTTTTCTTTATTCAATTCAATTGCATCCATCCACTCTTGGAATGAGCTGAATCCTTGACTGAATCGCTCAGTAGTAACAACTGAATTTTCAGGTGTATGTTCATTTCTTGTTAAAGTAGAGGCTGCGCTCATAAATTCTCCTTTTGATTAGTCTGAAGAGTTTATCGGATTATCGCTAATCTTGCACATTTTCATCTGCAGCTGTCATAACTTTCAGCCATGGCAGGACTCTCGTTGTATCCGGTGCATTTGCGATATTTCGGTCTGTGTCGATCTCGATTCGCTGGAATTCTGCTGCGTAGTTCGAGACGATTTGTCTGAGTAATTCCTCAGCATCAAGATTAGATTCCTCAGCTAAAATCACAGATTTGAGTAGAAGAGTTGAGATTGTTTCACTGTGCTGGATGGACTTTTCTACTTCCGGGATTAAGGCTCCCGCTTTGCGAGATCTGCGAATGGTTAGTTGCGCACGACTTAGCGCAGGCATAGCGTCAGGTATGGACTGGAGGGCACCTTCGGAAACTGTCCGCGTAAACTCTTTTTCTTTCCTTTCAGCGGCCTTGATTTCTTCCCAAGAGTTTTTTAATGATTCTTCGGTGCGGCTTAATGTGTTATCTAAAAATACGTGTGGATGACGCCGCACATATTTTTGATTTGCATAATTGACCACATCTTCAAGACTAAACTGCTGATTTTTCTCTGCAACAGACGTCTGCATGAACATATGTGCAAGAACATCACCTATCTCCTCGAGCGTTGAGTCACGGTCATTCTTTTCAATGGCATCTACTAATTCATAAGTTTCTTCTAGCAGATATTTTTTTAATGTATTTGCAGTTTGCTTGTTATCCCATGGGCATCCGTCTGGCGAAAAAAGAAACTCAATTACTCTGCGGAAGCCATCCAGAGAATATGTATCTTCTTCAGGTTTTAAGGGTAATAAAAACCAAGCTAGTGCCAAAGAGGGTAAAGAGTCGCGAGTGCAGGCAAGTATTTCAGAATTCGGTAAAACAACCTTTGCCGCAGCAGTAGGATGATAACGCCTTTCAATAATCTCTCTAGCATCGTCAAATTCACTGCTTAGAATAAGCAGTTCACGCTGAGCCTGAAAATCTGGATGGGCAGGATTAAATATCTGGAGTTGTACTGGCTGGATATCGAGCGCTTGACAGAGTTGATCTACAGATATTTGGGTATCAGTCATGACTGCAAGTATCTCATGATTATGTAAACTAATACTGTGGAAGCATTTAATAAAATTTTGTTATTGGTGTTTATTCTGGCTGTGCCTCTATTTTGCCTGCTGTCAGTAACCCGTTTTTTAGTACTGAGTGAGTCAACTTATGAACATGCTTTGCTCCAAGGGCAGGCCGAACTTGTGACCGGTGTGTCTCTTGAACAACTAACCGCAGTGAATCAGGAAATACGCAATTATTTATTAGGTTTTTCTGATGCCCCACTCTGGATTAGCGTTGTTACTAATGAGGGTATATCGATGAGTATATTCAATGATAGAGAAGTCAATCATATGATTGATGTACGAAATCTGATGCAACTATTTTGGAAGATTCATGATGCTCTATTCATATTCATCCTTAGCAGTTTGGCTATTTCATTTATCAGATTTCGTGATGATCCGCTGCTAAAAATTGCTGCGGATGTGCGAGCCGCGAGTTTGACAGGTATAGGGCTATTTGCAATTTTAGCTGGTCTAATATTCACCGGTTTTGATTCGGCTTTCTACAAATTTCATGAGTTGATGTTCACGAATGATCTCTGGATATTAAACGAGTCGACCGATCGGCTTTTGCAGATGTATCCCAGAGATTTTTGGTATTGGGCGACGGTTCGACTTGCAGGTGCCACGAGTATATTGATTTTTTTGATGTTTGGGTTGTCTCATTTGTATCTAAAAATTCGAAAACCAGAGTCTGATGGCCGACCGGAATCAATTACGCGCTGGATTAATTAGTCTTTGCGTTGAATGGTTATGATTCCTCGCACCTGTTCTAGCCTTGATAGGATTGCTGTAAATTCTTCTCCCCCTATGGTCTCAAGAGTTAGCGAGATAAAAACTTTTCTGTCTTGATGTTTACCGCTACTAATCTCGCCCAGATTAATACTTGCAAGAGCTAACACTGTCGTGAGATCACTGATCAATCCTGGCCTGTCCCATGCCTCAGCCACGATTCGAGCAGCATACATCTGCTCGGAGTTTGCCCAATCACAGTCAACTAGTCGAGCAGAATCTGCACGAGATGCAAGATTGCGACATTTAGTTCTGTGCACTGTTACACCTCTGGAATGTGTTATGTAGCCGACAATTATGTCTCCCGGGAGTGGGGAACAGCATTTTGCAACGTTTACAGCTATTCCACTTGCACCCAGCACACGTATGCCCGCATCAATGGACTTAGCACTGGACTGGAATTCGGCGATTGGGATGGTGCTCCCGGATACTTTTCTGAGTTTTGAGTTAATTAGATTTGCTAGTCGGCTATTTAATCGGTCTTGTGAAAGCGTGCCGGCGCCGAGAGCTGCGAACATATCGTCTTGAGACACATAGCCCAATGCTTTATGAAAATCGACCGTGATGTCTTTTGCGTCTAGTCCAAGTCTTCGCTTAGCGCGGTCCATGATACTGCTTCCATATTCGCTATTTTCGGCCTTGCTTTGCTGACGGAACCACTGTCTGACCTTCTGCTTGGCATGGGATGTGGTGATAAAATGCTTGGTCGAGTCCAGCCAGTCACGTGAGGGGCCTTTGCCTTGCCTATTTCTCAGAATTTCTATGCGATCGCCATTTTTTAGATCTGACGTCAAAGGAACTATATGACCATTTACGCGCGCTCCAGAGCACGAATGACCTAAATCTGTGTGAATTCGGTAAGCAAAGTCGAGTGGGGTGGCCCCTGCCGGTAGCTCAAAAAGTTCGCCCTTGGGTGTCGAGACATATACCTGATCTGAAAGAAAGTCAGTTTTCAATGCTTCGAAGTAGTCGTCAGACGGATGTTCCTGCTGGAAGGTCAATAATCTTCTTATCCACGACCAGTCGGAATCATGTTTAGGGTCAGTTAAGCCCTTGTATCCCGCATGTGCCGCAACTCCAAACTCTGCAGCCTCATTCATCTCGGTAGTTCGAATTTGAATTTCAAATGGACTCGTATCCGGTTCCGCTACTGAGGTGTGAAGGCTTTGGTAACCAGATCGGCGGGGAGACGCTATGTAGTCATCAAATGTACCTGGCACCGGCTGCCAATTGCCATGTATTACGCCTAACACACGATAACAATCAGCGATATTTTCAACGACAATTCGAATTGCCAAGAGATCGTTGATGTCATCAAAATGCTTCCCGCTTGCCTCGTATCTGTTTCTTTTTTCGTAAATTGAGAATAGGTTTTTCACTCTACCCGACACTTCAGATTTGATTTCGTGATTTTCGAGAATATGAGCCACTTCGTCAGTAAGGCGGTCCAACGAGGCTTCTCTCTCACTTCGCCGCGTATCTAAAATCATGGCAATTTCTGAATACTCTTTCGGATTGAGCCAGCGAAATGCTAAATCTTCTAGTCTCCATCGAATCCGCCACATTCCTAGACGCTCTGCCAGCGGGGCATAAATATCGCGAGTTTCCAGTGACATGGCCAGACGTCGTGGCTCCGGAAGAACGTGCACAGTCTCCATATTGTGTAGGCGATCAGCTAATTTCAGTATCACTACTCGGATGTCTTCCGCTGTTGCGGTTAATAACTTTCTAACGGTTTCCCATTCGAGATGGATTTTGCCTTCTTCATTCAGCATGGGATTTGTAATCCGATTCTGAATCTCATTTACTTTTGTAGCTCCATCCACAAGCATTCGGACATCTTGGCTGAATCGCTCCTCAATGAGTTCGAGGGGAACATCACAATCTTCGACAACAT
Source organism: uncultured Chloroflexota bacterium (assembly GCA_913051185.1). GTDB lineage: Bacteria > Chloroflexota > Dehalococcoidia > UBA2979 > UBA2979 > UBA2979. Next base: position 50,833 of record CAJXBM010000002.1, on the reverse strand, counting down.
CATGTAACAGCGCAGCCTGTAAGGTAGATAAATCCATTTTCAAATTTGCTAGCACTCTCGCGACCGCTATAGGGTGAGTTATATATTTGTCACCGGTAAGACGCATTTGGCCTTTGTGGGCCTCGGCGGCAAATACGAAGGTGTCCTGGAGTAATTTAATTTTGTCCGCAGCTAAATACGTGGAGGCCTCTCTTAGTAGAACCTGTATGCCTTCCGTGGGGTCAGGTTCGGATTGAGAGCGAAAAATCTGTAGATCGTCATCGACTACTCGTTTTGTCCATTGGCTGGATGTGGTCATTCAATCATCTCTTTCAAAACTAAAGTATATCTAAATAGTGAGTGTTTAAGGCAAGAAATTCAATTACAGATGAGCCTTGCTGACGAACAAGTTAGGATTTAGGTGTATAGAGCAGTTTATGGACAGGTTAATCATGGTGTCAGATAAAAAGAGATTGCAGGCTCCTCGCGGTATGCGAGATATCTTGCCAAAAGATTCACATGTCATGAAAAAGATACGTGACGCCTGTTTTGAGGTGGCTAGAACTTTTGATTATCATGAAATCACAACGCCAATAGTAGAGGATATTGGTGTATTTTCACGGACTGTCGGTGAAGAGTCAGACTTGTTGCAGAAGGAGATGTATGTCTTTGAAGACCGTGGAGGAGAGCCTCTAGCCTTACGCCCAGAAAATACAGCTGGTGTAGGGCGTGCCTATATCGAGCATGGAATGAAATCTCAGGCACAACCAGTACGACTTTGTTACTTTGGATCTTTTTTTAGATACGATCGACCTCAAGCAGGTAGGTACCGGCAGCTTACCCAATTCGGAGTGGAAGCTATAGGTTCGAAAAGTCCATCATTAGATTCAGAGGTGATTAATCTACAGAGTAACCTGTATCAAGCTTTGGGCCTAAAGGGCCTGCGACTCTCTATAAACTCTATCGGAACAGGGGCGACGCGTGGAAGATTTATCACGGCATTTAGTGATTATCTGCAAGAATATCGTGAAAAACTCTCGCCTGAATCGCAAGCTCGGCTTGTTACTAATCCATTGCGTATTTTGGACAGCAAGTTGGAGACAGATCAGGCGATTATCGCGGATGCACCAAAAATATTAGATTATTTAGATGACGACGAAACAAAGCATTTTTCCTCTGTTTTAAGAGATCTTGATTCCTTGGGAATTGAATACGTGATTGATAATTCCATTGTGAGAGGATTAGATTATTACACTCATACGGTTTGGGAATTCGAGCCCGAAAGTGGTGGTGGGCAGTCCACAATAGGTGGGGGAGGCAGATATGATGGCCTCTTGGAGCAACTGGGAGGGGACCCTACGCCAGGAGTTGGATTTGCGACTGGAATAGAGAGAATAATTCTCAATATGGTTGAGCAAAACTTGGTCGAGGAGTCCATTCCAAAACCGGATATTTTCATTATTCCAGTCAGTGAACTAGGCCACGAAATGTTGCTTGGGATTACGAATGACATAAGAAAATTAGGCGTGTCTGTACGATCGGGCGAATCAGGTAGATCTGTGAAAGCGTTGATGAGGGCAGCAAACTCAAGCGATGCAGGCATCGCAATATTAGCTGGGGACTCTGAGGCTGCGGAGGGTAAGGTTACGGTAAAGTATCTTCGAGAATCTGAAGGCAATATAGGTAATGTCAAAGTTGAATTAAGCGAGTTGGTACCGCTAATTCAGAAAGTAATGGACCTGGACCTGGATATGCCGTCCTGATGAGACCGATAGCTTCGAGTGTTTGGCAGCTGCGCTCTGCTCGCGGCTGCAATGTGTATGCGGTTGAAATTGACAATCGTGAATTAGCTATCGTTGATTCCGGCTTCAGAATATCGAAAGAAATCATTTCAGAAATCTCCGAGATTCAGATTGCGAATGGGCTAGGTGATGTCACATACATATTGCTTACGCATAAACATCGTGATCACATTGGCGGACTAAGCGATCTGCATCAATATTTTCCCCAGGCAAGGATTGCTGTGGGTGAGGGGGACTGTGTTTTTGATGATGATAACGTGCCTTGGATCGGAGGGAGTCGAGTGACGACAGTCGTGCCAGGAAAAATGGGTTTAGTCACTTGGTTAACTGAAGGTCTGCGAGCATTGTCTTTACCTGGCCATACATTGGGATCACTTGCATATATTTGTGACAAGTCTGGAGTTACATTCACGGGGGATGCGATTATTAGCCATACAAGCACTCTTTCACGACCACTGAAGTTTTTAAATGCGGATGACGAACTCTATATCAAATCACTGAGTGTTCTAGCTGGTTCTGCCACTGACGTAGCTGCACCGGGTCACGGCTTTGTAATTCATGATTCGTTCGTCAAAAAATTATCAGACCTTGCTGCTCAGCCTCGAAAAAAAATTAATCCAGTTGAGGTCTATAGAATAATCAAGGGTTTGATAGCATTTGTGAAGCTGCGCCGTCGCAAGAATTTGTAAGAGGCTAAATTATTAAATGAATAAGGATCACAGTTCTTTCTTACTAGCCGAGCAGAAAAACAAGACGATGCCCTCGGAAATTTATTCGCTGCCGCATTATGGAATTCCTCATCCTGGACTGCATCCACATACACCTCGGCCTACCACTCGACAAAGACGACAGAAGGTTGTTCTCAGAGCGTCGATTGAAGCGATTGAACTTGTAATTCTGGCTCTGATAATGTTCATTTGTATTCGATCGGTCGTGCAAAATTATGTAGTCATGGGTGATTCTATGCAGCCGAATTTCGAGTCTGGCCAATTTTTGGTTGTAAATCGCCTGGCATACAAATCGATCAATACTTCGTGGCTCCCACAGTTTGCAGAATTCGAGCATTCTTTTGGAAAACCACAGGTGGGTGAAGTTGTCGTATTTCCCAGAGGCGGTAAAACGGGATATGACCTTATCAAGCGAGTTGTAGCGACTGGCGGTCAAAGCATCATGATGATTGATGGAGTGATATATTTGGACGGCCGTATTCTGACCGATTCTCAAGTTGTGCGATCAGGGTCCGGTAGTTGGGGTCCGGTAGTTATTCCTGATGGTTTTGTGTTTGTTCTAGGGGATAACCGGTCCAATTCAATGGATTCTAGAATTTTCGGACCTGTATCTGAAACAATGTTGGTCGGTCGCGTTGATCTGAGATACTGGCCACTAAATTCTGTGAATAGGACCAGTCATAGCCTTGATTAATTTTGGAATTTGTTCTGGTTGATTGTGATATAGGAGGATGTGTGAATATGGAGCCACTTGATATTTTCAAGGCGTCAGGAGCGATGTTGGATGGTCATTTTTCGTTAACGTCTGGTCGGCACAGTGATCGATATCTTGAGAAATTTAATCTCCTTCAATGGCCGGAGTATACGGAAAAAATTTGCAAATTGATGGCAGATTTCGGCCGAGATTTCGCTCCGAAAAGTGTGGCTGGGCCGACTACGGGCGGAGTGTTATTAGCCTATGAAGTTGCCAGACAAATAGGAGTCAGAGGGCTATTTTGTGAAAAGGATCCCGATGGTGGCCGTTCATTTCAGCGTGGATTCAGTTTTTCTCCCGGTGAGGCCGTACTGGTGGTAGATGACATCGTCACCACTGGAGGCTCGTTGGTTGATACCATCGCGGCCGTAAGAAATGCGGGTGCAAATCCGGTAGCAGTTGTTTCGATAGCCGATAGAACTGGTGGAAAAATCGATCTGGGGCTTCCTTTCTTTGCCGCACTGACAATTGAGATTCCCTCATGGGAAAGTAGTGAGTGTCCCAAATGTTTAGATGGCGAACCAATAACACACACATAATACTTTGCAGAATGCACTAAAGCTTTTGACCCTCAAGGTCGGCGATGTGTTGTTGAACCGCGTCAAATTTCTTTAAAAGCTCCCTAGCGTAGGGCGTTAATTTTGAGCTCCCTCCCTTAGAACCACCTGATATCGATGTGACCAAAGGAGATTCTACGGCCGATTCAATTTCATTTATTTTTTTGAGCGCTGTTCGATAGGGAAGTTTCATCGCAGAAGCGGCACTCTTTAACGATCGGGTTCTATCTATGTTTTTTAATAACGTAGCTAGGTAATCACTCATAATCAGCCGGTTGTCCAACTCCACCCAAACTTTGGCTCGAATCACTGGAGTTTTGGTACCGTTAGAAAAATTATCGCTACTCATCAGTGCTGTTCCTTTGTAAACTTCTGTTAGTGCGAGTTTAGTCAATCAAGAGAGAATTTTCCAGATGAGTTTTGTTTTTGTGTTTCTGCGGAAGAGAGGTTGCATAGATAAAATTTTGTATGCGTTCATTTTTCTCTCGCTGGTGTGGCTAACGAGTTGTTCAGACGATTCGAGGTCGATGCTGCTAGTAACAACTACTAGTACTGAGAACACGGGGCTAATCGATGCTTTAGTGTACCGGTTTGAAGAGGAAACCGACTACATGGTGAAAGTTGTTGCTGTTGGTACCGGTGCAGCTTTAAGGATGGGTGAACGAGGTGATGGAGACATACTTCTTGTGCATTCCCCATCTGCAGAGATTAACTTCATTAACAATGGATTCGGGGCAAGCCGGACAGAGGTAATGAAGAATTGGTTTGTTATTGTTGGACCAGCGGCAGATCCAGCCAAAATCAAAGGCTTGAGCGTCGATGAGGGATTGAAGGCGATTGCGACCGTTGGTTCTGTGTTTGTTAGCAGAGGTGATGATTCAGGAACGCATAAGAAAGAGATGGATCTTTGGAAGATTGCAGGCTTTGATTCTACGCCCAGCGGACAAGATTGGTACACGGCTACTGGGCAAGGGATGAGCGCTACACTTACGGTTGCTCGTCAGACTCAGGCATATACGTTGACTGACAAGGGCACATGGCTTGCCACTAGTATAGATTCTGACCAAGTGGTTTTAATTGACCAAGAGGATGAACTTCTGAATGTGTACAGTGTCATATTGTTGAATTTAGCGACTGAGAATATAAATCATAAAGGTGCGAGAGCATTCCGCGATTTCATGCTCAGCATTGAGACTCAGAATATGATTGAAATGTTTGGTAGAGACCAGTACGGTGAGTCACTGTTCTATGGAATTAACTAAGTATTGTCGGACTGGAGTGGTGATTTGTGGACTTGATTCTTGACGCAATTTGGGAGACGTTCCTTCTCCTCAGTCAAGGTGATTCGGAAATATGGTCTATCACCTTGAGGACTTTAATAATCTGTGGTTCTTCGACAATAGTATCGTTTGCATTCGGCGCCTCGGCTGGATTCTGTCTCGCGGTTTTACCATTTCGCGGGAGAGCTGCTTTGGTTACGTTCGCCAACACTGGGATGGGGATGCCACCGGTTATCGCTGGATTGTTGGTAGCTATTTTGTTGTGGCGTTCAGGGCCTTTTGGGGGATTAAACTTAATTTATACGCCGATAGCGATGATTATAAGTCAGTGTGTGATTGCTATACCATTGGTTGCGGCAATAACGGCTGGCTCATTTATGTCTCTGCCCGAGTCACTGTTTTTACAGATTCGTTCGCTGGGTGCAGGACGAAAGGAAACTTTGTTTTTATTGGCATATGAGGCGCGACTTGGATTAATGGTGGCAATGATGGCTGGTTTCGGAGCCGTAATTTCAGAGGTTGGTGCCGCGATGATGGTCGGCGGTAACTTGGCCGGAGATACTCGAGTTCTAACCACCGCGACTGTGCTGCTAGTAAGTAAAGGAGAGTTTGGACGAGCTCTTGCTTATGGCATAGTGCTATTGGCGATGGTGTTTGTGGTGGCAGTTATTCTTACGAGCGTCCAAAATCTCGCTAGAAAGCGTATCTGATGTCTTCTGGTGAGTATGCACTTTCAATGTCTGAAATTGTAGTCCATCGTGGGCGGCAGCGAGTACTATCTTTTGACTCTTTTAATCTAGGGCGAGGTGAGAATGTTGCGGTTATTGGAGCTAATGGTTCAGGAAAGTCAAGTTTTTTGCTAGCAGCTGGTCTCTTGATTCCTTCGACCCAAGGAGAAATTTGTTACTTTGGGAGTAGAATATCGAGATCGAACCGTCGAGATTTCAGACGATTATCTGCTATCTCATTTCAAGACCCTGTACTCCTCGACAGGAGCGTCGTAGATAACTTAAAAATTGCTATGGATCTTAGGGGCTTTGAAAAGAAGCTGATCAGCAAGGGTGCCTACACGTGGTTAGAGCGACTCGGAGTGGATCGCGTAGCTGAGAAAAAACCACATGAATTGTCAGGTGGTGAGCGTCAGCGTGTTAGCCTCGCTCGAGCATTTGCATTAGAGCCGTCGATATTGATGCTTGATGAGCCTTTTACTGCGATTGATCCCGTTGATAAGCAGAGTATCTCAAGAGATTTACATGATTTAATTACTGGCGGCGAGCTTTCTTCGATAGTGGTAACGCACGATATAAGTGAAGCAGTGGTTTTAGCTGACAAAGTAGTTGTTCTAATTGATGGCTTGATACACCAGACTGGACCAATGAGAGATGTCTTTCACAGCCCAAAATCTGTGGATGTTGCTAAATTAATCGGCCATACAGTTCTGAGAAATGATGAGGCTCGTCAATCTTTAAAGATTGCAGGCTCGTTGAATAGCTCATATGAAACAATTTCTTTTCCATCGTCGGCAATTTCTCTGAAACCGGAACCTCAAGGGCGAGGTCAGATAATTAGATACGAGTCTGCAGTTGGTGGTGTCGTCGCGATCGTGAAGCTGGACGGGATTGAGATTCCTTCGAGCATATCCGCCCACGAGGCAATGTCTATCGATTTTTCAATCGGAAAAAATGTGGATGTTGTGCTTGATCAGTCTAAATTGGTCTTTCTCTAATTAAGTTTGAGAATAGCCTGTCTGAGTTATCATAGAGGTATGTCTAAGTCTGTTAATGATAATCAACGTAAGTCTGCACTTAATGATCCGGATGTACTCAGAGAAGGGCCGGTCGAACAGCCTCGTGGCAAGTGGTCCGGCTTGTTTCCCAAGAATCATCCATTAGTTCTCGTTATGACTGGTGACGGCAAAGGCAAGACCACGGCAGCGCTTGGCGTGAGTATGCGTGCTTGGGGCCGTGGCTGGAACGTGTTGTGGCTGCAATTTATCAAGAAGAAAGACTCGAAGTATGGGGAAACATTGGCAGCAACGCGAATGGGTATTCCGATGGAAGCGTTGGGAGACGGGTTTACATGGCTATCTGAGGATCTTGAACATGACAAGGATTTGGCCAAAGCAGCCTGGTCAAAGGCAGCGGCTATCATCCAATCTGGTGAATACGATTTGGTGGTGTTAGACGAAGTCACCTATCCGATAAATTATGGCTGGCTTTCAGTGGATAGCGTCATTGAGGTGATTGAGAATCGACCGAAGGACGTCGATATAATTTTGACGGGTCGAGATGCGAGTGATGAAATTATTCAAATCGCCGATACAGTTACTGAAATGAACGAAATTAAGCATGCGTACCAATCGGGCGTGAAGGCACAACCGGGAATAGACTACTAGTCAAAAAAATATGTATGTCGACTAATCATAAAATTTCCGGCGAGGAAGAATTAGATCAGTACCTGCACTATGTGAGCATGGTTTTAGCGAGATCTCAGTATACGGTTCGAAATTATCGTAACGACATCAGTAAATTTTTAAAATACATAGATCGCAGAGATTGGTCATTCTCGGCAGTCGGGAGAACTGATACGAGAGGTTACTTAAGAAAATTAAAGGATCAAGGTGTAACAGAAGGCTCTATCAGACGAATCGCAATTACCGTAAGAGGTTTTTATATATGGCTTGACTCAACTGGCTACGTACTGTCGGCTCCAAAAGGAGATTCGATCCTTAGACTTAGAACCCCAAAGGCTGTGAGGCGCTTACCACGAGTACTCCAACAGAATGATGTGGATAAACTGCTAGTAAGTATTGTAGGCAATGATGCCAGTTCTATTAGAAATAGGGCATTATTAGAACTGCTTTATGCCACAGGGATTCGAGTCTCCGAAATTACGTCAATAGATCTACGTGATATTGATATGAATTTGATGCAAGTAAGTGTTACCGGTAAAGGAAATAAGGAGAGAATATGTTTGTTCGGTGAACCAGCTTGGGCAGCACTTACTCGATATTTTGAAGAGGCTCGTCCACTATTGGTTAAGGGTATGCAGACGGCGTGTTTTCTAAATCGGTTTGGTCAAAGACTTTCTCAGCGATCAGTGCAACGATTAGTTAGTGACGCTGGAATTCAGGTGGGGATTAAGACAAATGTACATCCACATTTATTAAGACATTCTTTTGCAACTCATTTGGTTGAGCGTGGTGCTGACATACGAGTGGTTCAGCACCTTTTGGGTCACTCATCACCGGACACTACTCAGATATACACAGCCTTATCTGGTTCCTCAGACAGTGACGAAATCCAAGCGGCCCTGAAAAATGCCCGAGAGACAAAAAAAAGTCAGCCCTCATAATTTATGTATTGAGAACTGTTTCACGCTAGGATTACTGAATATTAAACTGAAGCTGCGAGGGTAGGCATATGAAACTAGCAGTCATAAATGGACCGAATCTGAATTTGTTAGGAACTCGCGAACCTGAGCTATATGGTTCAGATACTCTTGCAGATATGGAACAGAGAGTATCCACCAGAGCGGGTGAGCTCGGTATCGAAGTTGAATTTTTTCAGAGCAATCATGAAGGCGCGTTAATTGACTACATACAGGCAACGTCTGAATTCGATGGACTGATTTTGAATCCGGGTGGGTACGGACATACTTCGGTTGCGCTTGCAGATGCCATTGCTGGTGTTGGAATCACTGTTGTTGAGGTGCATGTTACCAACATCCACGCGCGTGAGGAATTCCGAAGCAGCACGTATTCGTCTAGAGTTGCTACAGCATTAATTTCAGGGCTTGGCATAGTCGGATATGTTGCGGCTCTTGAATTTTTATGGGCTAAGAAAAGTGGTAATTAGCGTAGATTTCGCAGCACGGATCGACAAAGTTCGAAATCTGTTTGAACAGCGAGGGCTTGACGGGCTCATCATTGAATCTCCTTCAAATCGTAAATGGATTTCGGGTTTCACAGGAACTTCAGGTGTTGCTGTAATAACCAAGGATACTAAATATTTTGTGACAGATTCTCGATACTGGGAGCAGGTCAAGGTTGAATGCCCAGATTTTGAGCTAGTTGAAGCATTCGGGGCTGTATCGAGCCTGTCAGTAGAATTTTTGATGTCTTTCACTAACGCTCAACTAGGGTTTGAGTCAGATCACGTAACAGTCGATCAAATTAATAACTGGCGATCCTCTCTGGAACAATCGGGTAACGCAGCTTTTCCTAAATTGCGGTCAGTTTCTGGCCTGATTGAAGAGTTACGGATGGTCAAAGATGACGAGGAAGTGAGAGCTTTGTCGCGGGCAGTAGAACTTGGAGATCAAGCGTTTAAAAAGGCAACTCAGGATATTCGGTCTGGACTTACGGAGAAAGATATTGCTTGGTCAATTCAAGAATACGCGATCACACATGGAGCAAGTGATCTTTCATTTCCTTCGATTGTGGCATCGGGAGAGCATGCTGCATTGCCGCACTGGCGAGCGTCTGATTCCGAATTAATTTCAGGAAGCGGTGTAGTGATTGATATGGGCGTTGTACTGGATGGTTACTGCTCCGACTTAACTCGCACAATATGGTTCGAAGGTGAATCAAACCAACAGCCCAGTGATGAGTTTTTACGGGTATATGATGTGGTGCGAATGGCGCAGGAAACGGCAATAGAACGAATTGAGCCCGGAATGTTGGGGTCTGAGGCCCACGAAATTGCGCGAACTGTCATTAGCCAAGCAGGGTATGGAGACTTTTTTGGGCACGGACTTGGTCATGGGGTAGGTCTTGATGTGCATGAGGGGCCTCGATTATCCCCGTTAGGAAATGTGAGACTTGTTGAAGGGAATGTAGTCACGGTCGAACCGGGTATTTATATTCCCGGATGGGGTGGCGTTCGAATAGAAGATCAGTGCGTTATTGAGAACGGGAAGTTACGCTCACTAACAAGTGCTTCAAAAAAATTCCCCGCATAATGTTCTAGTTACGAACTGAGTTAAACTTAATAGGAGTCAAGCAGGGAGCTCATAATGATTACAACCTCTCAATTCAAGCGCGGTTCAACCGTTGAAGTAGATGGCACTCTTTACAAAATGGAGGAAGTCAATCACGTCAAAACGAAGAAATCAGCTGTATATCGGGTCAAACTTAGAGATCTAAGAGGAGGGCACATCATAGAGCGAACCTTTAATGCAGGTGATCGCTTAGCAACTGCGCGCGTGGAAACGCGGAAGATGCAGTATTTGTACGATGATGGCACTAACTACACATTTATGAATTCGGAAACCTACGATCAAATAGAGGTACCGGCGGTCATACTCGGGGATGACATAAAATATCTCAAAGAAGGGGACGAAGTACAGGTCGTCTTGTACGGCGAAGAAGCGCTTGGTGTTGAATTGTCTTCGGCTGTCGTTCTTCAAGTTACTGAATCAGATCCGGGGGTGAAAGGTGATACAGCTCAAGGAGCAACCAAGCCTGCTACGTTAGAGACAGGTTTGATCACACAAGTGCCCTTATTTGTTAGTACAGGCGACTATATAAAAATATCCACGGATGATGGCAGATATCTGGAACGTGCAAAGGTGTAGGCTTTGGTCTCCTCTTGAGTATGGGGCGGATTATTTTCAGCTATTTACTTACTAAAGTGAGGTACATAAATGGTTGAGATCGACGTATATTCGGTCTCGGATATTACCGAGAAACTTAAAAAAAGTATTGAAGCGGACACACAATTTTCAAATATTTGGCTTGAGGGTGAGATCAGCACTTTAACTAAAGCACGATCTGGGCATATTTATTTAACTATTAAAGACTCGGACTCCTCAATCCGATGCGTATTTTTTAAGAATGATAATTTCGCTGTTCGAGACAAAATCATTGATAATTCACATGTGCTGATTTATGGGAGCTTTACTCTTTATAAGGCTCGTGGTGACTTGCAATTTGTTATCTCTCATTTAGAAAGCGGGGATAAAGGGCCACTTTGGGCTGAATTTGAGCGGCGCCGAGAAAGCTTGGCGGCAGAGGGACTATTTGACCCTGCTCGCAAGCGTGTTCTACCGAAATTTCCTAAAGGCATAGCGGTTGTAACAAGTCCGACGGGAGCGGTGATTGAAGATATCCGTAATATTGTGTCACGGCGATGGCCTCTCACAAACCTTATTGTTGAACCTACGATCGTTCAAGGGTTGGATGCGGCTCAAAATATCAGTTCAGCGATAAAGAATGTATCAAATTATTCCGGAGATCTGATTGATCTGGTAATACTTGCTAGAGGTGGTGGGTCAGTAGAAGACCTATGGGCTTTTAATGAGGATGTAGTCGTGAGGTCAATATATTCATGTCCTGTTCCGGTGATATCTGCGATTGGACATGAGACAGACTTTACTTTAGCTGACTTGGTTGCAGATCAACGCGCTCCAACACCTTCAGCGGCAGCAGAAATGGCGGTTCCAGATCGTGTCGAGGTATTGCAACAGATTCAGTCTCTTGTGCTTCGACAGAATAGTTCGATAAAAATTGTAATTTCATCGCTATTGGACCGAGTATCTCATCTCGCGAGCCGTATCTACCTGAAGAGACCAGGAATTGAATTACTTGAGGCGGGTGTGGAGGCAATTACAAGTCGGATGTCACACACAATAAGATTACAGTTGGCAGTGCAATCGCGGTTAATTTTTCATAGTGAAGGTAGGCTGGAGTCGCTTTCTCCGAGTGGAACATTAGGTAGAGGATACGCATTGATATCGAAAGGAGACATGGCCGTTCGCAGTTATAAGGATGTTATCGACACGGACGATGTTCTAATTCATTGGCATGACGGTTCGGTACAAGCGCGTATAGGGAAAGATGGAGGTTCGAATGTCGAGTGACCCAACTGAAGAAGTTACTTTCGAGGATTTATATGAAAAATTACAGCAGATTGTTGATCAATTGGAGGAGGGTGGATTGTCTTTATCTGAATCGCTCCAACTTTACGAGAGTGGAGTCAGTATGGCAGCTCAATGTAAGGAGCTACTGCTTCAAGCGGAACATCAAATTGATGAATTGATTCAGGAAGGTTCCTAGCTGATTTATGACATTGAGTATTGGCTGGTATACGACGGCGCGAGGTATCGGGTCCAGGAAAATGTTCACCGCAGTGAAGTCGGCAATTGACTCCGGATTTCTTGATGCAGAAATCAAGTTTGTATTCATCAACAGGGCGGTAGGAGAATCTGAGTCGACTGACGACTTTGTTGAAGAGCTTTTGCAGCGTGGTACTCCTGTAATTAACTTTTCATCTGTGCAATTTCGAAAGAATTTGGGCGTCGCTCGAGCGCACGACACTGATGCGCTACCGCCTTGGCGACAAAAGTACGACGATGAGGTGGCCAATCTGGTTCGTCCTTACGAAACTGACATCGGTGTTTTAGCTGGTTATATGCTTATTTTCTCTCCAAATTTCGTCAATTCGCATGTCCTGCTAAACCTACATCCGGCGTTACCAGATGGTCCCACTGGTACCTGGCAAAAAGTTATTCAAACCCTAATAGCGGATGGGGAAACTCACAGTGGTGTCATGGCACACGTAGTGATTCCTGAGGTTGATGAGGGCCCTGTTGCCACTTTCTGTAAATATTCAATACGAGGGGATGAGCCAATAGATGTGGCTTGGCGAAGCTTTAATGAATCTAAGGACATTAGTGTCCTTTTTGATTTAATTAGGGAAATTGGGGTGAGTTATGAGGCACCTTTCCTTGTAGCAACACTTCAGCAGTTTGCGCGTGGGATAATTCAACTTAAGTCTAATCAGCTTGATTCAGGTAAATCGATTCCGATAGACGTGACAGAAGATACACTTCGGTTTCGGAGCGCTGGCGATTCCTTTCAGCTGAAGTAATTCATGTCGAGAGCATAAACATTAGATAGAAACTGAAAAATGACAGCCATACGAATTCAGAAGATTTTAAGTTCAGCAGGTCTAGGATCCCGACGATCGGCGGAAAAATTGATCAAGGATGGGCGAATCGTAATTGATGGGAAACCTGCCATATTGGGTGATAAGGCAGATCCTAACAACTGCGAGATATTCTTTGATGGAAAGTTGCTCAGCTCGCATCTGAGACCACTAGATCTGACGGTGGTCATAAATAAGCCGCGTGGTGTCATCGTGAGTCGTCAGGATGAGCGGCACCGACGGACGATATTTGATTTACTTGAAACGTATCCATCGAATTTGAGTTATGCAGGACGACTGGATCGAGATACATCTGGTCTATTGATTCTTTCTACTGATGGTAAGCTCCTACAATATTTATCTCATCCAAAGTTTGGCATCCAGAAGGAATACATAGCCAGTTTGCTTAATCCGATAAAATCTGTCGAATGTCGACAGCTGATGGAGGGTATAGATCTCGAAGATGGATTTGCGAGGGCAGTTGTCGCCGAGAATATAGGTGTTTCTAAGAATTCCGGTTTGCATTTATTTCGCATTGTTGTGCATGAGGGACGAAATCGAATAGTTCGTAGAATGCTTGCTAGGTTTGGGGCCGAGCTAGTTCGCCTTCATCGAGTGTCTATGGGACCCGTTAAGTTAGGTCGTCTAAAGTCTGGAAAAATGCGTGACTTAAGTGACCGAGAGATTGGGGAGATCAGGCGCATTGGACGTTCCGCTAATTGACAAAGAGCTAAAAATTATTTGCGAAGGTTGTCCAGGTGAATGTTCATGGCCTCGGTCAGTGCTTTAAGTCCGGGTCGTGCGACTGGAACTTTTTTAGTCGGCTCTGTAGCGGCGCTGAATACCTGTGAGACGGTATGATCCAGCTGGGTTGCACCCCAAATTACTACGACGTCAGCTGTTCTACAGAGAAGTTTGGCAGTTTTTAAATTAGTTCTTTTGGTGCCCTCGATTACTTTCATATTGATATTGCAATTCTTGAGAACTCGGTTCAATGTATTGGCCGATTGAGGCGACCCACCTACCACGAGTATTTCGACTAAGTTTTGGTCGAATAGGTCTTTCGCCATTTTTGCGAGTAATTTGTTTTGCTTACTGCCATTACAGAACTCACATTTTTTAATCTCGACTTGCAGTTGTGTTCGCACCCGTTTTTTACCTAGAGCCGCAGCACATGCCGGCGAGCACACTAGACTGAAATTGTTCTTGATATAGGCTTCTACGAGCTTGGCTTTATCGGTAGATATATTAATTTTTCTTGGATTGGTATAACCGGCGGCTTCTATTACCGGCCTCGCTGCCAATTGCAGACTCGCATCCGAAAATCCGATACTTTCTAGAAGGTGAGAAATAGGCATGACTTCACTGGATTTCGGAGGATTCTCTGATTGGCACATAGATTAATGGTAGCTCTTGTCCATGGTGATATTTACACGTGGTGATTGATAGCATGCAATAATGTATTGATGAGTGAATCTACTTTTGGGTCTCCCTTGTCTAGTGCCCCTAGCGATGATCTACAAGCCATTGACACTATTTTGGCAAATCGATTGTTGTCTGGTGGTGTCGTAGCTTTGGTTACTTCTACTTGGCGTGGACAATCGAACGTTATTCCAATATCTTGGCACACACCATTATCATCAAGTCCACCACTCGTGGGTGTGGCTCTAGAACAGTCACGATATTCGACGGACATGCTTTCACATGCTGGTGAGTTTGTCATTAACATCCCGCCTAAAGAGTTGGCTAATCATGTTGGTTACTTAGGCTCGCTTTCAGGAGAGGATGTTAATAAGTTTGAGGCGACACAACTTGAAACATTTTCGGGGCGACGTGTCGCAGCGCCGTTAATCTCGGACTGCTGTGCCTGGATTGAGTGTGAAATTGTGGAGCGCATTGAGACTGGAGATCATTTGTTCTTTGTCGGTCTAATTTTGTCTGCACAAGCACATACTGCAATATATGATGGGAAGTCATTTTTACCAAAATCAGAAACGACACCCTTGCATTTTCTTGGAGGGCATAACTATTCGACTTTACATGAATCGTTCGTCGCTCGAACACCTGGCGGTTCAGATGCACCTGAGGAAGCTCTTCAGTCGATGTTGGAAGATGATCTTGAGCTGTCTCGTGAAATGCAAGAGAGAAAAGAAGAGGAACTCGGTAAGCTCGCTAAAGAACTGGAAAAAGGTAACGTCATTGACACTAAAACTTTGGAGTCTGAGTTAGGGATTGATTTGGGATCCGTCGACAGCCTCGATCTTTCCAGGGGAATAGTTTTGGATGACAGCAATACTTAAAAAGCGTATTCAAAAAGTCAGCGCATATGGCTTGGTTCTGGTCAGTTTACTTTTAGCGACCTCAGGTTTTTTTATTTTCAGTACAATCACGTATGCTGAGCTGCTTGGAAGACCAAAAGCAGACGAACGATGTAACCCCATCTTTGAAGCCGCCTTGCAAAATCCACAGGTGCGGGTGTCTTATGTTTATATTGATTTAGTTGAGGGGACGCGATGTGAACTTCGAGCAGATGAATCTGTGGCATCTGCGTCCCTTTATAAGTTGCTTTTAATGATTGAGCTCCATAACCGAGTCGAATTGGGCTATAACTCATTTATGGACGAGATTGTTGTCATGCCATGGCATGGTGAATTTACGCCAAAGGAGCACAGATATGCTTTTCCCACGATAGTTACATTAGGGGAAGCAATTAGAAGTTCTATTAGTTGGTCTTCAAATCCTGAGGCTGAGGCATTACACGAGTATCTTGGAATAGAGAACGTGAATCAAATGGCTCGTGAAGTGGGTCTACAAGGCACAGTCGCGGGTCCACGTTATTTTCAGACTACGGCTCGGGATCAAGCATTGATCCTGGAGAGGATTTATAAGTCAGATCTTATTTCATCAGATGCTAGTTCGAGTATGCTTCAACTTCTTTTAACTCAGCGGATAGAAGATTACATGAGAGCAGGCCTCCCGTCTGACGTGGAAGTTGCTCACAAGACAGGATTGATACTAGAGTATGCCAACGATGCCGGAGTGGTTTATGGCGAGCGCGGACCCTTTATATTGGTCATTCTAACGAGACGTGAAGATAATTCTTGGTCGAGCTTTCCAATGGCACAACAAGTTTTGACTGATTTGGCTCGGGCAGCGTACTCAATGCACGGCCGATAAAGTACACTGTAGATCTTCACTTCTTGTGTGGAGAAATATTGGTTAAGAGGGGAGTTTTGTATGGACTGGAGCGACAATACTGTTCAGTCGACGTTTCGAGATGACGTTCGGAATTTTATAACGACACGTCTACCTGACCGTTATCAGGGAGATTCTGGTGAGGGTGAGGAACTTTCAGGAGCATGGCAGGCTGACCGTAAGTCAGAGGATGCGATTGCGAGAGGTGCGGCCGAGAAGTGGGCTGGGGCTCTTTCTGAAAAAGGCTGGGTTGCTCCTGCTTGGCCAAAGGAATATGGCGGAGCTGGTTTGACTGTTATGGAGCAGTTCATTTTCAATCAAGAGATGGCTGAGGCCGACGCGCCGTCGGTCGGTGGTATGGGAGTGTCTATGCTTGGCCCTACACTTATCGTGCACGGCTCTGACGAACAGAAGGCAGAACATCTTCCTCGTATTCTGAATGGTGAAGTTGCATGGGCACAAGGTTATTCGGAACCGGGCGCTGGATCCGATCTTGCATCATTACAGACTAGGGCATTGCGTGATGGTGACGAATATGTGATCAATGGACAGAAAATTTGGACCTCTGGTGCACATTTTGCTGACTGGTTATTCACGTTGGTGAGAACTAACCCAGATGCCCCGAAGCATCGAGGGATTTCATTCTTAATGTTGGACATCAATAGCCCGGGTGTAACTGTCCGCCCCATTATTGATATGGGTTGGAATCACCCCTTTAATGAGACGTTTTTTGAGGACGTGAAGGTCCCAGTAACTAACCGTATAGGTGAAGAAGATCGCGGTTGGTATGTTGGCATGACCTTGTTGGACTTTGAACGATCGGGTATTTCAGATGCAATCTCGTATCGCCGTGGACAAAAAGATCTACGAGATTTTTTGACATCAAGTGGGGGAGAGCAATTCACTCGACAAGATTTTAGTGTTGTCCGTAAGGAACTAGCTGATCGTGCGGTCGAAACAGAAGTGTTGTTCAATTTCGCGTTTCGAATCGTCTCTATACAAGATAGTGGCATGGTGCCTAATTATGAGGCCTCGGTTAATAAGATGTATAGTTCTGAGCTCCATCAACGAATAGCGCGTACCTCAACTAAAGCGTGGGGACTGTACGGGAATCTTTGGGCGGACGACAGCGCATATTCACCAATGAATGCGGCCCACGTTAGAGATTATGTAGGATCTGTTCCTCACACGATTTTCAGTGGATCGAATGAGATACAGAGAAATGTAATAGCAACACGAGGTTTGGGGCTTCCACGAGGTTAGGAAGACCTTAGTATGACGTTTTTATTTAGGACTTAAATCTTGGATGTGAGGGAATATTAGTAGAGCAGATGGCACCTCGTGCGGTCGTGCAGCCTAAGCTAATTCCTGATACCATCTCGTGGTTCCTAAATATGGCTTGTCGCTATTTGAGGGTGAACTAAAACTATATTGGTTGGAACATTAGTTTCAGTCATTGTTAAAGATTGGGGATGAAATGGACCTAGGGCTAAGTGAACAGCAAGAACTTTTAAAGAACGCTGCACGTGAATTTTTGGAAAATGAATGTCCGGAACAGCATGTTCGTGACATGGAAGAGGACGAACGGGGTTATTCTCCTGAGCTTTGGGGCCAAATGGCCGAACAAGGTTGGCAAGGATTACTCATTCCTGAAGAGCACGGCGGCGTAGGGTTTGATTTTTTAGATATGTGCGTGCTGCTTGAAGAATTCGGTCGAGCTCTAGTTCCAGGTCCATTTATGTCTAGCGTGCTTGGTGGAGCTGTTTCGATTATGGAAGCAGGATCTGACGCACAAAAGAGCGAATTCCTACCAGGAATAGCTTCGGGAGACTTGATTTTTTCTCTAGCTCTTACTGAGCCATCTGCTAGATTTGACGAATCAGGTATTGAGTGTGAGGCAACGGTCTCAGGTAACGACGTGACGCTAAATGGCACTAAACTTTTCGTATCTGATGCGCATGTGGCCGATTATCTTGTGGTAGCTGCCAGAAGTAGCTCAGGCGTGTGTTTATCGATCGTTGCGACAGATCAGGACGGCGTTAGCGTTACTCCGTTACAAACGATTGCTCGCGACAAACAGTGCGAAGTTGTACTTAACAATGCGTCTGGACAGTTGCTTGGTGCCGATGGTGCAGGCTGGGATCTTTTGAAGCCAGTTATTCAGAAATATACGGTGGCTGAGTGTGCATATCTTGTTGGTCTATCTCAGATGGATTTTGAGATAGCAGTTGATTATGCGAAGGAGCGAGTTCAGTTTGGACGGCCGATTGGTTCGTTCCAGGCTATTCAGCATAAGTGTGCGGACATGGTCACCGATGTTGATGGATCTCGATTCATCATGTACAAGGCGGCATGGTCTATAGCAACAGATCAGTCAGATGATGAAACCACGATGGCTGTCAATATGGCTAAGGCGTGGTGTTCTGAGGCAACTCGTCGAGTTGTTGCTCATGGTCAACAGATACACGGTGGAATTGGGTTTACTAAGGATTATAAGGTACAGCTATATTTCAGGCGTCAGAAACGCGCTGAGCTGGCCTTTGGTGATGCTGATTACCATCGCGAGTTGGTAGCCCAACAGTTAGGTTTGTAATTTCAATTCTCTTTTACTGATTGCGTTTTAGAGTTTAGGAAGATGAGGCCATAGGCCTCATCTTTTTTTGTATCCTATTCGTTGAGTTTTCAATTTGACTAGTGTGTTTCCGTGTTTGATTGCGCGTTATGATAGATATGTAGTGGAGATTCACAATTTTATGAATAATTTTAAAACAGCTATTCTTTTGGCAACAATTTCAGGATTGTTGGTGGTGATAGGTGGTGCTGTAGGCGGTATACAAGGCTCGCTGCTTTTCCTGATTCTCGCTCTGGCTTTGAACATAGGATCCTATTGGAAATCGGCTGACTTAGTCCTGAAGGCGTCCCGCGCTCACGAGGTAAGTCTTGAAGAAGAGCCAAAATTACATAAGATGATTAGTGAGATTGCTGAATTAGCAGGGATGCCAAAACCACGTGTTTATCTAATGAATTCCCCTCAACCTAATGCATTTGCTACCGGAAGAAATCCTGAGCATGCTGCGGTGGCAGTCACTGACGGTATTCGTGAATTACTCACTGAAAGAGAACTTCGAGCAGTGATTGGCCATGAGATGGCACATGTATCTAATCGAGACATTCTGATATCAACGATAGCCGCGTCGGTTGCATCTGCAATCAGTTGGATTGGATTTATAGGGTTTTGGTTTGGAGGAAGTAGCAGGAATAATGGAGGCAATATTATTGCACTGTTACTGGCTCCTCTATTGGCCGGCATGATACAGATGGCTATTTCGCGATCGCGTGAGTATGAAGCAGATGCTGATGGCGCTGAGTTCGTCAGTGACCCACTGGCTTTAGCGTCAGCATTACAGAAGATCGAAATGGGAGCCCAACGAATACCTATGAAAGTCCCGGAAACTACAGCTCATCTGTTTATAATGAATCCGTTTTTAGGTATGAATACACGAAGTATGTTTTCTACTCATCCCAAAACTGAGGATCGTGTCGCTCGACTAACGAAAATGGCTGCGTCTATGGAAGACGCTGAACGTGGCACCAAGGATATGAATTCCAGTTATCAGAAAAAGCGAAAACAATATGACAGTCAGTCAAAATCAAGAGTGAAGGGGAGGCTTGACCGTGATGAGAGTCCACTCGCTCGGAGAGCTCGGGAGCGAACTGAGCGTGAGCAGAGTAAAGACTAAGCTCACTTGATCAAAGTCTTAGAATGACTATGTCAGGGATGGTAAGCGCGTTTACAGAACGCCTAGGGTCAACCGTGCCTACGGGGGTATATGAGCATTCTGAGCGAGTTGCAGAGCTCGCTGGCGACCTGATGTCAATGCGTGGCGATGCTCCTGAGATGGCAGTCTTAATGGGATTTGCCCATGATATCTGCAGGCATTTTAGTGACGAAGAATGGCTAAACTGTGCCAAGGAGATGGGTATGCTGGTGTCTGATTTGGAGCGACGATATCCAGTTTTATTGCACGGCCCTATCGGGGCAAGAATTTTGAAGGAGTCTTTTGACATAGACTCAAAAGATGTTCTACAGGCTGTCCGCTATCACACATATGGGCACCCTACATTCTCTAAGTCAGCTTGGGCGATGTTTGTGGCAGATAAGATCGAACCTAGAAAAGTACAGAGAAATGTTCGATTGGGCGCTATTTCAGAGTTGAGTCGAGATGCTTCTTACTCCCTTTCAGAGGTTGCACTGGCGATCTTGAATTTTCAAATTGGAGAGCTCTTATCTGATGGAAGAGAAATTCATCTACTGCAGCTAACAACCCGTAACTTCTTAGTTTCAGAACAGTTATAGTGGAGTCTATCTAACGATCTCTGTCAATTCAGTAGTATGAATCTGAATGGGATTTTAAATGAGTAATTAGAATTAGATTGCGAGATATTGATGGAAGTTCGTCCTGGATTCAAAGAGAAACCGCGTCGAAGTTTGTGGCTTTTTGGATTAGAGTCGGATCAGCCCACCCTTGAGCAACGTCAAGAGCGTGCTTCAGATATTTCCAAGAGACTCGGCCGAGTGATTGACGCTCCAAAAATTCCAACGGCCGATGAACTTGTTCTGCCCAGTCCAAAAATCAGCCCGCCTGATGTGCTTGCAGAATTTTGCTTTCAAGATAATTATGAGCGAGCCTTGCATGCAAATTGTGGGGGGCGGCAGAGTTTTGTGTATACAGGTGTCCCTAATCCACCAGATATAGTTGCCCATCCTAGGACAAACTCTGAGCTTGAGGGAATTCTTGAATGGTGTGATGAGCAGAACTATATAGCTATCCCCTATGGAGGTGGCTCTTCCGTGGTGGATGGAATCACACCACCAACCGACAATGACCGTCCTGTGGTTACAATTGACATGGATCAATTTGATCAAGTACTTGAGGTGGATCCAGTATCTCGATCAGCTTTGATACAGGCAGGTGTCTACGGACCTCATCTGGAAGATCAACTTCGGCCGCATGGATACACGCTGCGTCATTTTCCTCAATCTTTTGCTGGATCGACTCTTGGTGGTTGGATCGTAACGCGTGCTGGCGGTCACTACGCTACCAATAATACACATATTGACGATTTTGTAGAGAACGTAAAAATGCTAAGTCCCAAGGGCTGGATAGAGACCAGAAGACTTCCAGGTGATGGTGCTGGACCGCAACCTGAGCGATTGATTCTTGGTAGCGAAGGAATCCTTGGATTGGTCACTGAAGCGTGGATGAAGATACAAGACAGACCCAAATATAGAGCTACCGCGGGGGTGTTGTTTTCGTCTTGGCGCGACGGTTATGAGGCCACTCGCGAGATAGTTCAAGCTAAACTTTGGCCAGCAAATTTACGACTTTTGGATGCCGAGCTAGGGAAAGACTCTGCTGGGCTGGATGGGTCGCAAACTTTGCTAATTATTGGCTTTGAACATGCGACTATTTCGCAGCGTGATTCGATGACATTGGCTATTGAAATTGCCCGATCAGTTGGTGGATTTATTGATAATCAAGACATACTTATTGATGATGGCAATGGTGAGCCCACCGGGCGCGGTGGTGCGGTAGGGGCATGGCGGGATGCGTTTATACCAAAAGGTGGCGGACTAGAGGCGGGTCTTGGATTTCTTGGAGGTACGGTAGAAACCGCAATTACTTGGGATAAATGGCCTGACTTTGATAAATTTGTGCGAGCAGAGATGAACAAAGCCCTCGTTGAGATTTGTGGTGGTGGTACGTTAAATTGTCGATTTACTCATGTTTATGTTGATGGACCGGCACCGTACTATACTTTCGCGGGTGCGTTCCCAGGTGATGACCCAGTAGCTCAATCGATCGCATTTAAGGAAGCGGCATCAGACGCAATAATTAAGGCTGGTGGCACGATTACGCACCATCATGCGGTTGGTCGAATGCATAGGAAGTGGTACGACCAGCAGCGGCCCGATCTATTCGGCGACATGATTCGAGCAGCAAAAAATGCAGTTGATCCGAAGGGTATTTTGAATCCAGGTGTGCTGATTGATTGAGCTTTATATGGCGACCCCGAGCGGATTCGAACCGCCGATCTTCGCCGTGACAGGGCGACGTGTTAACCGCTACACTACGGGGCCTTAGTGCCTGAAGTACTAGATTAATTTAAATGGCGGGCTGGCGCTAGCCCCTTTAAGTGAGGGCGCTTACCCTTATACATGTACTTAGTGAATATTCGATGACGGAGTA
The DNA here is from genome assembly GCA_913051185.1 of uncultured Chloroflexota bacterium. Taxonomy (GTDB): domain Bacteria; phylum Chloroflexota; class Dehalococcoidia; order UBA2979; family UBA2979; genus UBA2979. Next base: position 28,359 of record CAJXBM010000002.1, on the reverse strand, counting down.
GAGTTTTGCCTAGCAGTGAGCGCAACAAAAGAGATTCAAAACTTATGAAGGACGAACTCAAGCGAGTGCTTGGTGTAGGTGTTGTGTCCTTTGTGCTTCTACTTGCGTTATTCGTAATTGACCGTATCTAGTTTGCTAATAATTATTCAAATCGTCGCCACGTGATTATACATATGACACCCGTCATAAGTAGTTCGGATAAACCTAATATAACACCACCGGTTAAGGTGAGAATAATTATGGTCCGACCTGTTACTACGAATAGACCTGAGATCAGCCCTGTGATCTGTAGTGGCCTACCTAATTTATTGCCACTTATCACTTCCAGTAATTTGGATAGCACAAGTGCCAGTAAGTACCCGATGAGTGCATGTCCAACTATGTTTAGCAGCGGAATTTGAGCAATCAGGGCGGTAGGGATTATAGATAGCACCCCGAGAATTAGGCTCGCTGAAAGCAGTGTGGAGATTGTGATTATGAGTCGGGGTCCTGAAATCTGATATTGAATTGGTTTTCTCAACTGTGCACAGCTTTGACACCGTATACCGCCAGGAGTGTGAAAAATACATTTCCCACAGAAAGGATCACCGCATTTTCCACAGCCAAGAGTTGCAAAATCTCCACACGAGAGACATGCAGTCTGTCTTCGGCGCGTGTTCTTATTTGGTGCATTTGATTTCATGACTTGTCTTATAAGTTAATTAAATCTAGCGCTAGGTGATATTTCTTGGGAAATCTAGTGCGCGATCTCAGATGATCGAGTCTCACGTACCACGGTCACCTTGATCTGGCCTGGATACTGCATTGATTGCTCAATTTCCTTTGACACTTCTCGTGCCAGTCTCGTGGATCCCAAATCATCTACTTGATCGGGCTTTACCATGATTCGAATTTCGCGTCCAGCTTGAATGGCAAATGCTTGTTCCACACCATCAAAAGAATTTGCAATTGTTTCTAGAGCTTCTAATCGCTTTACATATTCTTCGACCTGTTCCCTACGTGCTCCCGGCCGGCTTCCAGACATGGAGTCGGCGCAGATCACGATTAAGGCTTCCAAGGTTTCTGGCTTGACTTCCTCATGGTGGGCTTCAATTGTGTGTGTTATGGCCTGTGGAAGGCCATACCGACGACCTATTTCAGCGCCAAGCAAAGCATGAGTACCTTCGATTTCTCGGTCTACAGCCTTACCCAGGTCGTGTAGTAGGCCACCAACTCGGGCCACTTCAACATCAGCGCCAAGCTCATGAGCCAGCGCCGCAGCAAGCCAGGATGTTTCTATGCAATGCCTAAGCTGGTTCTGTCCATACGAGTAGCGAAATTGAAGTCGACCTAAGGTTTTTATAATTTCGTTATGCAAGCCAGTCACTTCAGCATCGACTACTGCTTCTTCCCCTGCTTTTACGATCCTTTTATCGATTTCTCGGCGTGCACGGTCTACCGCATCCTCAATTCGCGACGGTTGAATCCGACCGTCTTGTATTAAATAATCGAGCGCGGTTCGAGCTATCTCTCGCCGTGTAGGCTCAAATGCTGACACCGTAACAACTCCCGGAGTGTCATCAATAATAAGGTCACATCCCGTGGCAGCTTCAAAAGCTCTAATGTTACGACCTTCGCGTCCAATTATTCTACCTTTGACTTCATCTGATGGGATTGCGACGATACTTACCGTCATTTCAGCAGTTACTTCCGAGCTAATTCTTTGCATAACGGTGGCCAGGATTTTTCTCGCTCTCACATCAGCCTCAGCTTTTGCTGAGTCCTCCATTGCCGCTACGCGACGGGCCGACTCATCTCGGAGTTCAGCATCGAGTTGATTTAGTAGCTCTTCCTTGGCTGCATCAGACGTAAGCCCCGCAATTTGTTCGAGTTTTTGTTGCATAACTAGTGTTTGTTCGCTGATTTCCGCTTCTTGCGCCTCGATCTCGGTGACTTGAATTCGAAGATCATCTTCAATTTTTTCAATATTTTCACTTCTTCGATCTATAGATTCTTCTCGCTGATCGATTCTGCGTTCAATTCGGCCGATTTCACGACGCCGATCTCGAATTTCGTCATCGATTTCTTTTCGCCGGCTGACAGATTTATTTTCTGCGTTGGCGATGATGTCACTTGACTCTTTGATAGCGGTGTTTAGTAATTGCTGTGACTCGCTTGTCGCCTTGCTAATTAGCCCTGTTGAAGAATTGTTGTTGTAAAGGTTTATTATGATCGCCCCGACAAGTACGCCGGCCACTACGGCCGCTAGAATGATGAGAAGGTCCATGATTATTCTCCGAACGATATGACCGCGCGCCGCACTGAACTCAGTTCGCTAGGTAGATTTCCTAATCGTCAGGCGTCGCGTCGGGTCCTGTAATTATCTATATATTTCGAATAGGGTAACACGTCACAGACCTACTCTGCGACAATTTTAGTAGTCGGGGGCTGTGGAAAAATGCTGATCGGCGAGTTGGCGTGATAGAGAGTAAGGAAATCCCTGCTGAACTAGATATCGGTAGAGCCGAACTTTAGCGACTGGGGAATCATATTTCTTTAAGCGTCGTGCTTTTTTTTGCGCAAGTTCTGATGCTGCATTGATTTCGGAATGTGAGTCGAGAACATCATCTGCTGTGGTTGTAGAAATGCCCCGCATATGTAGTTCATATTTCAGTTTGCGTGAGGACTTTAGTCGTGAATTGGTCCTAGTGACATGAGCTTTAGCAGTAGACACTTCGTCTAGGTATCCCAGCAGAAGGATACGTGTAACTGCAGTATCGATCATGTGGTCAGTGAATTTATATTTTTTCGTGTTTTTGATTAAGGATCGCAGCTCTTTTTCTGTCCGTTGTTTTTGAGAGATAAGTCGATAAGCTCTATTTACAGATTCTTGGTACAGTGCAGCTGTTATTGCTGTGTTCCATTGACTTGCTGTGTGGTTGGATCCCTTGAACAGGCCATATTGGGCCACAATATCAATGGGAAAGAGCTCACTATGGGTTTCAGATTCAGTGGTTTCTCGCGTGTAATCAATCTTAACCCGATCCTGAGCACGGGCCTTTAATCCTTTGATGACAACTGAATCTATGAGCTGAAGCTCTTGTAGTGTTGGCACTTTAGTCAGTTGAATTGAGTAGTGCAGGAGCTTCTTCGGTCAGAAGATTGTTCGAGTCTAGTTCTGAACTTAAGTCATTTGCTAGATCGATGTTGTCTAGGTGTTCAGCGGACTGAGTTATCCCAGTAATTTCTCGAACTTGATTATCTATTTCTTCGAAGAGGTCATTGTTTTCTTGTAGAAAGGTTGACGCGTTACGTTTGCCTTGACCTAAGCGAAGATCTCCATATGAGAAGAAGGCGCCCGCTTTTTTCACTACGTTGTGCTCAACAGCTAGGTCGAGTACATCACTCCAACGATTTATTCCATGGAGATTATGGGTAAACATGATTTCGAACTCAGCCTGTCTAAACGGAGGAGCTACTTTATTTTTTACGACCTTGCAGCGGACTCGATTTCCTATAAAAGTCTGTCCATCTTTAATTGACTCAATTCGTCGGATATCTATTCGCACTGAGGAGTAAAATTTGAGTGAACGCCCACCTGGGGTAGTTTCAGGGCTGCCAAACATGACGCCAATTTTCTCTCGCAGCTGATTAATAAATACTAATGAGGTATTAGTTCTTGAGACGGCAGCAGTGAGTTTTCGCATGGCCTGAGACATTAATCTGGCTTGAAGTCCTGGTAGGCTGTCACCCATGTCACCTTCGATTTCTGCTCGTGGCACTAGAGCAGCCACAGAGTCAATTACTACGATATCTAAGGCAGATGAGCGAATAAGTGCTTCACATATTTCTAACGCCTGTTCACCGGTATCAGGTTGAGATATAAGCAGATCTTCAATATCGATACCACAGGCAGCGGCATACTCTGGGTCAAGGGCATGTTCGACGTCGATATAGGCAGCTGCGCCGCCAGCTCGTTGGCATTCGGCAATTATGTGTTGCGCCAGTGTCGATTTTCCAGCAGATTCAGGGCCGAATATTTCCGTGATTCGTCCACGTGGAATCCCTCCGACACCAAGCGCAATATCTAGTGATAATGCACCTGTGGGTATTGAAGTGATATTGAGCGCCGCTTCTGCATCACCGAGTCGCATTATTGAGCCTTTTCCGTGCTCTTTGACGATTTCGTCAATTGCGATGCTTAAGTTTTTTTCGCGGGTCGACCCGAATGTTTTTTCGTCAGATGTATGGGCTTCTTTTTTTGATGGCATGATTGCGTGAATCCTGTTCTTTTAGCGGCCCCCACCGATTAGTTAAATAATACAATATAGAACAAATGTTCGACTGTCAACTAAGTGTATCTTGGAGGAGTAGCTGGATGACTATCTCAAGCTGCAGAGCGGATGAAATCGGAGATTAAGAAAATAGCAATCATTGCAAGCATTGGAGTCACATCAAACGTTCCCCCAATAGGCGGAATAATACGGCGAAGGGGCTGTAAAATCGGATCAGTTATATTGTCGAGTGCACGAGCAACTTCACTATCGCGTAGATTCGGAAACCAAGAGATTAATGATCGACCAAGAATGCAAAAAGCTAAAAGCCGCAAGATTAATGAGACGATTTGTGCTGTATAAAGAATTAAAGGATCCAAAGGTGTTTTCCGTTCTATGCCCGTAATTCAATTGCTCGGGCATATGCCGCTGCTATAGCACTATCAAAGGTAATATTAACATCTGCACCGTCTAAGATAGCTAGTCCAGCTGCAGTTGTTCCACCGGGCGACGTAACGGCTGTGCGAAGGTCTTGAATACTACTATCTGAATCTTGCGCATACTTTGCGGCACCTAGAACAGTTTGTAGTACTAATGCCCTGGCATCTGTCTCATCTAGCCCTCGCAGGGTTGCGGCATCGATCATTGCCTCAATTATTTGAAAAATATAAGCGGGACCTGATCCGTTGATTGCTGTGCAAAGGTCTACCTCATCATCTGAATCGACCTCTATTAGGGTGGGGCAGGAGGTTTTTATAAGATTAATGACTGTGTTCTTCTGAGCGCTGGTAAATTGAGGCGCAAAATAGATTGCGGCTGCTCCTTCCAAGGCGGCAGCTGGAAGATTTGGCATGATTCTTGCGCTCAAGGGCTGTCCGGTTTTTTCGGTGACAGTTGTTAGTGGAATTCCTGCAGCCACTGATATCACGAGAGTATTAGGATCAAGGAGTCCACTAAGGGGCTGAACTGTCTCGGAAAATTGTTGTGGTTTGATGCTGAGAATAATTACATCTGGTGAGGTCTTTTCTAAAGCATTATGTGCTGATGAGGTGACCATGATCGGATAAGTGGCGCGTAAAAAGTCTTGACGTTTTTCATCAATCTCAGCGACCATGATATCTAAATCAGTTGAGTGTTCTGAATTTAAAATACCTGTGAGAAGCGCTTCGCCCATGAAGCCTCCACCAATCAGTAATACATTCATTATATTTTCCTTGTCTTGTTTTCCTCGTTTAATGGCTTAGGGTGCTCTATTTGCCCTCTCTCCAAAAATCGTAGTTCCTAATCTAATAGCCGTGGTTCCCTCTTCAATGGCGATTTCAAAATCACGACTCATTCCCATAGATAGTTTTTTTAAGCCAAAGCTGTCAGCTAGCTCTCGTAGCTCCTGAAATACAGGCCTAGTTCGCTCAATTTCTTCATAGTATGGGGCTATTGTCATCAAACCTTCAACTAGAATTTCATTGGAACTGTCTGCGTGTGATAGAAGGAGTTCAAGCTGATTTTTGTGAATCCCTGATTTTTGAGGCTCGTTAGCAATATTTACCTCTATAAAACACTTAAGAGGCGGTGAGTCAGGATTGATTTGTTCTTTTATTTTAGCGTCTAGCCTATGTTTGTTGATTGCCGTAATGAGTGAAGTAGAGTCTAACGAGTGGAGGGTATCAATTTTATTTACTGTCTTTTTTACTTTATTACTTTGTAAATGTCCCAGAAAATGCCAGCTTGGCTCAGTTTGTTGATGCGCGAGCTGTTGCTGTTTGAGTAGTAATTCTTGACTCTTATTCTCTCCTAAATCAGTGATACCACTCTCCAGCGCTTCATTAACCTGCTCTATTCCATGTCCCTTGGTGACTCCAATAAACGTGATTTCACTTGGATCTCTTCCTGTACGATTGCATATTTGTGCGATTTTAGTTTGGACTGTTTCGATGCGATTACGAATAGTCAGTTGCATAGGGTGATTCCTAAATCGATCATCATATATTTATTGTCGGCTTAAGGTTAACATTAAGATAGTTAGTAGTTTTGATAACGGGGGTAATATGTTTCAAGAGAAAGAACCACCGAAGCAAGGATCTTGGAGCGAAGTATTCTTAATAATTCGCGTTGTGTTTGAGGTATTGCTCCCACCGTTGGCGGGTATTCTGGGTTCTTTAATTTTGTTAGCTACTTTTTTTGTTTTGTTGTTAAGTGGCTCTATTTATTGTCTAATACCAATAGGCATATTTGCACTTGGGATTTGGTATTTGATTAAGAAGACGTCGGTTGAGTATCCAGATCAAGAGGAAGAGCTGGAAAGTTTTTACAAGAAATTCTAATCGCACTTGAGCTAGTATCCACTTCGATCTAATCAATCAAAAGCAGTAATTGCTCGTCCGGTATTTGAGGACTTGTTTCAACTACTTCATGTATTTCATCGACAAATTCACTTACTGATACAAAGGTTTTATAGGCGGCCGCATATCTGATGTATCCCAGCGTGTCGAGATTTTTGAGTTTGAGCATTACTATTTCCGCAAGCATGCGGCTTTCGATCTCATTGCCAGAACTCACTATTTGACTTTCTACCTCGACGACTAAATCTTTGATTGCTTGTTGTGTGGTGCCTTTCTTATGTGTGGAATGCAATAGGCTATTTATCAATTTTTCTCGATCAAATTGCTCACGTGATCCATCTTTTTTATGCACAAGGAATGCGTCAGTCACAATTTCTTCGATAGTATTGAATTCAAAGTGGCACTGGATACAGGTTTTTTCCCTAATTATTGAAGTCGAGTCAATGATTATATCGACTAATTTATTTTGTTTCGATTTGCAGTTTGGGCAATTCATGCTTGGCTCCGAAGGTCATTGTCGTACTTTTAAAATACAAGACCAAGGAGGAAAAAAGGAATCCACAATCACAGAGTTTTGCACAAAGACCGTATTGTCTGTGAGTGTTTCTCTTTACACAAAAGAACGTACGCGAGTTATTTAGCGTTCAGGAATATCTTTGTTGTAATAAGGAACGTCATTGCTGGCAAAATTTGTGATTTGAGTTGTATCTTGTGCGGTTTTTTCAGCTTGAGATTCCCTCGGGTTTGCATCATCCGAGGTCTCAATAGCTTTGGGGGGTGGCGTTATCTCTTCTCTCGAATCAATAATTTCAGGACTCGAAATAATTGGCGTTGCTAAGGATTTTCTTAGTTCTTCTAGCTTAGGAATGGACGTTAAATCATATTTTTCTAGATTGCGTGTTCCCTGATCCAGAGCCATATCAATACTTGTGGCTTCAAAGTTTTCGAAATCAGCAGCCACAATCGTTACGTGAATTTCATCTTCGAGATCATCACGTAGCATTACTCCAGTGAAGACATCACATTCAGTTGGATGAGCTCGTTCACCTACGACTTCTTTGATTTTTCGAATCTCATCTCGAGTGAGTGGTAATACTAATTTGTCTGAGTGCTGATTATTGCTTGCGGGCCCCACAACGTTAATTAAAAGTCGTTTCGCATTAGTAATATCTGTATTTATCAGGGGATTGGCTAAAGCTCTTTGTGCGGCACCAACAGCTCGGTTATCTCCTGAAGCACTTCCTATAGCGATTACCGCATCTCCCGCGTTTTCCATAGTGGATCTAAAGTCGGCAATATCCAAATTCCAAACGCCGTTGACCGTTATGATTTCGCTCAAACCTTGGATGGCATCAGATAAAATCTTGTCAGTTAACCTGAATTCATCTTCGATCCCAAGGTTTGGCTGGCCGTCCTCTTCAGCCGGGAATGCCGTTGGAAGTAAATCATTTTCTATCACTATTACTGCGTCGACATTGCTTCGGAAGTTTTCTAGCGAATCTTCCGCAATCGCTCTTTTTCTAGTGCCTTCCCAGCTGAAAGGCATCGTGACAATGGCAACCGTCAGAACATGATCTTCACCGATTTTAAGATTATTGGCTATTTCGGCGATTACTGGCCCAGCACCCGATCCAGTACCACCGCCTAAGCATGCTGTAATAAAGACAATTTCAGATCCGTCTAATGCTTGACCAATTGAATCACGTGCTTCTTCCGCAGCAGCTTTTCCTCGTTCGGCCCTACCTCCAGCGCCCTTTCCTCTCGTCAGTGTTCTCCCCAAATGAATCTCTTGATCAACATCGAGTGCTGCAAGCGCACGACTGTCAGTGTTAGCAATTATGTATGTTACTCCTGGAACGGGATCCATTCGACCTACTGAATTTGACCCACCACCACCAACACCGATCACTGTGATTTCGACCATATTGTCAAAATCAGGGATATCTCGTCTGGTTTTATTCGAGCGACTCAAACTAGTTGCTGAAGTCAGATTTTCATGAGTGTTTTGGGAGGATGAACTTCCAATGTCTAACTTTGAGATATTTGTTTCATGTGCTTGAGAATCGTGGTTCAAATTTTGATTAATTATTTTTTCTCTAGTATTTATAGGATCTTCCCGCTCCGGAAAATCACGAATAGGTCTTGGCGTGTAGTGAGAATCTTTGGCATTATTGGAGACAATTGAACCACGTGTACCCAGTCCATCTTGGATCTGATTGCGGGCGGCTTTAACGGCCCTCATAGTTCTGACATCCTCTAAATAATTTCGACTCATACGAATTTCAGAGCCGACTTTTCCAGAATTCGATCTGTCATTTAGGTGGTTGAGTTCAGTCATCAGTAAAATCGTTCCCTTCTGTTTAACTCGCATTTCATAATAATTACGCTCCGAAAACACCTGCTAGCGCACGTGCCACACTTGTTCCAAATGAGAGTGATTCATCTACTGTGCTGACTTGTTCGGGTTCATTTTCTAGCCAGCTTGAAGCAATAGAAAGGACACCCAGAGGCGCTGCAAAGCGCGGGGACTTAAGTTCGTCAGGAAGATTATTGATGTAAGGGGGGGTAATTTCGGCGGGATTTTGTATCAAAATATGAGGACATCCTAAGTCCGCCGCAATCATCTTGGTTAGGTTTTCAATATTTTTTAACCTAGCCGTTCCCCCAACTAATACTATACCGCCACTCAACTTTGTTAGGGGGATAATTTCTTTGTCAATATATTTGAGAATCGGGGCAATTATGTCGATTTCTACACGGGCTTGAATTACAGCAGCTAATTTAGACTGAGATTCTAGATGAATTTCGCCATTTGTTTTTTTGACCGGTATTAACTCAGCGTTTTTCACGAGCGATGGTACGCAACTTCCAAAAGAGTGTTTAACTTCCTCTGGGTCCTTGGCGTTGAAGACTTCGCGAATATCTTGAGTAACAGATTCACCACCACTCAAAAAAGATTTGGAAGCTATTATTTTTCCATCGACACAGACAGAGACATTAGTTACACAATGACCGATATCTATCACGGCCATCGCTTCATACTTTTCATCACTAATTAATGTGGCGTGAGCAGCTGCAGTCGATAAAGGAATGCTGCGCACCGTAGCAACTGAAGCACGATGAAGACATTCTTCTATGACATTCATTGAGTTTTTATCGGCAGCTATTCCTACGGCCGCAACGGTCAAGCTGTCTCCTTGGTGTCCCAAGGGGTCTAACTTTTTCTCAGGGCCTACGTAATAGTGCAGTGGTACATAATCCAGAAGTTCGTAGCCGACCGGTAAAGACGCATCTAATGCAGGTATCGCGGCGCTGTCTACTGTCTGTTTGTCTTTTAGTGTTATTTGGCGATGGGGCGGAATTGTTATTGTGTTTTGAGCGTTTACTTGAGTTGATAAGGCTCCACTTATCCCGAGGTGCGTGCTCTCGATTATGATATCGGAGTCACAGGCCGGCAGGGTATGTCTTATAGCTTGCACAGCGTCCGGGATGGCCTCTTGTATTTTACCGGCCTTAAAGAACGTGCTTTCCGATATGGCGTGATGCAGAATATTGATTCCTGTCCCATCTAGCTCACCAACAATTGTTACTATTTTTGACGATTCAGGAGTCGTAATTGCAAAGTATTTGCCTGACATAATTTACTCTCAGTCCTTTAATACTTTTTGGGCAGTCAGAGACGTGGTTAAGTTATTACTTATTAATGCCCGATTTTTGAAACGAAGATCTAAATGAATTGGATTTTTGGGGTCTGCAGCATCAATCTGTGTCTTGAAAATGCGCCAGGCAATTAATTTCTCATCGATATTCGTGCTATCACCGATAACAACAATTGATCCATTCGGAAGTTCCGCTGAAAGACCCTCACTTTTAGTGAAGACATATGTAACATTTTCACCTATTAATTCTTGAGCTAAGGGCTCTTCTTCGATTAGTTTCAGTGCTAATAATGCATCTCTATTTGGTGAAGCTAGAAGGTGGTTGATCGATATTTCTTGCAGTTCGATTATCACAGGTCGTTGTTTTGGAGTGAAATTAGTCAGTATATTTCCGTGGAGATCAACAGCGATTCGGGCGGTTCCTGTATGCCAGTAGGCATGAGGTATAAATTCTGTTAAGGCTAACTCGAACGTCAATAACTCATTTCTTGTTACTTTTGCGTGCTGTACGAATTCAAGTCGATTAATATCTTGGCTTAATTGCGTCACAAAAAGAAAGTCAAAGATGATATTCCTTGACCCAAGGAATTGATTGATTTGGTTTTTTGTGGTGATATCTACTTGTTTCGTATAACTAACTTTTTTAGTTAGCTCATTTTCAGGTCGGATTATCAGTAGTACCGACGTGACCAAAAAAAACAGAAGCAAGCCTTTAGTAATAGATGAACTTGATGGAGTCCATACTTTGGCGAGTCGAGCATAAGCTCGTAAATCAACGAATAACTTTTTAGAGAGATATAGATTCAAAATTCCTCCTTGGAGTTATTTGGCTGGCCGTTTGAACCAGAGCGGAAATTAAATCCGAATAATTAAGCCCAAATTCGGAACAAAGTTTTGGGAACATCGATTTGGAAGTAAATCCAGGGTGGGTGTTTATCTCGATACATTTAATTTTGTCGTCGTGGCTCAGAAAAAAGTCGACGCGCGCATAGCCTTTTGCTCCGACTGCACGGAATGCTTGCATAGCCATGGTTTGTATTTGTTGCTGTATTTCTTTTTCGACTAGGGCGGGAACAATAATTGTGGTTGACTCGTCCATATATTTGCTTGAGTAATCGTAGAATTCGTTCGTAGTTCGTACTTCGCCGAGTGGCGTTGCGCTTAGGCTACTAAGCTCGATTACTCCACATTCCAGCTCTCTACCTGTCAATGTTTCTTCCACTAGTAGTTGCGAATCGTATTCCAGAGCATTTATCAAGCCGTCTAGGAGTTCTTCAGAATTATGTGTCTTGCTTACACCTATTGAAGATCCTGCAGATGCTGGCTTCACAAAGAGAGGATAGGCAAGCGTCGATTCGATTTCATTAATTCTAAGTTTCAATTCAGCTGAGCTGTCCACATAATCGATGGTTAAGTACTTTGTCTGCGAAATATCATGCGCCGCGAAAAGTGCTCGCATAGTTGCCTTATTCATCCCAGCCGCGCTTGCAGATACACCAGAGCCCACGTAGGGCTTTCCAAGGAACCAAAGTAGACCCTGTAAGGTCCCATCTTCACCGGAATTTCCATGGATTATGGGGAAAATTACGTCACACTTTTCGAGCCCGTTGATGACGTCGGAGTTGTGGAAGATTGTTGGTTCCGTGTCAGTGCCGAGACTACCCCAACCTGATTTTTGAACCTTCTCTAATCTAGACCGTGTTTCCTCCGGGCTTAACCATGCACCACCTTCGCTCACGCCAAAAACATCTAGCAAGATATCTGAAGAGTTGTGTTGGTTGATGATGCTAAGCGCCGACGCCACCGACACCCGATGTTCCGGAGAATTACCACCAAATATTAGGCCAACGCGTAGCAAAATTACGCCCCATAAACTAGGCGTCGCGTCCCTCTTCCATAAGGATACTTCCGCTCTTTATGAATGTCTAGTTATGTGTCGCTATGTAGTGTTGCCAAGAGCTCGATCCCAGGTTACTTTTTGCAATTCTGGTAGCAATAGCCATGGGACTTTTGTAACATCACCTGCACCGATACTTATAAAAATATCTCCAGGCTTAATTTTTTGGACGGCAGCCTGCACTGCGTCATCAATTGAATCTACATATGCAACTTCAATATTTTCGATAAGATCAACTAAGTCTTTGGCGGATAGGCCATCTACGGCATCTTCTCGTGCTGCGAATGTTTTCAGTAGTAGCAGTGAATCAATTCCCTCAAAGCAATTTCTAAACTCATTCAAAAGATATTTTGTCCTAGAAAAAGTGTGAGGCTGAAAACAAGCAATAATTCGGCGGTCGGGGTATCTATTTTTTGCAGCACGGATGGTGGCCCTTATTTCTGTTGGATGATGAGCATAATCATCAATAACAGATATCGGAAGCTTTTTAATGTTTTCGAGATTATGCTGAAATGTAATCTCACCGACTAATTCAAACCTCCGTCTGGCTCCTCGGAATGTATGAGCCGCCTGTGACGCGGTCATAAAATCTACGCCGGCATGCATGCTGGCAGCCAGAGCAGCCAGGAAATTTGAAATATTGTGTTGGCCGACGAGTTTTATAGACACTGAACCGAGTTTTTGTGTTTTGAAGTACACATCAAACCTAGTTATATCTTCTCTGTATTCGATCTTATCGGCATACCAGTCTCCCCCTTTTGGATAGACTGAGTAGGTTTCGACTTGCAGGTTATCACGTGGACTATTCTCTGTAATAGTCATGGCGCCCTCGTCGTCCGCACAAACAACAAGAACACCACCTCTCACTATTTGTGAGGTGAATTTTTTAAAGGATTCATAGAATATTTGTTCGGTACCAAAATAATCTAGGTGATCAGGATCGATATTTGTGATTACCGCTATTGAAGGTTTGTAGGAAAGGAACGCATCCGCATACTCATCAGCTTCAACAATTGCCGTCTGACCGCGACCATTCAATACATTTGAGTTATTCAGATCAGGGATATTTCCGCCAATCAATGCAATTGGGTCCAGTCCGGCCTTTTGAGCCATCAGAGCTGCCAATGAAGAAGTCGTAGTTTTGCCGTGGGAGCCGGCCACTGCCAGTAGGCGTCGATCTGAAATTAAGCGACTGACCATTTCAGCGCGTGAAACAATTGGGATTCCTTTCTCTCGAGCTGCTTGTAATTCGGGATTATCAGTTTTTGCAGCAGCGGTCGTGACGACTAGATCAGGGTGATCAATATTTCTTTCAGAATGTCCGATGTGTATCTTGGCGCCTCTTTTTGCTAATTTTTTTGTTATGTCACTCTCAACGAGGTCTGAGCCGGTGACCTTGTGTCCATTCTGTAAAAGTATTTCTCCGATTCCAGAAAGATGTATCCCTCCAGCTCCTATCAGATGAATATTTACCGGTAATTCGGGGGAATTTCGTGTCGCGGCTTTCAATATGATTGAACTGATTTGTTCTGCAGCGTATGGCCGACTGAGGGCAGAAACATTTTCAGTCATGCGACTGAGTTCACTTGGATGCGAAATAAGGTGGACAATGGTTTCACCTAATTTCTCAAGATCCTTTTCGGCCAAGACGATCGATGCTCCTGCCGTTCTAAGGATTTCTGCGTTTGCAGATTGATCTGAAAATGAGCCCGGAATAATGATACTGGGGAGGCTTGCGATAGATGCCTCCCCAACAACCGAGGCACCACCTCTGAAAATTCCTATATCTGCGGCAGCCATTAACACTTCCATTTCATCACTGTAATCAAAAACAAGATATTTCTCAGCATGTGTCTCAGCTAGGGATTTTGTTTCTTTGATGACTCGGCCGTAGTCCCTATCGCCAGTGACATGGATCACATTTGCAACATCTAGGACTTCTGGAAGAGTGCGTAGAATTTGGTCATTAATGAGTCGAGAGCCTATTGAACCTCCTGCAATCAAAACGGTGGGGTGATCATTGCTCAATCCGAGTGATTCTCTTGCGCCACTTCTTATGAAGTTTCGCTCTCCGTTAAATTTCTCTTGAAAAACTGATCGCACGGGATATCCTGTTTCGATTGATTTGGTTGAGTCAAGGTAGTCCAATGATTTTTTATTTGAGCAAAGAATTAGATTTGCATCTTTGGAGATAAATTTGACAGCCCAACCTGGTACTACGTCCGGTAAAAAAAGAATAATGGGGATACCTAGTTTCGTGGCAGCTCGACATATTGGAGCCGAAGCATAACCTCCGGTCGCAAATATCACATCTATTGATTCTTCGCGGAGATGTTGGAGCGCTGATTGTGTTCCTTTCCACAGCATATATATCCCCTTCATGAAGTGATAGGGAGACTTCGTTCTAACAGCGGCCGATTCGACTGCGATGAAGTTAATATCTTCGTCAGCTATGATTTTTGCTTCTTTTCCTTCAGTAGATCCGAAATATGTGAAGCGCAGTTCGGCTTCGGTATCGAACCGACTTAGTCTTTCCTTTATGGCAAGAGCTGGGTAGACATGCCCACCAGTTCCTCCACCAGCCAATCCAATATGGATAATATTTGCTATGTCCTCATTTTTTTTATTCTGGCCGAGATGGGCTAATTCGGAAGATTCATTTAGCTCGAATAGTGGAGGCTTCATGCTTGACTTGATGTCTTTTGTTGCCATTATGCGATAATTCTTTTCTCATTTGTATTGTTGGATTCATGCAGCACAGTGTACCGACTAATCGACATTAGAATACCTATTCCTGCGAGTATGGATATCAGCGATGAGCCTCCATACGATATTAGTGGGAGTGGAACACCCGTCAGCGGTATCAGGTTGGTGGCACCAGCGATATTGATACCGCTCTGAATAGCAATCCAGCTACAGATTCCTGTTGCCACAAGTGAACCAAACATATCAGGCGCGTTTTTTACAAGGAGCCAGCCTCTCCAAAGTAAAGCGGAGAGTAGCAATACCACTATCATGCTACCAACGAAACCAGTCTCTTCTCCGATCACCGCGATAATGCCATCAGTTTTGGCAGCGGGAAGATAATAAAATTTCTGCCGAGAGAGTCCTAGGCCTTGACCAATTAGTCCTCCAGATCCGAATGCATTTGCTAGCTGTATAGTGTGATAGCCGATTCCCTGAGGGTCAGAATCGGATGAAATAAAGGCTAGTATTCGCTGCCATCGATATGGTGCACTGAGGATTAATAAACCCGCAACAACCGTTCCAGATATTGCCAATAGAAAGATATGAATTATTTTCGTAGTGTTCGCGGTGAAAAACATGCAGCCTATTATGGAAGCTAGAATGAAGGCCGTACCTATGTCGGGCTGAGGTATGATGAGTCCGAGTATGATCCCTACGATGAGCATGAAAGGAATTATTCCTGTTTCTATGCTGCGAATAGTATTTCCTTTCGCTGTTAACCATGCTGCCAAGTAAATAATTGAAGCTAGCTTGGCAAATTCCGAGGGTTGGATTGCCGGAAGAAACGGCAGACTCAACCAAGATCTTGCGCCGTTGACTTCAATTCCTAAGTTTGGCACGAAAAGTAATGAGAGAAGTAAAAGTGCCAGGCCTACCGCAATGGGACTCCATCTTGCGAGTTGGCGATAATCCAACGCTTGAAAAATTAGTAGAAACACAAATCCAATTGCCAGCATCATCGCATGTCTTCGACCAAAACCAGAAAGCGTGTTCAAATTAGAATCTAGAGTTGCCGTTGAAGTGATTGCAACTAGGCCGATTATTGTTAAAAGACTGGTGATACAGAAGAGTAGATAATCTGGAGAGTGTCTGTCCCTTTGGCTTATGATGATCTCAGAGCGGGCGATCGATTTTTTGCCAATTCCAAATAACCTATCACTTAGGCGCATGTAACTGGCTCATCCTCTAGGGCGTCGACAAGTTTTTTGAACTCAGTACCTCGTTCTTCAAAGGTTCGGTATTGATCAAACGAGGTTCCTCCAGGTGATAAAAGAATGCAGTCCCCAGGCGTACCTAGTTTCACTGCTAATTCGAAGGCATCACCAAGTGATTTACGCTCATGTACTTTGACGCCCGGTAGAATAATTCTATCCTTAAAGAGTTGACTTGACTCTCCAAAAGTGATGACATCTCTGCATTTCTTGGCAATTTCAGGCAATAACTTGTCAAAGGGAAGTTTTTTATCTCTGCCCCCCATCAGCAGAATAGTCCGCGTATTAATTGATTTTAGACCGACGAGTGTTCTGTCTGGTGTGGTGGCAATTGAGTCATTTATAAAGGAAATGTTGTTTACCTTGTTTATTTTCTCAAGTCGATGTTCTACTCCAGAAAAACTCATGAGTGCTGAAGAGATATGCCTGATATCAATTTCAAGCAAAATGCTAATCGCCGCTGCACATGCTACATTTTGAACATTGTGTGATCCGGGTATCTTCAGTTTTTCTACGTCGCATATCGTGACCTCTTCGGTAATATCATTGGCATATTTTAAAAAATTGGATGACAGAAATACCTTTGGGAATGTAATTGAACTTGGATCGGTTTGCGTGGAAGTTTCAAGAACCTTTCCAGTTGCTTCGATCACGAATTCGCGAACGATTGGGTTATCAATTTGGGCCACAAAATTATCCTCAGGTCTCTGCCAGCGAATAATATTCCTTTTTAAATCGATATAGTCTTTCCAGCTGAATTGATCCAAATGATTTGGGGTGACGTTTGTGACACATGCTATTTCAGGAGATCTTGTTACCCTGAGTAATTGAGTGTGCGACATTTCTACAATGACTTTTGTCGAGTGCTTTATATCACCTAGTTGTGTGAGTAATCCCTTCCCTATATTGCCTCCAACAATAAAGTCCTCATTTGCTGCCTCAAGTATCGCGGCGACTAGCGCAGTAGTAGTAGTCTTTCCGGACGAACCCGTTATACCTACGATCGGTGCGGGGCATCGTGACATAAAAAGCTCAAGCATAGAGGAAATATGAATATCTAAATCACTTGCTTTGGTTAGAATCGGATTATTTTCTGGTATTCCTTGGGAGACAAATACGCCTTTGTAAGTATTGAGATCCTGTATAAGGCTTTCCGGATTCGCATACTGAATTTGAGCAGTAGGGAATTGGCGTTCTAGAGTCGTGATTAACGGCTCAATTTCGTGGAAAGGTTTTTTATCTGAAAGAGTGACGACGGCTCCCTCTTTCAGCAGGAATTCCGCAAGATCAAGACCTTCAATACCTAATCCGATGACGGCAACCTTTTTGTCTCTGTATGAGGATGATGTATATGGATCCAATTACGTATCCTTTAACTTGTGAGCGCTAGCGCGATACCTACCAGGGCACCGGCTATTCCAAATAAATAAAGCCTCATAACCACCTGAGGCTCACTCCAGCCCAAGAGTTCAAGATGATGATGGAATGGTGTTTTTCGAAAAATCCGTTTCCCGCTAGTGATCTTGAAGTAGCTGACTTGAATCACATCGGAGCTCGCCTCAATAACGAACACGATCCCAATTATAGGTAGCAAAAGCCAGTGTCCGGTCATAAGGGCGACTGTGCCTAGTGCTGCACCAAGTGGAAGTGCACCGGCATCACCCATAAATACTAGGGCAGGGTGTGCATTGAACCATAAAAATCCAAGTAGTGCACCCGCAACTGTGAAGCAAAAGATAGCCAGGAATAATTGACCCTGTGAGTGAGCAATTATTCCGTAAGCGCCAAATGCGAACAACGCAGTTCCTCCTAATAAGCCATCTAATCCGTCAGTTATTGAAACTGCGGTAGTTGTGCTAAACACAGTCAGAAATGCGATAGCTATATAAAAATAACCCATAGAATACTTTCCGATCCAAGGAACAAATACACTCTCTGCTTCAAGCAGGAAGAACATGCATACCGCTACTCCTACAGAAATTATGCTGAGGAATAAGAACTTAAATCTCCACGATAATCCCGAATCAGGTTTGTTTATTAGCGTCCCAAGGTCATCCCAAATACCAACCGCTAAAGTTATAGAGACTACTACTAGTGGCAGCATCATCGATTGTCGCTCGAACGAAAAAAAACTGTCTTCGAACTCAAATAAATTGGTGAAAATGGTTACTAAAACTACGGTGAGCCATATGAATAAGCCACCCATAGTGGGTGTGCCTGCTTTACTAGCATGGCGGTCAGGCAAGTCTTGTGAAATAGCTTTTCCGAATTTATATCGGTTTAGGAAATGAATACTAGGACCGCCTAGGATTAGTGCGACCACGAATGCAGCACCACCAGACAACAACACCCCAGTCATTTCAGGCACTCATCTTGTTCAGTGGGCGCCTTGCAATTGGATATTATTTTGGGGATGAAATTATTTAAACCAAACGCTTGAGAGCCCTTTATCAGTAGGGTACTGTCCGATTTTGCAGCATTGACTAGAAAATCGATCGCTTCATCATTCGTATGTGCGATGTCGACCTTTTCTATTCCGTTTTTTAGCGCCGAGGTCGCCATTATCTCAGCGGCACTACCGAGAGTAATTAAGTGATCTAGAGAGTCGGCAGCAAGCTGGCCAGCTAGCTCATGTTCTAAATCAGAAACTTCACCTAATTCAAGCATGTCAGCTAAAAGCGCCACTCGATGGCCTTGTGCCTTTTTGATAACGCGCAATATTGCCGCGAGGGATTTAGGTTGGGAGTTATATGTGTCATCGAGGAGAACGGCTCCGTTTTCTAGCGGAATTTTTTTAACTCTGTCGACGTTAGGCGCCATGCTTAGGGCTGTGCAGACTTCCTCGAGGCTTAAATCAGAAGCAACTCCCACTGCTGCAGCTGCAAGTGCATTTTCAACGAGGTGTAGTCCTATTGAGTTCAGTTGCGTGTAGATTTTTTCACTGTGATGGTTAATTGCGAACTGAATTTTCTCATCAGTTAATTCAACAATGTCAGTAGCGTATAGATCAGCATTGTTGTTTCCCAGTGCAGAATAACTTATGACTCCACCGTTAGTCACACTTTTCATTTTCCAAACATTTGAGTCGTCAAGATTCAATATCGTAAAACCTTTGGCACTAATTGACTTCGGCAACTCTGATTTCGCTTTTTGTATATTCTCAAGACTTCCGGCCCGTGCAAGGTGCACGGGCCCCACGTTGAGCACAACACCGACCTGAGGCTTAGCTATCTGACATAAAAATTCGATATCACCTATTTCGTACATCCCCATCTCTATCACTGCTTTTTCACTTTCGGGCTTGATCTCAAGCAAGCAGAGTGGAACCGATATTTCATTGTTATAGTTTCGTGAATTTGACGAGGTTGAGAAGTATTGCTCGAGCATCCAGCTGGTTAGTCTCTTTGTGGTTGTTTTTCCTACACTACCCGTTATCGCTATGACTTCGATTTGTAAGTGCGCTCGCCACGCCCGAGCTAATTCTTGCAGGGCAATTAGTGACTCTTTCACAAGGATAGTTGGTAGGCCATATAGGGTCGGATTTTTTTCCTGGATCACTGCGGCTTTTGCACCATTATTGATCGCGTCTTTCACAAAATCATGACCGTTTACTTGTTCCCCTGGTAGTGCAATAAAGAGGTCACCTTCTGTAACTTCTCTTGAATCTATAACTGCTCGATTGAATATTATGCGATCATCGATATTTGATTCAATTAATTCAGAGGCCAGAGATTCAGTAACGAATTTGCCAGTAAGTTGGTTAATTCCAAGGTCCATATTTTATAGTTTACTTCCTTGTGATTTGATTAGCTTCTTCAGCCGGTACGCCAAGGTAAGCCATTAGTTCGGTTGCGAGTTGGGCGAAGAGCGGAGCTGCAGTTGCACCTGCTAGGCTGTCATTTTTCTGCGGCTCAGTAAGCCTAATTAGGATTGCGAGCCGTGGTTTCTCTGCCGGGATAAATCCTACGAAAGTTGCATCCATTTTATCCTCGGCATATGTTCCTGTGACTGTGTCATATCGGATTGCTGTGCCAGTTTTGCCCCCGACCGAATATCCATTGACTTTTGCTTGATGCCATGGCTTATCTTCAACCACGCCGCGCATAAGCTGGCGCATTATTTGGGCAGTTGATGCTGAAATTACTCGATGCCCCCTATCGCATAGAGGCTCGAATTGATTATTGCTCTCCAATATGAATGGCTCGATCAGGCAGCCTTCCGTGTAGAAAGTAGTCAGTGCCATTATGGCCTGAATTGGAGTCACCCGCACTCCGTGTCCGTACGATTGGGTAGCCTGAGAAATCATTTGCCATGACTTGTTTTCTGGAGTTGTCAGGTCTCCGGACACCTCTCCCTGAAGATCAATACCTGTCTTGTGACCGATATTGTACAAATCTAGGTAGTTGTAAAAGTCATCTGTAGAGAGTTGGGATCCAATCCAAGCAGCTCCGGTATTAATGGATTCCCTTAATATTTCTTGCGCGTTTACCTCTCCATAGGTTCGCCCGTTCCAATTTTGAATTTTTGAGTCGCCTGTGCATTGGGAGTTGAAGCATAGAACACCAGTGTCTCTATAGAGCGTTTCGGTGTTGATTACTCCTTTATCCAAAGCCATTGCAACAGTGAGGGGTTTGAAAATCGAACCTGGTTCATATGTATTGGCAATTACAGAATTACTAGTTTGGCTGATTAAGGTGGGACCTGTCTGGGGGTCGATGTCCTGATAGTTCAGTTCCGGAGCGATTGCGATTGATCGAATAGCACCCTCATGATTTTTACTTAGATCCACAACTATTATTTGACCAGAGAGGGCTTGATAGTCGCGTAATCCAGAAACAAGGTGCTCTTGACTTAACCTTTGAATCTCTGAGTCAATAGTTAATCGGATGTCTTTTCCGGGGACGGTTTTTTTCCCAATAGTTGGCGTATACCCGAGAGTTCCCCCTAGAGCGTTTTTCTCCTCGAGCGTCCACCCTGATTTGCCTTCTAAAGACTTGTTATAATCGCGCTCAACTCCCCATAGCGCTTCTCCGAAATTATTCACATATCCGAGAACTTGTGAATTTAATGCGTCGTCTGGGTAAATTCGTTGAGAGCGAGGCAATAGTCGGACACCGAATAGAGATTTTGTCTTGATCAAACTCCTCTGACCCAGGTCTAAGGATTTCAGTACAGGAGTGTTAGAAGTTTGCGGGCTACTCGCCCAGTCTATTAGCCATTGCTGAATCTGATCCTTAGGGATGCTGTGTTCTTCTTGGATATCTTTTCCTAAATAGTGGGTGAGCTCGGCAGCAGAGTGTTTAGCCGCTATTGGATTTTCTTCCCAGTGGGTTTCATCTAGGTATAAATCCCATGATTCAACTGAGAGCGCGAGAGGAAAACCATGAGTGTCAACTATTATTCCTCGCTCTGCAGGCACTGTTATAAACCCTAATTGAGCTGACTTTGCTTGAGCGCTCAGCGTCTGATGCTGAGCAATTTGCAGCTCATAGAGGCGAAATATGATTGCCGAGATACCTAGTGCGAACAAGATAACTAAGACACCTTGCCGCCAGTTTATTTGACCTGCTGAATATTTCATCTGATCACTTGGTTGATTAAGTGGACTCTCTTTAAATCTAAACATCATTCCACCAGTCCAGATTTATCAATTTGCACCATTGATTTAATGACTTCAGGGGGTAGATACTGGCGAGGAAATATTTGTCGGAATGTATCTTTTGAAGATTTTTCGGTCAAAATTATTTGGGAAGAGATTTGAAGTTTTCTTGATGCTATCTCGACATTTTTTGATAGATCATAGGCTTGCTCATTGGCCTTTACGAGTTTTATCGCCAAGTCAGTTGCCAATACTCTGGACTTAAAAGTGACTTCGGCAGATTGATGTCTAGTGTCAGTTAATTTAATAGCAAGTCCCGGTATCTGCGCAGTCGCCTGAATCTGGAAGATGGCTAAACCAGCTGCAACAGAGATTAGTAGGAGAGCCAAGAATATTGCGGGAGACAATCGTCGGTTTTGAAGAGAAAGTGGAGGAAAATAATTTAGCAGTTTCTTTGTGAAGCGTTGTCGAGGGCGTTCATGGGTTAGACCTCGATTTGGCTTGTTATTTAAGTTAAGCGAACTTCGCATTATGACCGGTTTACTTTCGGTAGTATCTCAGCTACACGCAATCTGGCAGATCGTGCTCGGGGGTTCTGCTTTATTTCATCTTCTGATGCGACAATTGGCTTTCGGGTCAGTTCTTTTAGTGTCGGGCTGTGTTCACAGGTACAGATAGGTAATCGCTTCGAGCAGACACAAGATGCTGACTCGTATCTAAAAAAAGATTTCACCAGTCGATCTTCAAGAGAATGAAAAGAGATAATCGCCAGTCTTGTACTTTCCCCGGAGATTTGACTCGTTCGGCTTAAGAATTCATGGATGGTATGCAGACCTTTTTCTAATTCAGCAAGTTCGTCATTAACCGTAATTCTCAAGGCTTGGAAGGTTTTAGTCGCTGGATGCTTTTGTCTTTGTTTTGCGGTTACTGATCCGACTGCTGTTTCTATGATTCGAACTAATTCTTTAGTAGTTTTGATTGGTCTATTTTTTATAATTTGTCGAGTTATTTTTTTTGCATTCCGTTCTTCACCGTACTTACTGATTATCCTTGCAATTTCTGACGGTTCCCAATCGTTAATTATTTGTTTGGCAGTTAGTTCTGAGCTTGGATTCATCCTCATATCAAGAATCTCGTTTCGCATAAACGAAAACCCTCTATTTGAGCGTTCAATCTGCATTGATGACAGACCGAGATCGAGTAGGATGCCTCTGATATTGTTGAGCTTATATTCGTTGCATATCGCTGTAATTTCAGAAAATTTACCAGACACTAACGTTATCTGATCTTTAAAATCGGCGAGTGTTTTTTTTGACCAATTCAGTGCGTCAGGATCGTGATCAATTCCTAAGACGTGGGAACCGAGTCCGGCTCTCTTTAGTATTGCGGCTGTATGGCCTCCGGCTCCAACAGTCCCATCTATGTAATTGCCTCCAGATTTGGTGACAAGTAGGTCGAGTACTTCGTTTACCAACACTGACTGGTGCAGACTACTTGAGGGAACTTCTAATTTAGCTCTCATTAGGCAGACCGTATAAGCACTCGTCTTTCATCCACGATAGAAAAAATATTCGAGATAGCTCCGATTAATTCATCTAATATGGGCGGGGATTTATATTTGATGAAATATTTTCGGAGCCATCCCGAATTTGCTAAACTTCTTTTTTTTAACTGGACAACGATAGAGAGCGCAATGTGAATTAAATATTCTGAGCGGAATTCTCTTGTTTTATTTTGTCGAGGGGGCGACGTCTTTATATGAGTTTGATTCCGTCCGTTTGTAAACAGATCACTCACACTGCGCTCTCTACCGTTGTCTTTCAAATTCATTATTTTGGGCGAATCCTTTCTTCAGCAAGAAATTCGAGTAATAGGTTTGGGCATGTCTCGGGCGACCAAATTTCAAGATACTCACCACAGGCTGAAAGGATTACAGGTCCCGACTTCAGTCCAGCAAACTCTCGGTATTTATTGGGAATCGAAAGTCTGCCGCGTTCATCAATATCTACGCCATAAGCATTACCAATTAATCTTCTACGCTGCTCACGCGTGTTAGTGTTCCGGGGATTTTGCTGAATCGAGAATGTTTTCTGAATTTCTTCGTTAAAGGCGTCGAGAGGAAACAACTCTATGCAGCCATCATCTCCGGTGACAAGGACGCCATGACCTGTACCTGTGGCCGAGTCTGCATTGAAAGACTGAAGATGCTTTATTGGAATAGACACCCTGCCATTGGAGTCTAATTTTTGTCGACTGGTTCCGTACATAGATTACCCAATTGATATGTGTTTTAGGTTTAAATACAAGCTTAAATACCCTATTAGAGTGTTATATTGCATTTAAATGTCTTACTAATCCCTATTACTATATATCTATTTCATGATTTTGCAAAGGGATAATCAGATGGTTACCCAGATAGGTAACTATCGAAGGAATTGAATCTCTAGATATTCTTAGCGGTCGGCAGTCCGGCTGTGACCCTTAGACAGGACTGTAAGATTGTGAGTCCTTCAGAAAAGCAGTAATTCCTAGGTCTGTGAGTGGATGGTTTATCATTTGAAACAATACGGCGGGTGGCAATGTTGCAATATGGCTCCCTGCCAAGGCGGCTTCAATCACGTCTCGGGGATTTCTGATCGAGGCTGAGAGAATCTCAGTTTTAATTTCTGGGTAAGTGGAGAATATTTCGGCACATTCTTTTATTAACAGCATCCCGTCAGCCCCTCCGTCATTTATCCTTCCGACAAATGGAGAAACATATGTCGCACCAGCTTTCGCAGCCAATAATGCTTGGTTCACACTGAAAATCAAGGTGCAATTGATTGCTATCCCTTCTGCAGACAAAATTGCCATTGCCTGAAGTCCAACTTCACTCATCGGTATTTTTACGGTAACGTTTGGGTGCCATGCTGCTACTCGTCTGGCTTCCGCACAAAGTTGATCTAGTTCAAGTGATATGCACTCTGCCGAGATAGATCCATCAACTACATTGCATATGTCCAGTACACGGCTTTTATATTCCACGCCCTCTTTCGCAACTAGGGAAGGATTCGTGGTTACCCCGTCAATGACTCCTAGAGCTGCCGCTCTTTTTATTTCATCCAGGTTTGCAGTATCTATAAAAATCTTCATTTAAGTAAACTTTCCTTGATTAAATTCATTCTAGAATAATTCAACGCATGCTATCCAAGTCATTAACGGAATGGTCAGCGTTACTAATGTGCCGAATACTAAAGGAACATTATCAGCCAAAGCCTCTTCTAGCTCCTTTGTTATCGCACTTTCTTTCTGTGAGCTCAGTGCTGCCCATTTTACTCGTCGTAATGCCACTCCAAACAATGGAATAAAAAGAAATAAATTGAGAAACAGCAGGGCCTGCAGACTGATCATCCACCCGGTTGTGAGTGGATAATTAGTTGCCGCTGCCCAAGCATATCCTGAAAACAGAACGGCAATAATTCCAGGAAGCATAGCGGATGTGAAAGCTCTTTGGGCAGACAATACTAGGACTACTTTTTCGTCAATCGAATTGACTTTCCAAGCCTTCCAGACCGGCATTATCGCTGCTCCGCACCCCGAGCAAAAATATAATATAGATAGGATATGAATAAACCGCCAAGTGGTCATTTATTTATCAATCTGATTTCTTGAATTCGCTTTTGCCGCTTCTATGAATCCTTGAAATAATGGGTTTGGGCGAAGTGGTCTACTAGTGAATTCAGGATGAAATTGGGCTCCTACCATAAACGGATGATTGCTGAGCTCGACAATTTCTACCAAGTTCTTGCTTTTATATTTACCCGCTACTACGAGGCCACATTTTTCCAGTTGAGGCAGTAGATCATTATTCACCTCATATCGATGTCGATGCCTCTCTCGAACCTGAGATTTACCATAAGCCTTTTGGGTGATTGTTCCCTCAGTGAGATCACAATCATACCCTCCCAATCTCATCGTTCCACCTCTTGATTCAATATTTTTTTGGTCTTCCATTATGTGGATTACGGGGTAGGGGGTATTTTGATTCATTTCCGTTGAATGTGCATCAACCATGTTAGCTACATTCCGAGCAAACTCGATCACTAAAATTTGCATGCCCAAACAATCTCCAAGATACGGAATTTTAGATTCACGTGCGAATTGAGCTGCTTTTATCTTCCCCTCGACACCTCGTTCATCGAAGCCCGGGCACAAAACGATACCGTCCGAATGTCTGAGGATTTCTCTGGGTTCATTTGTTTCAAGTGCCTGAGCATCTACCCAGTTGATTTCAAAGTTTGTCTCGGAGCTCACCGCGGCGTGGGAGAGCGCTTCCTGAATAGAAAGGTAGGCGTCTGGGCCGTTTACATATTTTCCCACAACATGAATCTGTAAAGGATGAGAGGAACCTTTGTTAACGAGTTGCTCGCTAAACTCACTCCACTTACTTAGGTCAGGACTTCCGGTTGTAAGCTCCAGTTTTTTAGTGGTTAGTTCACCCACTCCTAATTTCTCAAGCATTAGGGGGACCTGATAAATGGACTGTGCTGTTTTTAGTGGAGCTACCGCATTAACTTCCACATTGCAGAATTGAGCGATCTTCTTACATAAATCGATCGGGATATCATCGTCTGATCTTGTAACTATCAAATCTGGTTGTATTCCAAAAGATCGCAGAGTTCTCACAGAGTGTTGGGTTGGCTTGGTTTTCATTTCTCCCGTCGCACCAATTCTTGGGAGCAATGTCACATGGATTGAAAGTGTTTGTCCTTTTTCGGATTCATATCGCATTTGCGCAACGGCTTCCAAAAACACTTGGCCTTCAATATCTCCTACGGTCCCACCGACTTCAACTAGAACGACGTCAGCATCGAGTTTCTCTCCGGCTTCTCTAATTCTTCTCTGGATTTCATCAGTGACATGTGGGATTGCCTGAACAGTTTTGCCCTCGTAGTATTCACCACTGCGCTCACGTCTTATAACTTCTTGATATATTTGACCACTTGAGGACGAATTTGAACCTGTAAGATCTATATCAAGAAATCTTTCGTAGTGACCTAAATCGAGGTCAGTTTCTGCGCCATCATCTGTTACGAACACTTCGCCGTGTTGATATGGCGACATAGTACCTGGGTCTACGTTAATGTAAGGGTCTAGTTTCAAAATTGAGATATTTAAACCGCGGGCTTTCAATATGCGTCCTAGAGAGGCCGTCACGATGCCTTTTCCTACAGAGGAAACAACTCCACCAGTAACAAACACATAACGAGTCATATTGGCCCCGTAATCCCCTACGGAACATCAGTCTACTCTATTCAAGTGAGTATTGCTATTCCATCTTACTTATGAGGACGGGATAGGGTTAAACTTGTTTATTATGGCAAGTCAAGAGAAGAATACATTTTCGGCAGCAGTTTTGACAATCAGCGACAAAGGCTCGATAGGCGAGAGAGTCGATACGGCTGGTCCAGCTGTGTCTAAAATTTTATCGGAGGCAAAATTTAGAATATCTACCGAAAACCTTGTACCGGACGATCGCGATCAAATTATTCGATTTCTTTGTTATCAATCTGACGAAGCAAAGGTAAATTTACTTGTGACCACTGGGGGTACAGGCTTATCCGACCGAGATATAACTCCTCAGGCTACGGAGGCGGTTATTGACTTTCGGGTGCTGGGAATGGAGGAAGCTATGCGATCTGGCAGCTTGGGAGTTACTCCATTGTCTATGTTATCTAGATTAGTTGTAGGTGTTCGTGGAAAGACCTTAATCATTAATCTACCAGGCAGTGAACGTGGGGCTAGTGAGAATTTATCGATAGTGATTCCTGTACTTCATCATGCATGTGCGCAGCTTACGGGTATAGATGAAACTACTGCTCATCAGTAAATTGAAATAATAACAAGGGAATACAGAATGCTACGTTTCGACATACTTACTCTTTTCCCAGATATGTTTATGAGTCCTTTTGATGAATCTATTATCAATAGAGCAACGAGAAAAAAAATGATAGAAATAAACGTGCATAACTTGAGGGACCATACCCACGATGCCCACCGTACTGTGGATGACACCCCTTTCGGCGGTGGACCGGGGATGATATTGAAACCGGAGCCGCTTTTCGAAGCCATGTCTACTATTTGTTTGGACAATTCAGATAAAACCAAAGTTATAGCTTTAACTCCAACTGGTAAAAAACTTAATCAACTAATGGTCCGCGAATTGGCTCAAGAATCTCATTTGGTTTTAGTATGTGGTCGTTACGAAGGTTTTGATGAGAGATTTTTAGACGGAGCTGTCGATTTAGAGATTTCGGTTGGTGATTTTGTTGTATCGGGGGGTGAGCTGCCTGCGATGATGATGGTCGACGCTATTTCCCGACAGGTGACTGGAGTTCTCGGAAGTCCCGAGTCCTTGGAGGAAGAGTCCTTTAACGAAGCTGGATTATTGGAATATCCTCAATATACGCGACCTGCAATTTTTAATAACCAGCAGGTGCCAGATGTACTTCTTTCAGGAGATCATGAGCGAATTCGTATGTGGCGTCGCTATAAAAGTCTGCAAAGAACTATAGAAAGACGGCCAGATCTTCTGCCAGATATTGATAAATCTAAAGCGGATTTAAATCTTCTTGCTCAAAGAATGCCAGTTGCAGATTTGAATGAGTCGACGT
>CAJXBM010000001.1:0-72468 GCA_913051185.1 uncultured Chloroflexota bacterium | reverse complement strand
GTCAAAGGTAGCGATCAGCTCCAAATTCCCGTAGTTACTCCCAGTTTGTTCGAACATGACAGAAACATTCGAAGCACCCGAATCAGCGTAGAGTGTCCTGAGCTCGAGAAGAGTGTCCAATGAGTATTTTTCAACCTCAGGCTTAGGTTTTCGAAAATAGAGCGACCTATGAATACGCACAAAATATCCTTTGACATCGAACTGAATGCGATCAGCCAACTGAACAAAACTGACACTGGCCGAAGTGTACGGTTCAACATATATATTGTCTATATTGTTTATCGAGAAATATAGTTTATAGTCATATGAGTGGCTTAGTCTCCACAAAAAGTTTACCGTCTGATGAGAACGAGATGATACTTCAACAAATCAAGGTGACCCCTGATACAGCGCTCAAAAATCTCGTCTTGGGATCGCTGTCAGATATAACACGGGATCAGTTATTCAAAGAGGCTAAGTGCATTGAGCTTAAAAAAGGCGCGGTTCTCCTAGAACAGGGACAGGTTTCCAATTCGGTTTACTTCCCCACTTCAGGACTCTTGATAGGTATCCACGAGGCCCATGACGGCACTTCTATTGGGAATACAGTGCGAGGACGAGAAGGTGCGGTCGGCGCTATACCTACGGCGCGAACCCTGGATCCTAAACGGACAGGGGCTATGGGGCGATTAGTGGTTCAGCTACCGGGCGAAGCCATAGTAATTAGCAAATCCCACTTCGCCAAGATATTAAATGATTCATTCGAACTTCTGCGAGTGACTCTCGCGCACGCAGCAAATGTTATAAAGTGGCATGAGGAAACTCAAAACTGCAGTCGCCACCACCGTATAGAAAACCGAATCGCTTATTGGCTATCCCTCCTCTTTTTCTATAGTGGTGATGACTCAATACCAACGACCCATGCAGCAATCGCAGAGGTTCTAGGAGTTAGAAGAGAATCGGTCAGTATGGCTCTCAGGAAGTTTGAGGAACGAGAATTCATTAAAATGGAGAGAAGTAAATTACAGTTGCTTTCTCCAGAGTTGATGCGAAATTATTCGTGTGAATGTGAGACAACTATTTCTGATCTTGCAGCTCTGCACGCGGCTGGCCAGTTAACTTTAGACACAAAATTAATTGGTTCATGTTAGTCATTAGTGAAGTCTGAGGCGGCTCGGTTGGCTTCGATTGATTTGATCGAGTTGAACAAGGTTCTCGATTAGGTAATATAAATTAAGGAGCGCCTTGAAGGATTCGAATCGCCTACCCTAATCGATCATGCCAGCATCGCGTAATCGTACCTTTCCATTGCGATATTGATACATAACTCAACATCGTCGACCAGAAGATAGCGCTCTTGTACGAGCTTTTCGGCGGCTTCTCGAATGAGTCGACGATAAGTCTCACGCCCACCGTAACGTCGCTTGATCTCAGCTACTCCAAAAAACTGGGTGGATCCCACATATTCCACCAGTTGACCGACACCACCAGACCTAGGATGGCGTGGGTTAAACCCAGTGTGGGTACCAATCGGTACGCTGATATCGGGCATTGCAATACCAGCTATCTCATTGCCGTCTTCGTTAACTGACGAAACGATGGATTCGTATGGCTTACCAATCGGGTTAGACGGAAGCCAAGCAACGCCTACCTCAGCTGTGGAGCCAAGGTCAAGTGGACGGATTCGATTCAATTCAGTTGAGGTAGGAAGTGCCAGACCTGCAATCTTGGCTAGGGACCCCAACAGCTCAGAGCGTGTAACGGCTGTCCCATCAGATAGCCGTGGATAGCTACTAGCTGGCGGTTCTAGGTCATCTTTGACCCATGCGAGCAGATTACTCAACGCCGCCCGAATGAGTGGTCGATAGTCAATAATATTCAACCCATTGCCAGTGGGACCATACTTACTCTCAGTATTCAGTGGCAACGTTCCCGCTGAATGCTGGGTCGATGCAAAGAGATACCGCCGCACGTTATCTGGTAATGGCACGTCTGCCTCAGTCTGCAAATCAACATGAGTGAGACCAGCATCCCCACGCCAGTATTCAGCCGAGGTGTCTGTATAGAAAATCTTTGGTACACCGCCCCGCGCACGTTGCGCATCTAAAAGACCGGCAGTAGTGCCAGTCGGATCGGTTTGTGAGTCGTCTGCGTGCGGGAACAAATGACCAAAGCTCGGTGTCGGTTGTACAGAAGGCTGTGCATAACGATGATTGAATTCTCCACGCCGCCCGCCAGCGACATGCACTAACAGTCCATCGAACGCCTGTTTTTCTTCCTCATCCACGTTGAGTCCGTTGTACAAAAAGGTACGTAAAAAACGACCACACTGCGACAGGCCCTCGCCAATTACATGCTTCACTGGACTGACCGGGCTTGTCGATCCTTTTAACCAAACGGCGAAATCTCGCATCGCAATTAGACCAGTGCCGACGACGGGACATTGACCCGGAATGTATAGAAGGTCGTATATCTTGCCAGATTGAAACCCTTTAGCGGCACGTACACGGTCTTCTTTGAGCGTCCATTGATCACGCGGCACCAAGGTAGCTGCACCATAGGGTGTATCGCGCACTAGGAGCTGAGCGCTCGGATCGTTCAGGATCGCTGGAGGGATCGTCACATGGTTTGGCCCTAGCCCTACATGCTGATCCGTCAGCAATAGCTCATCTTGATTCGATGGAATCTGAAATCGCAACTGCATGCGTCCACCATCTGGTTCCGTGACGAGAGGGGCTGAAAGGCCCATGCGGCCTGACTCACGGGGCACATCCCACTGCCAACCACAAAAAGCGACCGTCCACCCACCTCGCAATAAATACCCATCACCCGCTTCGATCACATTTGAATCTTCTGGAAATGGCGCCAGATTGAACAGTCGGGGTGCCACGCGGCCGCCGCGATTTGGCACGTCAAGTAACGCGGCACCATTTCCGCCTTCGAGAGGGGCAAGGATGGTGAAATCACCACTGAACCGAACCAGACCATCAGTGTCGCGTGTCGCATTCTCTAAATCGGTAATAGTTGCATTAGCAGGGTCCTCTGGATCGACCGCATACTTTACGACCCCATCAATGCGCTCGTACGTTAGCTCATCGCCAAATTTCTTGCCATCGCAATACAAATCACGTGAATGAATATCGATATCGGTGACAGTCATGGTATGGATCCTTCGCACTTTGGAAGGAGGATATCACTCATACATCCGCAGACGTGCGACGCTGACTTTCCCCTGCCCTGCAGATGTTGATAATTAATCACTAGCATAGATCTTGAAGCCGTGAATTCAGCATTCAGAGCCCCTCGAACTGGGGCTCTCTTCACATCCTACGTTCGTGTTTAATCAGGTGACCCGCCACTGGTGGACCAATGATGGGTCAATTTGTCTTAGTCGGTTTTGAACCCTGCAATACTCTATAAAATATGGGTTTTATATCAATTGCCCCTATTTTGAATAGCTGTCTATTCCCCGGAGTTATAACAGAGGCTAATCTCTTGCAATATATAGGGTTTAGGTATGTATGGTGCGCCCGGGAGGATTCGAACCTCCGACCTCTGCCTCCGCAGGGCAGCGCTCTAATCCCCTGAGCTACGAGCGCGCATAGCTATTGATGATACTCGTGTTCAGGGGTTTGCGCCTCTTGGCAAAAATTTGGTGCCGAAGGTGAGACTCGAACTCACACAAGCTATAAGCTCACTACGACCTGAACGTAGCGCGTCTGCCAATTCCGCCACTTCGGCATTACATAATCAGCTTCATTCGACGAAACTAACATGATACCTAGTATTACCAATTAAGCTATATACCGTCAACGTATTTGAAAAAAATCTTTCGGTATAGAGTTCTCTATATGATGCCGTCACGAGCCAAATCGACCAAATCGTCTTTCGAAAAACCCATCTCTACCAAAATTTCTATGTTGTGCTCTCCTAGCAGAGGTGGTCGTCGCCACATACGGATCGGTGACTTGCTGAATTTATACGGAGCTCCTGGGTACTTCACAGTACCTTCATGCTCAGGCATTTCACCTTCCCACCAAAAATCCCGCTCGTCCCAGTGTGGATCATCTAGATTTTCCTCAGGTCTGCGAACTTCGCCCCAAGGCATGTGTATCGCCTGACCACCACGATATGACTCTTCAGCCGTCAAAGATTTCACAAATGATGCGATAGTATCCGTAATTCTTGTTCGTGCATTCGGATCAAGTCGTGGGTCTTTGAAAAGGACTTCTTGGTAGAGAGGATCGTGCATGTCTCCACTTGCGTCGTGTTCGTCCATCCACTCGAGAAGTTTGTTATAAATTTTACTATCACGGGGGACACCGCCACCCATTAACAAAATATATTTATCGTCAGTGGTCAAATGCTGCCACTCCCCCATGCGTTCAACCGCTGCATGCCGTCCGGTCTGACGTTGAACCAACTGTCCTAAGAACTCCCAATTCGGGAACGATCCTTCTGTCGTGGCAGATACCGATTCATGAACGGACACGTCCAATAATTGGCCACCAGAGGAGGATTTATCTCTTAACCAAAGAGCTGATAAAACGGCAGTCATCGCATATTCATTACTAATATTCATCGAATGTAGGCCATCTGGACGTATCGGAGTAATTGAGTGGTCATCGTAACCAGTACTCATCATTGGTCCACCAAGCGCCATAGAAACTAGGTCTGACCATGGCCAATCCTTACGAGGTCCAGTGAGCCCAAATGGCGTGACGGAACACCAAATCAGGTCTGGGCGTAAATCCTGCAACTGACTGTAGCCGCAATTCAAAGAATTTAGTATGTCTATTCCACTGCTATCTATAACGATATCTACACTTTCGGTTAAGTCGGTGAACATCTGTCGTCCACGTGCATGGTTCAAGTCAAGAGTCAGAGAGCGTTTGCTAGTATTTCTCGCGGCAAAAGCAAGCGAGCGATTGACACCCGATTGATCTGCCACAAATGGACCAAAATGACGTGATGCGGCACCTTTAACTGGTGTTTCAATTCGAATTACGTCCGCTCCGGCATCAGCCAGTAATTTACCGACAATCTCACCCCAGTCACCGATCTCAAGAACGGAGATTCCATCTAGTGGGCCGACTTTATTTTCAAGTTCATCAGGCATGCCGAAATACTAACCTACTCCCGATTGACTGTCATTTTTATTTAATCATTATCTGTCAGTAACTCCCTTAAGAAGCGGCCAGTTACGCAGCCACCGGTCACACTCCTGTAAAAAGTACTCATCTGCACGGGCCGCATTTCCAAGAGATTGAGATGAGTCATGAGGCGTGAGAATCAGATTCGGTGCATCCCATAGTGGTGACTCCGAGGGTAGTGGTTCTTCCTCAGTGACGTCGAGATAGGCACCACCAATATGTCCCGACTCGAGATTCTCAATTAGGGCACTTTCATCAAGCATTAGTCCGCGAGCCACATTAATGATTCGCGCTCCTCTGGGAAGCATAGACATTACTTCCGCGCTAACGAGTCCCGTCGTCTCCCGAGTCAAGGGAGCAGTAATTACTAGACAATCTACGTCATGCAAAAAATCTCTAAACTTTTCGGGCCTGATCCATTGATTCAATAAGCCAGCAGACGATGCCCCTGGATAACTCCTACGTACACCCAGAACCTTCATCCCAACCGATATCGCCAAGCGTGCAAATTCTTCAGCGATCGCTCCGAATCCATATATCATCACTGTTTGACCTCTAAGCTCAGCCGGCATATCTGCGACAGATCGTGGAGACCAACGATGTTCTTTTTGCGCGGCAGCAAATCGGGGAAGATCTCGAGCCAAAGAAAGAAGAGCCGCAAACGCCGTCAATGCAATTGGTTCTGCAGCAGAGCCTGACGAGTTAGAAATATCTACCCCTCTATCAAATAATTCCTGAAACACTGGATCATCGGTGCCTGCATGAGCCACGTGCAACCATCTCAGATTTTGGGCGCGACGAATGGATCCAAAAAACGGACGTGCCAATTCCTGTTCGCGGATATCACTGGAAAAATATGCAGCAACTATCGTATCCAAGACCTCTGCAGGAAGACGATCACCATTTGCCGGTAATAACAAATACTCAAGCGGCTCACTATTCACTCTTTGATATTCAGTCGCCACCTGATCGAGTCGATCTTTATGAGTCGCATAGATTACTTCTGAAATCAAAAAATTTTCAGTCACTGAACCTGTTTCTTTTCTTCGAGCCGATCACGCCTATTAGCGTTGTAGCTAACAATCGGGCTGGGTTCCGAAGGTTGCCAATCCTTATAAGCGGTTCGATCGTCTTGTGGCCACACAAGGTGATCGAGATCTCTTCTGACTTTGACAGCCGATTGGTCCGCCAAAAGATCAATTGCTGCCTGTGACACTTCTCGTTGCATCGCAACATCATTAGGCGCACCGAACGCATGTCCAAACGGAAATGGGACTCCCAATATTCGTGGAAGTTCGTATTTTGCCGCAGTATCCGGCATCATCGTCACTACTACGGTTGGTATGCCAGCCTCTTCAACCAAACGCGCCAGCACGGGCACGTTCTTACAACAATCTGGTCAGGCGGGTGCAAGGATTAGGGCATGAACACCTTGCTCTTTCAACTTGCCAATAAGTTCTGGACCTTGATCTCGTCTCCAATCAGGTGTCCCGTCTTGTTGATAACCCATAAAGGAGTAATTTGTGTCTGCAAGGCTCCCAAAGCGCTTTTCGGATTCCAACTCGGCAAATCTATCAAGAGGCAACGCAACGTTGAAGTCCACGTAGTAATCTCTTGTGTTTAGGTGCAGATGAGCTGCCGAAATTTCCTGCTGCTTTGTTTGCCTTGGGATCTCTCGATACGTTGGATCACCCCACAAGGGATTGTCTAATTCCGTGTCCAGGTCAAATGGCTCTTGATTCTCTAGATAAAGACCTGACGAGGTCATCAAAGCTATTTTTGCATCAGTAATGGCCACGGCGAGATCGGCTCTGACAGGCTCAGTTTCCTGGATCGGGAAAGCTTCAAATCCTTCCCGAAACGAACGTGGTAAATATCTATAGGAATCTACGGGCATATAACACCTTCCATCTAATTTTCACACATAATAGTAACTCCTAAGCGAGATTTCATGAAGGAGCTAATTATGACGAATCAATCGATTGTCGATTCAACCGCAACTATAAAGATAAATAAACATATCGCCACAATCACAATTAACCGTCCAGAGGCAATGAACGCCCTCGATCCAGACACACTCGAACGACTGGCGGAAATCTGGCTGGAAGTCCGTGAGAATGATGATATTTGGGTGGCCATAATAACTGGCGCAGGTGAACAGTCATTCTGTGCTGGGGCAGACTTAAAAAAAACCATCCCGCAAGGTCATCAAAGTGATCCTTTTCAAAGCCAAGGCTTACTTCAAATTGATAATGGTCTGGAGCTATGGAAGCCAATAATCGCGGCCGTTCGAGGTTATTGCCTTGGAGCTGGCATGACACTTCTCTCTGCCTGTGATATCCGCATTGCCGCAGAGGACTCACTGTTTGGACTACCAGAAGTGCAGCGAGGTATTGTACCCACTCTGGGTGCCACCCAGAGACTTCCGAGGCAACTTCCGTGGGCAATTGCGATGGAAGTTCTTCTCCTTGGCGACAAATTAACGGCTCAACAAGCGCTCCAATACGGGCTAATCAACCGAGTCGTTGAATCTGAAGATGTGCTCAGTGAAGCTCAAGCCATCGCTGAAAGACTCACAAGTGAAGTGGCCCCCCTAACCTCTAGGGCAATTAAAGAAGCCGCAGTGAGAAGTCAGTCACTTAGTCTTTCAGAGGGTCTTCGTATCGAATCACTACTTTCTAGGCACGTGAGAAACACTGAAGATGCAAAAGAGGGACCAAAGGCGTTTGCTGAAAAACGGGCGCCTATCTACAAAGCCAGATAGTCATCAGACGCGGTATACCGTTTCTAAATGCCCGCCAACCAATCCAAACATGGCTCTCGAAATACCCCCATACTCTTGTATCGGACCACCGATTCTGGAAGTTGCTCAATTGCAGAGATCAACTGTCTAGCGTCACCTGAATTCGTAATGGCAGAGTCCAACCTGTTCATATGAGTTCTTATACCAAAGACTACTAGACCGGTCCGCTCAAGACGTCGAAACGTCTGTCGCTCTACCCGTAACCATATTTTTTGACCAGCATTTTCTTTATTTATATCAGAAATACGTGCTGTCTCAAATTTTCCGTGATGTCTAAAAAGTTCCTTATGGCGAGTCAAAGACCAATTGAGTCGTTCGACAATACGCTCCGGCTTCAAACTATAAAAAAGTTTATCCACCTGATTATTAAGTGCTTCTTCATAACCAGGTACACGCTTATGAATTCCAATTGTTGGTTCTCCCATTGCCTCCTCAAGTGACCAGCCAGCCGGAAAAGCCAGAAAACCAGCCGCCAAACGCCATGCTGAATCAGTATAATTTTCAGAAGCTTGAGTTCCTGGTTTCATCAGTAACAAATCCTCGGTCACCAAGCGAGAAGCAATCGATAAGGGATGTGTCCCAGGGTGGGTTAAGAAATAGTTCTCCCAACCCCCAGCATCCAGATCCGATATCAGGCCAAGTTCACGTCCGCGTAAATAGAGAACGGGATGGTGTTCCTCAAGAGAAGAGATGACGAGTAGCAGTGTCTCAAGTGATGCTTCAAATGCGAGCTCCTCGGCCCGAAACACCTCTTCCGGTGATGAATCGAAAAGGCGCTCTTTCTCGCGTAATTGCAGGTCTTGATCGATTGAATCAGAAACTTCCAGCCAGTCGCTCTCATCAATCACGTTAAGACCGAGAGACATCTTGTACTCATCGTCAGAAAAAGGAAGGTATATCGACATACGGGTTGATCGCCTTATTCAGTTTGCATACCTGAATCTTAGCGATCTAAATGCAGATCGACCAAAAATGACTGCAAAAATAGCCTCAGCTAGCAACGTCAGTGACATTATTCCAGAACCAACCAACACTCCTTCCGCGGTATCGAGGAATAAAGAACCAAACACCAATAGTAAAAGTAAAATAAGTCTACCCATGTTGATATACACAATTCCTCTTGGCTCTTTATTGCTCATGATTGCAGCTGCATAAAGCTGCTCTAAAGCTAGCCACGGGGGAAGCAGCATTAAAACCTGTAGCGCTTGAATCGACATGGTCTTAACAGCATCATCTGCACCAAGCAACGTCCCAAAAACCCACCCAGAGGCGGCATCACTAAGAGCCAGTAAAATTATCGGAACGGCGGTTAAAATTCCCACTGTTATCGCAAAAAATCTGATGAACTGCGGAGATTCTTTCAGTCCAAATAGCGCCAAACTGGTTGGTTGTATTCCGTTCGATGGGATACTCATTATTGAAAAGACTCCGAAAGCAAGGGTGAATGCAGTTATTGAAAGCTCGGGGTTAATGCTACGGGCCATGGCAAAGTTTATTAAGGGAAAGGTTAGAGAAGGAAGTAGTGCTGCGAATAACAACGGGATGAAAAAGCGCATTATTCGCTTTTGGGTAGGTCGAACACGTGCAATCTTCAACTCAGGCTTGCGCCGCACCAGCAGGCCGATTGATGCCACTGCACATTCAAGTGTCACCGCGGACGTAACCGCGATCGCTCCAATTCTAGAATTAAATTCCGGGAAAAAGTTATACAAAAAGAGACTTACTAGAGTCGCGGTCGCAAGACCTGTCGCCGCACCCAGCCACAGTAGACTAGCTCTTTCAAATCGCAGAGCAACTCCATACAAATGGCCTCGAATTACCGAAAACAATCCCCACAAGGTAAGTACTTTAAGAGCGGCCATCGCTTCGTCAGCAAGTGATTTATCGATCCTGAATAAATCAAGGAAGATAATTGAACTAAGAGGAGTAAACGCCACTATAGTAGTTATTGCTACTACCACTCCGGCACAAATCAGCGTGAATATCGCTACTGCCCGCCACGATTGATTATCCTCCACAAATACCAGTGTGAGCGCCTGTATGCGAAGTCTTGGAAGTGTCAAAAAAAACGCTAGCGAGAGTGCGAGGGCATAGCCAGCAACGGCCTCCTCTGGATTAAATGAACGGGCCATAAACGCAGCCACAATTGGAGTAATCCACTCGTGGGCAGATACATTAACCGCCGCGGGTCCTAGCAGCCTTAACGAGCGAATAATAGAACCCTGATTACGGGAGGAAAACTGCTGCTGCACCCAAGCTCCTTTAATTCATCCCCTAATCTTCTGGATTAATCCAATCAGGTGCAACCAGCGCCCTTCCCGTAGAGCTCGGTATCGAAAGCAAATTCATTCTAAATAGCTTGCTTAATGTTTGAATAGCTGGTTCCGGATCGTTAAAAACGTCACCATCGAACATGATCTTGCCTTGGTCTAAACCGACCACTCGATCAGAATAAGCCAAGGCCAAAGACACATCATGCAGGACTATGACGACAGCTAGTCCATCCAGACAGAGTTCTTTCAGCAATCGCATCAGGTCACGCTGATAACTAATATCGAGATGGCTGGTTGGTTCGTCAAGCATTAATATCTTCGGATTCCTAACAAGTGCAAAGGCAATCCACGCTCTCTGAGCTTCACCACCTGAAAGTGAACCTAGCATGCGTTCAGCAAGCTCCTCCAGTCCAACTAATTTGATCGCACGATCTACTTCAAATTTAGTGTTGTCTGAGTCCGTTACCGTAAAGCGTGACAGATAAGGCGAACGTCCTCTACTAACTAGCTCTCGCACGGTTAAATCTAAATCTTGAGACGGAAATTGAGGAAGAAAAGCAACATGCTTCGCAAGTTCTCTAGCGGTCATCGAGGAAATTGCTTGGCCACAGAAACTCAGTTCGCCCGAATCAATAGATCGAATTCCGCTCAGTCCACGTAATAAAGTACTCTTACCACTTGCGTTAGGGCCCAGCAACGACACAAGTTCACCAGAACGCACTTCCAGGTTGATAGAATTTATAACGACCGTATCTTTATACCCAAGAGTTAAGTTATTACAAGCGATTATCGGTTCACTATTCATGACAATTTAGATCTCACTAGGTAAATTAAGATAGGTGCGCCGACGAATGCAGTTAGTATTCCAGCAGGGAGTTCTGAGGGGCGAATTACCACTCGCGCGACTGTATCGGCGGCAAGCATGACAATAATTCCAACCAAAATCGAGCCGAGAAAGAGGTTTAAAGATCCACGACCAACAATCGCTCGTGCAATATGTGGAGAAGCCAGGCCAACGAACGAAACTAAGCCCGAAATTGAAACAGCTATCCCCGTCATCAAACCGCTAAAGAGAACGGCCGCCGCACGAGTACGATCAGGATTCTCTCCTAAGTTAATTGCTATCTCATCACCCAGAGTCAAATTATCCAAACGATTGGCTAAGCCTATAATTCCCAAACCCATCAATGGGAGAAATACAAGCCACCAAAATGCGTCTTCCCAACCAGCGCCATATAAGCCACCCGCAAGGAAGCCGAGAGCTAAGTCCAACACAACACGTGAGCCCGTAATTAGACCGATAATACAAGCAGATGCAAAAGCGCCAACAGCAACTCCAACAATCGTGATTCGCAATGGCGACACAAAGCCTCTCGATAAAAACAATATCAATGCCCCACCAGTGACCCCACCTGCAATACAAGCCAGTCCTCGAATATAGGAGTTAACCAACGGAAAAACCACTACCACAAGAGCCAGCGCAAGACCTGCCAACGCACTAATTCCTAAAATCGCTGGATCAGCCAAAGGGTTCCGCGTCGTCACCTGCAGCATTGCCCCAGCAAGTCCCAGACCAGCTCCTACTAGTGCCGCAGACAAAGATCTTGGTAATCTGATTTCCCAGATTATTGTCCGATCGATTCCAGAATCAGCCGTGCTTAAGCCCTTTATCACCTCACTTGGACTGAAATAGCTGGTCCCAAATTGCAAACTGAATAAAAAAGCCAGCAATACGAGCGACAACAGGAACAAAAAGTTTCTGACAACCGTAGACTTCACGAATTCCATGAGATCAACACTGATAATTTTCAGCAACTATCCGTTCTACTGAGCCAAAGACTCCGAAATCAATTTCAATAATTCATCGACCCGAGGCCCAGGCGCCTGCAATGCTAATTCTAGTGGAAGTTCCAATATACTCCCGGACTGAACTGCACTTAGACCACGCATAGGTGGAATACTGGGAAGTAAAGTACTTAAGCGAGGAGCCGGTTCAGGTGCTGGCGTTATCGTGAAAATAAAATCTGGGTTCCATCTAAGAAGTGTTTCGATCGACGCGGTGCTAAATCCTGGAAAAGGTCCGGCATCAGGAAGATCTGAGGCTGGATTCACCACTCCAAGCTCATCCATGACATCACCAGCAAATGAAGTATTCTTCGCTGCATAGAGTGTGTTGTCTCTGTCAGCAATCACAACGATGGCGCTCGCGCCCGGTGTCAAGACTGATTTAGCAGTTTCCATAGCCGTTTCTATTCTCGCAATTTCGTCCTCAGCCTCATCGCTTCTATCTAATACCAGACCTAAATGTTCCAATGCTTTCAGAACATCCCCGTAAGACGCTGCACCCGCCAAGAATACCGGCGCCGGCAGACCTTTGAATTGCTCAAGAAATCTAGGTTGAGCATGAATCACTGAATCAGCAATGATCAAATCTGGATTCAATCCCAAAACTGATTCAAAGTTTGGTGCATACGACGTTCCTACTGCTTCAACAGCCATAGCTGACTCAGGGTGACGAGCAGAAGATGGGCGACCCACTGCTACCCCGCCCAGAGCGTATAAATACTCGAGAGCTGACGGACTGAGTGCCACAATCCGCTCAGGCATCACAGTTATGTCGACATCACGGTCTAATAGATCCTTTACTGTCTTAGGATAATAAGCATCAGGCATGGCAGATTCTGTTGGACTCGAGGTGGCTGCCGCTGCAGTTGCGGCAACAGTGGCAACCTGTTGTGTTGCAGATACAGTGGCTTCTTCCATCATGCTGTTAGAATCGGTGGAATCTGAGCCACAAGCTGATAGCGAAAACATGAGTCCAATACCTATGCTAATCGTGAATAAAAACAATATATTCTGCCTAAATAAAAGTAACCCCAAGTCATACTCCCTTTCATTACACAAAAAAATAATTCTCACACTTTCTCTCCGATGTGTGAGAATTTCGTTAATTTATTTATAAAGTCTTAAAGAAATACGGACAATAAAAATTCTCTCATTAAGATGAGATATACGTAAGATTTTCCTAACAGATTCACTCACAATATATCGTTCTGTCCGGCTGGGTCTGTAATCTTTAAGAACATCCTGTGAAATAAAACTAAAGTCAAATAGATTATGAACTCGATTATTTACAAAACAAATATAGAGGAATGTGTCAGCCAGAAACAAATTCACTTCACAACAGAATCGTTCGCTTTGAACTCCCGAGAGTTAAACTTTTAACCAAATGCAGTTAGCATCTGCAGATATTGATGCTAGATAATGTTTGGTGGCATATGTCCATGGTGAAGGACTTATTCAAGAATCAATATAGCCGCTGGACCGTGCAACTTATTTTCACTGTTACAGTGATTTTGATCTTCGCATCACGCATCGATCTAAAAGACTCCCTCGCGTACGTTGGCACAATCAACATCAGATGGGCTCTTATCGCCTCATTCCTCTTTGTGATATCGAAAATTGTCCATGGATTTCGATGGTGGATGTTTGTCAGACAACAAGAACAGGTAACACCAGGCTACTTGATTGGTGTATTTCTCATTTCCAATAGTGCCAATGCACTTCTACCACTTCGGGCAGGAGATCTATTACGTGTAGAGTTACCAAGTAGAAGGTTTGGTATTCCGCGAGGTACTCTTGCTAGCGGCGTATTCGTCCTCGAAAGCGCTCTTGATGCATTGATATTTGCAATATTCCTCCTGGTCACAATCCTCACCGCAGGACTACCCGCAGAAATACGTAATCTATCTGTCGGACTTGTCTTCTTCGGTTTGACTATTTTTGGTGTAGTTTTGATGCTTTCGAGAGCTTCAGAAGTTGCTAGGGCCGAAGATATTCGAACACTTGAATGGTTGCCCACGAATCTAAAAAAACGAGCGCGCGCGATTCAGTATTCTGTTCTAGATGGACTCAGGCCGCTTAGAGATAATAAAAATGCCAGTTTAATCGTACTTGTGGCTTTGTGTGCATGGGCCGTTGAGGCACTAGTCTACTGGTGTATCGCCTACGCCTTTGGCCTTAGTCTATCA
Organism: uncultured Chloroflexota bacterium; assembly: GCA_913051185.1. Lineage (GTDB taxonomy): Bacteria > Chloroflexota > Dehalococcoidia > UBA2979 > UBA2979 > UBA2979. The sequence continues at coordinate 58,229 of CAJXBM010000001.1, read as the reverse complement.
ATATCCGAAACACTAATACTTATGATGGCGGCCAACGTAATTGTCTCGATTCCACTGACTCCATGGGATATCGGCCCGTATGAAATTGCAGTTACAGCAGTATTCGTGGTGATCGGACTAGAAGAAACCGAAGCCGCTGGACTCGCAATCGGCTCGCATTTACTCATTCAGGCAACGGTCCTTCTCGCCGGTGCGGTCGCAATGACTCTGCTCAATGTCCCATTCAAACGGTTACTAAAAAGAAGTGAAAATTAAATAACCACATTAAAGTCAATATCAGTTGCTACTTTTTATCAGGAAAATGAAATATGAATAAATTTGACACTTTACTAACAATTCGCGACATGGCAGTAACTGATATTGCGGCTGTCAAAAAACTTGAGTCCGTTGCATTTGAAGATGCCTGGCCACAGAGGGTCTTTGAAACTGAGCTTGAAAATGGTTTTGCACAATACAGAGTTGCACTCGAACACAAAAGCCAAAACAAAAGGAGAGCACAGAATATCTTTGGGTACAGCGGAGTTTGGTTCATGGTCGATCAACTACATCTAGTGAGCATAGCTATCCACCCGAATTACCGCAGGTCAGGAATGGGAGAGCGGCTAATGTTTGATGTCGTAGATCAAGCCAACGCAGCACTGCTTCCTAAAATTGTCCTCGAAGTCAGGAAGTCCAATCTGTCTGCGCAACTACTCTACGAAAAATTTGCTTTTGAGAAAATTGGAGAATTAAAAAATTACTATAAGGACAATCATGAAGACGCCGTAGTCATGCTTTGCAAGTTGGATATCCACGAACAAAAAATACAGTCACTCATCGAGATCCATCGGACGAAATACCCACATCTCTGGACATGACTCTATACTAGCGGCAGTACACGACCAAAAATCTATTTAGAATCGAGCAGATAATGACTTGGAATGAGATTGGTGTTGGAATTGGCGCAAGTAGTGCTCTCGATTTTTGCGCACAGATTACAGAAGCTGAAGAATTTGGAATCCCTACTGCATGGGCGACAATAGGTGGAGCAGGTGGTGGAGATCCGTTAACTGCGCTAGGTGCCGCGCTTAGTCAAACAAAACAAATTGCTGGAGGAACAGCCATCATTCCCACATGGCCTCGACATCCTCTTGCAATTGCGCAACAAACTGTGGCACTTGAAGAACTGACGCCAGGCAGACTGAGACTCGGATTGGGTCCTTCACACAAACCTATGATGACTCGTTCAATTGGAGCACAATGGCATAAACCACTTACGCATCTTAGAGAGTATTTGACATCGCTAAAAACTCTTTTTGCCAATGGAACTGTAGATTTTGAAGGTGAACAGGTGACTTTAAGAACCTCAATCAAATCACCTATTAATGTTGAAATCCTAGCATCCGCCCTTAGACAAAAATCTTTCTCATTATGTGGAGAATTGACTGATGGTGCTATATCTTGGATGTGTCCCAAAACCTACCTCATTGAGCAGGCTTTACCTGCGCTCAATAGAGGTGCGGAGAGTGCCAACAGAGATAAAAGAATACCGTTAATCGCTCATGTACCTATAGCCGTGAGTAGTGATCGCTCGGTGGCAAGACATCTTGCTCAAGAGCAGCTCGCTCGGTACAGCGAAATTCCCTTCTATCAGGCGATGTTCCAAGAAGCCGGGTTTGAAATAGCGGGTAATCCTTATCCTGATGAGCTCCTAGATGATTTGGTTATCTCAGGAACTGAGGACGAAGTGGCTGAAAAATTAGTTTCCTACATCAGTGAGGGCTGCGGAGAAGTATTAGCCGCTCCACTAATCAACGATGCTGACAGGGCAAGTTCAATTACCGAATCATTTTCGGCAATTGCCTTGGCTAATAAACAGTCGGCGAAGCTATAGCCGTCAAACCAGGCTGAATCCTTCGTAACCCGCTGCAACAACTTCATCACATTTCTTCTTATAAGCTGGGAAGCCTGCTAAAGGCATAAACACTCTGGTTTTCCCCTCAACATTTGCGCCGAGATACCAAGAATTACAATTAGGATCAGTCCTAAGCGTATTCTCAGCCTCTTTATTAACGTGATCCACCCAAGCATCTTGAGCAGGCAAACTGGCATCAATCGTTGAAAATTCATTGTTGTCCATGTAATTAATACACTCATCAATCCACTCAACATGCTGTTCAATAGATACAATCATGTTGGTTAACACTGATGGGCTCCCTGGTCCTGTGACAACGAACATGTTTGGGAAGCCAACAGTTGTAAGTCCAAGATATGTTCTAGGTCCAGCATGCCATGCGTCTCGAATACTCTCTCCCCCACGACCTCTAATATCAACATTCAAGATCGACCCAGTCATCGCATCAAATCCAGTGGCAAAAATGATCACATCAAATTCTCGATGATCATCACCCACTCGAATTCCGCTCTCTGTAATTTCATCTATTGGATTGCTTTTTATATCAACAAGATCCACATTGGGCCTATTGAAGGTCTCGTAATATCCCGAGTCTATAATCATCCGTTTGCATCCAATTACGATGTCAGGCATTAACAATTTTGCCGTAGCTTCATCTTCAACAATCTCGGCTATCTTCTTTCGGGCAAAATTAGCAGCAACTTCATTCGCATCATAATCAGTCACAACATCAGGAAAAACTGACGCGAAAGTAAATCCGCCCTTATCCCAAGCGGCCTCGAGAAGACGATCCTGCTCTTCACTGCTGTAGGTCAGTATCGGATCGTGCAGCATGGCTGCGTATTGAGCTCCGGTACCAGCCATCATCTTCCGATTAGCCGCACGGAAGTCGGCATAGTTTGCTTTAATTTCAGCTACGAATTCAGGATCAGTCGGTGTGTTGTTCGAAGGTAACGAATAACTTGCCGTTCGCTGATATACAGTCAGTGATTCTGCTTCCTCAGCCACAACCGGCGTTGACTGCACTGCTGACGAACCCGTACCAATCAAACCAACTCTTTTCCCTGCAAAATCCACGCCCTCTTTTGGCCAAGTCGCTGTGAAATAAGTATCGCCTGCAAAATTATCTCGACCTGGTATATCAGGCTTATTTGCAGCAGAAAGACATCCAGTCGCCATGACGAAGAATTGGGCCTTTACCGAATCACCCTGATCCGTCGTGACATTCCATGAATTTGTTTCTTCGTCAAAAATAGCACTCTCAACTCGGGTTTCGAATTGAATATCTTTCCTTAAATCAAATCGATCTGCTACGTGATTTGCGTACTTCAAGATATCTGGCTGAGCCGAATATTTTTCTGGCCACTCCCATTCCTGCTGAAGCTCTTCCGAAAAGGAATACGAATATTCGACGCTCTGAATATCAACCCGCGCCCCAGGATAGCGATTCCAATACCACGTGCCACCGACACCAGTACCAGCCTCATAAACCCTTGCTGTACGGCCAGCCTCATGCATTTTATGAAGCATGTAGAGGCCCGCAAATCCGGCGCCTACAATCACTACTTCGAAATCAGTACTCGTATTCTTATCAGTCATAATTCCCACCCCATAAACTAAGTCAGCTCGATTGTGAATAATTTCTAGAGGTATCGTAAATCATTCAGCCGAAAACCGAAACTAGTCAATTACCATTAACCACTATTTAGTCAATATCAATTAAGTTTTATCTGAATCAGTAAAGTCGATTTTCGAGAGCTAAATTTGACGCTAAATATATAGTTCCGTGAATTAGCTTGTCCGGATCGTCTTTCGCAAGCACAATTTTCGCCGACAATTCGAGTGACTCGCAGAGGTTATCTAGTGCTTGCTTAATCGGTTCAAAGTGACCAGCATCTGTCTCAATAAATATTACTGTAGGGCGAGTGTAGGCCAATGCCTCTGAAAGATTAATCGATAGCGATGCATAAACCGCTGAGTCTTTCTCGATAACTTCTGGAAGGATCGAGAGCGTACGGGAAACCTCATATGACTCGGCACCCCCAAAAATAACCCTCGAAGTGGAATAAGCCGTGACAGCACTACAACTCTCATCAAGTCTCAGATAAAACGTACTCTCTTCATCGGGGGTGTCCATTGCAGACATCTCTGCTCGGAGAGCTGCCCGTAATTCATCGGCTGCCATAATTGGTACGTCGAAATGTGCTCGAAGTTGACCCACAACATCTAGGTCATTCCATATCGGATTACTACGTGATGCAATCAATCGACCTGACGATTCATCAACAAAACCTGGACAACAAACTGCGATTGCGGCAGCCGATCTTTTTTTACCTTCTAGTGCAAAAGTGGTAGCGATATATCCACCGACATCCCAAGCCCATTGGTCTTGGTCTAGCATTTCTCGAATCTCAAAGGACTGATCATAAACAGCTGTCTGTAATTTATCCGCCAACACTACTCGGACAGATGAATCTGAGAACTGAACAGCAACCAAGGCCGGATCTGGTAAATTCGCCATATCTATCAATTATTCCCGAATGTGTCTACCACTAATCCTTGGACGCCCATAACGCGACCTTTCTTAATATTTTGCCGACGATGTCGATATGCTGTTCATGTAGACCTTCATGCAATCTCAGCGATATAGAGTCTCTCACAATTCTATCGGTAACCGGGAATCGGCCGGACGAAAAATCTTCATACCCGTCATAGTAAGGAGGTTCGACTGCTATTTTAAAAGCAACACCTTCTTCGTTAAGAGCCAAGATGGAATCCGATACGCCTTTCCGCCAACCGGGCCCGCGAATCCTAAGGACAAAATTTGAATAATTATGCTTAATTTTTCGGGCATGTGACATCTTCGCTATAGAGGCAACGCCACGTAGCCTAAAGTTCAATTCCCAAGCAAGTCTGCGACGATGCTCTATTCGATTTTCTATAGATCCCATTGCTCCCAAAAAAATTCGCATTACGTCTTCAGGACAATTTACGCGAGTCGCATCCATTGCAACTCTTATGAATTCGTCATCTTGATCATCACCAAAGACCACGATGGTGGGTGACAAATTACCACTGACGTTATGAAAAAGCGACAAGGACTCTCTGACTGAAAAAATTGAAGCAATCCCTGTTGTCCCAATAAGAGCATCATGATTACTACTTAAGAAACTCTCTGAACATTCTTGGACAAAAGGCAAATTATAACCGGAAAGCATTTGACTTAGCACAGTCATATTAGCCGGATGTCCAAAAGGATGACCAATAATGACACCTACAATATCTGTGGACGCGGACTCGACCGCCTGGGCAATACCACGAGGAGAAATGCCTAAGCTGTCAGGCTCAATATCGACTGCAAAATACTCTAATTTTCTCTTGTTGCATAGAGTTACTAGTGCTGACGCTCCAATTGTTGGTCCCAGTATCTGGCCGGTCGACTGTGGCGACGCCAGTCGCATATTCTCAAGAGCAGCTTGGCCTGCTCTCTCATAGCTATCAAATAAGACAACACGTTGCTGACTCACTGATAATGATTCGGCAAATTTCAATCTGAGTCCTTCAAAACAATCAGAATCGGTAGACGGTGTAATATCTGGTGGGGTCGGCAAATCAGCGGTAAGTAGCCGAGAGCCTCCTTCTAGAACTAGGCGAGCCTCGTCATCCGATAACGCAGTGTCAGGTAACGTCATAAAAACAGTCTAAACCTAGGACGCCCTAGACTAAAGAAATGTTGATCCGATTTCACAACCAAACTCTTGATCTAAGTCAACGAACAGCTGTCATGGGCATAATAAACGTTTCGAATGACTCCCCAATTGCATTTTCGAGGGTGAGGTCAGATGAAGCTATCAGGCGTGCTATCAAAATGACGCAAGATGGCGCAGATATAATTGATATCGGTGCCCACTCAACCGCAACTAAAGCCTACTCAATTTCGCCAGAAGAAGAAGTCAGTCGCATCTATCCAGTCGTCGAAGCACTTTCACAAGAGGGAATAATTACATCAATCGATACTTGGACTCCGTCGGTTGTAAAAGGCGTCGCCTCGGCAGGACTCCACCTGATTAACGATGTGAGTGGTGCACAAAACTTAGAAATGCATCAAGTGGCAAAAGATTTTGGTCTTCCAATTTGCATCATGCACATGAGAGGCCTACCAAAATTACACCGCGAAGTCAGCCAAAAATATGAGGATATCGAGACTGAAGTCTTTGATTTTCTTAAGAGTTCAGTCACGTTATTTGAACGCAACACTGGACAACAGGCTTGGATAGATCCGGGATTTGGGTTTGGAAAATCCGCAAGTGATAACCTCACCCTCTTACGGACACTTCCACGATTACAGACACTGAATAGACCAATTCTTGTATCCGCCTCCCGAAAAGGATTTCTTTCAGAACTTATGATGCAGGGAGACAGTCAGGACACAGCCGAACTACTCAGTGCAACTCTGGCGTTTAATGCCCTTGCTGTTCTCAAAGGTGCCAATATTATTAGAGTCCACGACGTAGCCGCGGCGCACGCGATGGTGTCAATTGTCGATACCGAAAAATAAAAAGACTACACGCCAGAGTACCGAGTAGCCATAGGTAGTCGCCTATCTCTGCCAAAAGCTCGGGTGGTTATCTTCACTCCGGGCGGAGACTGACGTCTCTTATACTCGTTTCGATTCACCATACCGATTACGCGACGCACTAATTTCTCGTCGAATCCTTTTGAAACAATCGATTCAAAAGAAAGATCATCCTCCACATAAAGTTCGATGATTGGGTCGAGGACATCATATTCAGGTAGCGAATCCGAATCCAGTTGATCAGGACGTAATTCAGCAGAAGGTGCCTTCGTAATTGAATTTTCAGGAATCACCTCACCATTGCTATTCCTCCAGCGCGATAATTCCCACACCAGAGTCTTTGGTACGTCCTTAATCACCGCAAATCCACCGACCATATCGCCATACAACGTTGCATATCCACATGCATATTCACTCTTATTTCCTGTCGTAAGGACCATCGACTTTGGTCGATGATTTGAAAGAGCCATCATCAACATTCCACGAATTCTTGATTGCACATTTTCTCCAGCCACCCCAGCGTCTGGATTTTCTGATCGGGCGAACTCCGGTAACAATGAATCAAGAACTGAAGCATGTACTCCTTCAATCGGAAGAGACAACAACTCGATACCTAGGCGACTGGCAAGATCCTCAGCATCAGTCACGGAGCCATCAGAGGAATATCGTGACGGCATGGAAACACCTGTCACGTTTGTTGGGCCAAGGGCATCCACCGCAATAGCGCCCACTAAAGCAGAGTCAATTCCGCCCGATAGAGCAATAAAGGCATGTTCAAATCCAGTTTTATGCAAATAATCTCGCGTCCCCGTTACCAACGCACGGTAGACCTCCTCTTCTGTGGAAATTGGAGCGTTCGTCACCACATTGGAGATATCAGGCTTCTCAAAGGGAACAAGCGCCAAATCCACTTGTTCAATCTCCAAAGAATTTTCATTACCCCGAGTGCTTCGCATCTGTCGCAATCGAGAATCATGCAATTGCCGCTGCAGAACATCTTCGAATTCGATGTCACTCGTTAAAAGAAAATTTTCAAAAGATGGCGCATGATTTTGTATTTGTCCATCTGCCAAGGAAATAAATGAATTTCCATCAAATACAAGTTCATCTTGCCCGCCCACTTGATTCACGTAGGCTATCGCAACCGTATGATCTGCTGCTCGAGTCGATATCATTCTCTGGCGATCAGATGAGCGATTTTTTGAAAATGGTGAGGCGTTAATATTTATTATGAGCTGGGCACCAGCTAGTGCTGCATCAGATATGGGTCCATCCGGATACCAAATATCTTCGCAGATGTTTATTCCGATATCCACACCCTTAATACGGCATAGCAGAACTGACTTTCCAGGCTGGAAGTAACGCTGCTCATCGAACACGCCGTAATTTGGAAGTTTTTGCTTGTGATAATCAGCCGTTATTCGACCTCCATGCAAAATTGATGCACTGTTATATAAATGTCGATCAAAATCAAGAGAACCAACTATTAGCGGAGGAAGTTCTCTGGCATCCACAGCTAACTTTTCTAAAGCGATGCGTGACTCTTCAATAAAGGAAGATCGAAGTAAGAGATCCTCCGGTGGATATCCGCAAATTGCAAGCTCAGGAAAGGCAACTATATCCGCACCCAGACTCGCAGCTTCCTGTGCCATCTCAAGAATCAATGCAGAATTACCCGAAAAATCTCCTACAGTAGTATTGATTTGAGCGAGAGAAATCCGTAGTGACGACATATAGTCCCCTGCAGTTATTATTCCATAGTTACTTTGCGTATATTATACGCAAACAAACTAGGTAGGATATATCCTAAGTATCACAACGAACTGCGTCAATGAGATTTGCGCAGTTCGCTGAGATATGCATCTTGCTCTTTTCGTTGTCTCTGCATCCAGATAAAAAATACGATGCCCATAGCAGTTAAGTGAATACTCAACGCGCCTACCCACATAATCATCCCACCGAGTAACTGATCAGTTGATCTATCTATGCTGTTGAATACCGGCTGAAACTCTAGATAGCCGGTATAAAAAAAAGTAGTCGAAAAAACTAGAAATGCACCCACAACATGTTTTGGCATCCCTGTCAAAAATATAAAAATTGCCCGCAGCGGCATACCCATCCGAGAACTTAGAGGTTTCGGGTCAATAATATTCCACCAAAAAAGCCACGCCACTATCAGAAAACTGACATGCTGAAAACGATGAATAAAACTATTGAACAAAACCTGGTTATATAAGCCCGGCACATGCCAAATAATTATGACAACGTTGACAGCGATTCCAGCGACTATTGGAGTCAGTGCAATATTTCGTAAAATACGAAATATTTTCGACCTAAATACAGGTGATACCAGTAGCTTACGAATGCGACCCGGTAAACCTCGGCTCACCGGAGTAACCGGAGCACCAAGCAGAGTGAGTGGCATACCCACCATAATGAGTAATTCATGTTGAATCATGTGAATAAAAAAATGACGCTCTGCCAAGAAATCGATCGGAGACTCAACTGCTAAAAGTAATACACCCCATCCCGCAAAATAGCAGATGGTCTTCCAAGTTGGATGTTCACGAGATCGATCCGTCCAACCTCTTAAACCGCGCAAATAGAGAAACGTAAGTACCATAAATGGGATGAGAATCTCGGGGTCAACATTCCAATGCGAAAACCACGGATCAGAAGAGTCGTGGCTAACACCCGCATGACCAGGTAATGAGAAAGGTAGTCGCTCAGCGACGACTGAAATCATGGGTGTGAGATTGACCTATGAAATGAACGTATGTACAAAGGAATTCACACCAACTGAATTAGTGGTGTTCAATTGGATCACCAATAAACCCGCCACCGATCGCATCAGTCGCATCGTACGCAAATAAAACGACCACAGCAATCAGCAAAGCTGTCGCAAGTATAAATCCGAATGCAAATATCTGAGTAAAACGGATTGAATCAAATCTCAAATGCATAAACATTCCTACGACGATTACAAACTTAATAGCTGAAAATATTAACAATCCGGGAATAAGTACGACACCCAATTCATCCTCATAGAGCGACATTACAAGTTCAACCGCTGTAATTACACTCAGTACAAGTCCTATAATTAGATACTCACGAATTGTTGTAGTAGGATGCTCGTCGTGAGCATCATGAACAGCGTCCATCTCAGCCATGTGCAGTCGCTCCTTCACCTAAAACTTTCAACAACATTTTACTACTAATATGCAGGAATTAAATAAACTACCGTAAATAGTACGATCCAAACTATATCAACAAAGTGCCAATACAAGCCGCCAATATCAATATAAAGCGGCGTCTCTTTTCCGATTCCATTACGCCTCACCGAAGATATAAGTAGAGAAGATAAATACAACACACCTACACCAACGTGACAGCCGTGAAATCCAGTCAATATATAAAATGAAGCACCAAACTGATTCGTTGAAAGGGTTAATCCCTCCGACGCAAATGTCTTGAACTCATATACCTGAAAACCTAAAAACACCAATCCAAGCAAAATAGTGCAAAGCAGCATCAATTTCATGAGTCCAAGCTGGCCATGCTGCGCACCATAAACGGCCAGTACCATCGATAAGCTGCTCATTAACAATACAAACGTCGAAATTGATGTTATTTCAAATGCAAATATATCTGTTCCAGGGCCACTCAGAGATTCGCCCTTAAAAACCAAGTATGTTGAAAGAAGGCTACCAAAAAAAAGGCATTCAGAAGCTAAGAATATCCACATCAACAATTTACGATTGTCGACTCCCAAACTGGTATGATGCTCAGTTTCGTGTGTTGCTGCGCTCATGGATTCTCCTTAACTCCCAGTCATCCTTCGAAAAGAAACAGTCTTTCTAACTACTAATCGGTAGGCTCAATCGCCCAGCCCCAAACACCATAGGTCGCAATCGCTACTCCAATTCCCACAAGAGCTAGATGCGACAACAACCCCACACCAATTAGTCCAACTCCGATCGCTAGAATCAGAGGCATATATGAAGAGGGAGGCAAATGAATATGTAGTCCCTCGGGTGCTTCCGGAGTTGTGATTCCCATTTCTCTGTTAGTCCAAAGTGGCATGGAAGAGTGAACTTCCGGGACTACATCGAAATCGTGCTCAGGTGGCGGGCTCGTAGTCGCCCACTCAAGAGTAGGCGCATCCCAAGGATTATCCGAAGCTGTAGCCGGCTGACGCATAGTTCGATAGACGTTCACCAAAAATATCAGAACACTGACTCCGATAAGATACGACCCGATCGTGGCAACCATGTTCCAATCGGACCAACCAAAACCCTCATCATATGTATAAATTCTTCGTGGCATTCCGGACACACCTAAAAAGTGCATCGGGAAAAATGTCAAATTCATTCCTGCAAACATCACCCAGAACGACCATTTTCCACTAACTTCACTCAGGAATCGTCCTGTCATTTTGGGCCACCAGTAGAAAATACCAGAGAATATACCCATGATGGCCCCACCAAACAGTACATAATGTATGTGAGCCACTACAAAGTATGTATCCTGATGTTGCGAATCCACAGCAGGACCCGCATGCATCACACCTGAAATTCCACCAATAGTAAATAAGGCGATGAATGCAACTGCAAAATACATCGAGGTCGTAAACCTAATACTTCCCCCATACATGGTCGAGAGCCAGTTGAATATCTTAACTCCCGTCGGAACTCCAATACCCATCGTTGTAGCGCTAAATACCAACGCTGGAACCGTTCCAAGACCGGTAGTGAACATGTGATGTGCCCATACACCGAAGCCCAGAACACCAATCGACGCTCCTGCAAAAACAATCGCAGCATAGCCAAATAGGGGTTTCCTAGAAAACACTGGGATTACTTCTGACACAATCCCCATGGACGGCAATATCAAAACATACACTTCCGGATGACCAAATAACCAAAAAAGATGTTGCCATAGGATCGGATCGCCACCCGTTTCAGGAGTGAAGAAATTAGTTGTAAAGTTTCGATCGAAATAAAGCATTACTAAGGCAACCGTAACAATGGGAAGCGAAAGAATAAGAAGGAAGGACACTACCAAGGTCATCCACATATACACAGGAAGTCGCATCATGGTCATTCCAGGAGCACGCATATTAAGTATCGTTACTGCAAAATTCAGAGAAGCCATCAGCGAAGACAAACCCAGAATAATCAAACCGACCGTGTAAAAATCAAGACCGGGGCCCACAGAGTATTTCGACTCAGTTAAAGGCGCATATGCAAACCAACCCGCATCGGGTGCGCCACCCAAAAAGAAAGACGAGAAGAGAATAAGTGAACCAGATAAAAATACCCAATATGAAAGAGCGTTAAGTCTAGGAAACGCTACATCTCGGGCACCAATTTGGAGAGGTATAAAGTAGTTGAAAAATGACGCACCCATAGGCATGATTGCCAGGAAGATCATCATTAAGGCATGCATCGTGAAAAATTGATTATAGAGTTCAGCACTCAAAACGTTTCCGTTTGGCACAGCTAACTGGGTCCGTATGGCTAATGCAGTCAAACCAGAAATCAGAAAATAGGTAAAACCAGTGATCCCATACATCGTTCCGATTTTTTTGTGATCAACTGTGGTCAACCACTCCCAGACTTTAGATTGTTCAGCCTGAACCGCCCCTACACCGTCAGTAGCTGTAGCCATTTAACGATCCTCTCCTTCAGAAAGCACAAGCATTTTTATAAATCTCCAAATGCCGTTATTCAAGACTATCTAACATTGCAATTAACTTAGTTATCTCATCATCAGTAAGTTCAAGGTTTGGCATTCGCGACCCCGGCTTAATAGCAGGAGGGTTCTTTAGCCAAGCTCGAAGACTAGATTCATCTCTATCAAGCAGGGCTGACGCGATAGTCGTTCTACTAGCTAAATGAGATAGATTCGGCCCTATAGCTGCGACAGTTGGCGGAACAAGCCAGTCCGGCGCATCCGATTTGCTGTACTCAACCTGATGACAAGAGTTACATGCTTTGGCAACAAAAACCTCACGACCAGCACTGACTAACTCATCATCAGACCACTTGGCTTTTGCAATTTGATTAGCAACCCAAGCATCATAGTCAGCCGCTGATTCAACAAAAATCCTAAACCGCATATTGGCATGGGAGTCACCGCAATATTCGACACATTGGCCGTAGTGCATACCTTCCGTACCCGGTTTGCTCTTAAACCATAGTCGGTTGTTATGGCCTGGCATCATGTCTTTTTTACCAAACAAAGCCGGAACCCAAAACGCATGGATAACATCGTTTGATACCAAACTTACGTTCACTGCCTTCTCTACTGGAACATGCATCTCATTTGCTGTTCTGAAAAGTTCATTTCCATCCGAATCATGATAAGTAAATTCGAACCACCACTGGTGACCAGTCGCGGTAACCTCCAGAGCACCCTCCTCGGCATCACCTTCAACTGATAGCACAGCTTCAAAAGTAGGGACGACCATGATAAGCACAATCACAATTGGGATAATCGTCCACAAAATTTCTAATCGTGTATTGCCATGGATATCACGCCTTGGCTCTACTCCAGGGCGCTCTCGGTAAAGAATACTCAATATGAGGGTTGCGGCCATAATGACCACGAACACCGCTCCTGACAGCCACCAAACAAGCACGTATACGTCGTGATAAGACTGAGCTTGGTCTGAAAGAGGATTGAGTGTGCTCATTCGTTTGTCAATTGTCGCACCGTCAAATGCTATAAAAATAAGCCATGAGACGAAAGCCACCGCAACGACGGAGGCTACGACTAAAACAATTTGCCTCGAACGACCTGTCATTGTTACCTCCCTCATCCAAGAAATTACTCGCGCAGCAACTTTTTTATCACTAAATGACGTTGATAGATAGTCTAACAGGCCTTCACGCAATGGGTTACCAAAATATAAATCCAATTATAGGTAACATTGACTCATAGCTTTCTTCATAAATTGCTACTTGCTGGCTTGGATAAACTTTGACTCGTTTAAAACTTTCTACGTCGTTATTCACGCTGTCTGCAATTGCTCTGATCATTCTGCTTTTCTTTGGACTTCAGCAACAAAGTAAAAGTTCGACGCCAGCATTAAACAGAGTTGAACAACAAGGTGCAGATGCGCCAGCCTTCACTGGCCTCATACTAAAAACAGAACTTGATTCCCAAAAGACTCTCTCACTCGAATCGATGCGTGGGCAACATGTGCTCCTATCTTTCCGGGCCTCTTGGTGCGCTCCCTGCAAACGCGAGGCCGTCATGATGGAAGGAATATATCCAACCTATAAAAATAGAAACTATGAATTTATAGGAATTAACATCTGGGAACCAACCTCTGACGCTAAAAAATTCGTCGCCCAATTTCCAGTGTCATTCCCAGTGCTCATCGACGAGGAGCGCAGAATTCATATTGACTACGGAATAACACGTTTGCCAACTATCCTATTGTTAACGCCAGACTTGCGCATATTCAAAAGGTATGAGGGTGAGTTGTCTGAACAAACCCTACACACCCTGCTACGTGAGCTGGAAGTTTATAGCAAAGTAAATTAGTGAGAACAATTTGAAACGTATTAAATTAACGCCGGAAATAACATTAATATTAGTCTTACTCGTATCGGCTTCCGCCATCAGTGTGTTAGTGGTTAGATCAGCGAGTTCAAATCTTAGCTATTACCTAACACCCATAGAATATTTAGAGAATGAAGAGAAAATAGGACAGCGCATACGAATTGCAGGCCGAGTAGTAGATCAATCAATAATCGAAGAAAGCGGCACCGTCTCATCATTTCAAATCATGGGAGACGAGAACGATCTAGTAAATGTTAATTTTGTAGGCCAAACCATACCGACATTATTTGGGCCTTATGCCCTTGTAATCGTGGAGGGTGTTGGCATTACAAACGGCATCACCGCGGATTTAATAATAATTAAACATGAAAATGAATTTTTTGCGGGCTCAGTGCCAGAGGATTCTATTTCTTCAAATTTCGTTAAGCCTGATTGATCCGGCACAAGCCATATCAGAAAATCAACGGTACGATTTAGATACTCAATTTAGGAGCGGGCGTGCCAGAAATAGGCAATATTCTAGGAATTGCTGGACACATCACCTTAGGTGTGTCCGTTACAAGTAGCGTACTGTGTGTGCTTCTTGGGATATCTTCCAAGAGCATGATTGAACTTGGGGTCATTTACAGACGACAACAAAATCTGGTGATACTGATTTTTATTAGCCTTGTTGCTTCACTCGCCATCCTTGCCTATTCGCTCGCTACAGATCAATTTGCTCTCAAATACGTCGTTGAACATTCGTCTACACAGATGGAGATTTGGTATAAAATTGCATCGTTATACTCAGGTCAGGCCGGCTCCCTACTCATCTGGACACTGGCGATAAGTCTGGGAACACTGTTATTGAGTCGCACTCGGACAGCAGTCTTCCAGTACCGCGGGCTAAACGCAGTTACTATCCTAGCGTTCGTGGTATTAGCCTTTCTTTTTCCTCTCACATTTCTCAGCTCACCGTTCGAACTGACGACCCAGGTCTTCACCGAAGGTATAGGGCTAAATCCACTTCTCGTTGATCCCACAATGCTTATTCATCCGCCCATGCTATTGCTGGGGTTGGCCAGTACCGCAATCCCGTTTGCGATCAGTCTTGGAATAATCATTTCAAGAACTGCCAACTCTGAATGGTCACAATCGCTGAGACGTTGGACTTTAATTTCCCTGCTCATCCTCTCAGCTGGAAACTTCCTAGGTGCTTGGTGGGCATATACTGTGCTCGGTTGGGGAGGCTACTGGGGTTGGGATCCTGTAGAGAATTGCGCCATTCTTCCTCTAATACCTCTAGCAGTACTACTTCATAGCAAGCCACTGCAGGAACGGCTCGGACTGTTCTATAACTGGAATTTAATGCTCGGCTGCTTACCATTCATTTTGGCAATTTTTGGAACATTCAACGTACGATCGGGCTTAATCACATCTGTTCATTCGTTCGCGGAGTCTGACATTGGTCCCTACTTCCTAGGCCTGCTGGCTATATCACTTCTTGCACCAGCAATTCTTTTGTCACTTGGAACCAGTGAAAAGCCAGTAAGACATAACTATGATTCGGTCTTATCGAGAGAGACCGGACTCATAATAAATAATTTCCTCTTACTCTCGATCGGCCTAGTCATTCTCGGAGGAACCCTTTTCCCAGTCGCATCAGAACTTGCTAACGGTGCCCGCATAGTCGTAGGACCACTATTCTTCGCAGACACAGTCGGGCCACTTCTTGCCATCCTGCTATTTTTTATGGCCTTCACTGCTCCACTGGTCTGGACAAAAACACTCAAACAAAACTACATCGCACACATAAAATTCCCACTGAGTCTCGCAGTACTAGTATCAGTATTCGCGTTGTTACTGGGAGCCAGCGGGCTCATCAACATATTGGCGATCTTTTCGAGCGTGTTTGGCGTACTCATACACTCATTTGAAATTTACCGGGCAGTTACTAGAAGTACTGAAATTAAATCGAGTCCTTATAGTCGGATGCTTCGACCGTTCAAACAAAATCCCCGCCGCTATGGCGGGGATGTCGCTCATATTGGATTGGCTATCATGGCAATCGGCATTGTTTTCTCAACTGCTTACGAGAGCAGAAATCGCTTCACGGTCGAACCCGGAGAGTCATTCTCATTCGAAAATTATTTGTTCGAGTATCAGGGGTTATGGGGCCAAAAGCCTGAAAAGAATGGAATCGAGATCGAAGCAGGAACCGAACTCACCCTGATAGAGAATAATCAAGCAGTAAATGTACTTCGTCCGGGGAGGCGTTTTTTTTACTCGGCACCCAATCAACCAGTTGCAATAGTCGATATTGACAGTAATTTAATTCGAGATGTCTATGTATTCACGCAGGGCTGGGATGAAAAACAAGTTGCAGAAATACAAATCCTGATAAAGCCGTTAGTGCAGTGGTTATGGATAGGGGCAGGCTTATATATTGCAGGAGTCCTAGTTAGTCTTAGTGCGAGAGATCGCAGCATCTTGAGAAATTCATGAAGACTAAAATGTTCAAACACACGTTTCTTTTCACCCTCATGATGTGTATCTCATTAAATGCTGTCACAAATGTTTCAGCTCAAACACCTGAGACTTCGATTGAAATTCAAGCATTGGCTATTGAGGATCAACTCCGTTGCCCTGTTTGTGTTAATGAAGGTCTGACAACCTGCGCATTAGCCCTATGCAACGATATTAAGAATTCAATTAGGACACAGTTGGCTGACGGACGCAGCCCTGACAATATCCTCCTCTTCTTTGAAGAATCTTATGGAACACAAATACGGTCTAGCCTGTCCCCAAGAGGATTCAACCTTTGGTTATGGAGTTGGACAGCCGGATCAATAATGATCCCCATGACAGGTATATTTCTACTAATAAAACGCCTGCGCAGTGAAACGAATTAAAAAAATATGCAGAATATGGCTATCGAAACAAATTCCCTAACTCGGCGATATGATGGTCTGCCGGCACTAAACAAGGTGTCGATTCAAATTACCCCTGGTTCAAGAATTGCTTTACTCGGGAATAACGGCTCAGGAAAAACAACTCTCCTGACTATACTTTCAACACTTCTTCAATCTTCAGAGGGCTCCGCTAAAATTCTTGGTCACGACGTTTCCAAGAAAACCACAGCCCTGCAAAATATAATTGGCGTCATTCGGCATCAACCCATGGTCTATGAAAATTTCTCACCGATCGAAGATCTTGAATTATTCGCAAAAATATATCAGGTGCCGAATAATCACGAACGAATTGAAAGATTGTTGACTAGTGTAGAAATATGGCACTTGCGCGACGAGATGATCGGTACATTCTCACGTGGACAAAAGCAGCGATTAATGATCGCAAAAGCTCTCCTCCATAAACCGAAAGTACTGCTGCTCGACGAGCCGGAAATTGGGCTAGACCAAGACGGGCTGAGGATACTTGATCAACTGATACTCATGAATGCAGCCGAAGAAGAGGCAACTCCGATTACCGTGCTAGCTGCGACACATCGAGAGGAACGAGTGGATACTTGGGCTACGGGCTTTGTACGACTCGAAGGCGGGCGGGTCATAGAAACAAGTCTAGGCAAGGATGCTCTATGAACTTACCCTCACAATTACAAATTGGCGGCAAGCTCCTGACTGCGAACCTCAAGCAAGCGTGGCGAGATAAAACAGATTGGATCACCGCCTGCATGTTTGCGATAACGGCGCTCCTCCTATACTCCTTTGCTTTTAACCTCACTACTGGTCTAGTAAGTAGCCTCCTGCCGGGGGTCATCTGGACTGTTTTCTTGTTTTCAGGAATTTTCGCAACCGGTCAATCATTTCAACAAGATCGCCAAAATGGCATCCTTGATGCGTTAAAAATCAGTCCCATTCATTCAATGACAATCTATATCGCAAAGACTCTGGCAAATATATTGATGCTTCTATTAATCGAGTTCGGTTTATTGTTAGGAGCCACAATTTTGTTCTCGGAGCCCCTCTTTACTCCTGAGCTGCTGATAATCGTGACCATCGGGACGATCGGGTACACAGCTTTATCGACTCTGCTCTCTGCTATAAATTTAGATCGGAACAACGGAGGGCTTCTGCTTCCTGTCTTAGCGCTTCCCCTTTTGGTCCCATTGTTGATCGCTTCGGTCGAAGCCACCTCGGCAAGCCTGCAGCAAGAAGCCAGCACCACTCCATGGATTCTTTTGCTAAGTCTTTTCACGATTTGGAGTACTGCAATTGCTACGCTAATGTTCCCTCTGGCCGATTGAAGTGATCACTGAGATAGTAGAGTTATGTTTCTAAATAATATTTATGCGTTACGTTGGAAAGTGCTTCCCCCGGTGGCTGGGGTGGCGATGATCGGGATGGCGGCGCTCGCACTGGTGACTGCACCAACTGAGTTAATTGAAGGAGATGTTCAACGCCTGCTATACGTCCATCTTCCGTCAGCTCTTGCGTCCTACTTTGCATTTACAGTCACAGCTGTATGTTGCATATTGTTTCTGCTAAAACGAGATTTTAAGTGGGACTCTGCTGCACAAGGAGCTGCGGTAGTAGGGCTGATATTTACTTTGTTAACTTTAATAACCGGCTCACTCTGGGGAAAACCAATCTGGGGAGTCTACTGGCAATGGGATCCTAGAATCACCACCACCCTAATACTGTTCTTGATTTTCTCGGCTTACTTAATAGCTCGAAAATCGAGCAGCCTCGATAGTGACAAATCGGCTCGTTTTTGTTCGATATATGCGATTATTGGATTTCTCGATATTCCTCTTATACATATGTCAGTACGTTGGTGGCGAACATTACATCCCCAGCCAATAATTGCAAAATTAAATCCTGCTCTTCCGGACGAAATGCTACTAGTAACGTTATTCTCAGTTTTAGCGGTAATCTCGGTGGCAGCTTGGTTTATTACGCTTGGAGTCGAAACTGAGCTATTATCCCAACGTCTTCTTAAACTTAAAGCCATTGCAAAAACAAATATTTCCGAAAAGAGTTGACCGGATGTCAGAGATTGGTTTTTTATTTGCTGGGTTTGCAGTATTTTGGGCTGGTATGTTCACCTATCTAGTGATATTGCAGGTGAAAATCCGAAATCTACAAAGTCAAATAGACGAGCTAGAAAACATTATTGAAAATCACGATGAGGTTTGAGTCCTAAGTCTGCCCAAGAGAGACTCCAGCGAGAATAGATTGCATCACTAAAATATGAACTCTAAAACTCAACCTGCAACAGTTTCTCCTGCTTCCAGAAACCTTGGCTCTGTGCTGCGAGATTACTTAACTCTGATGAAGCCTTCAATCGTGCTATTACTCCTAATCACAACCGTACCAGCTATGTTTCTAGCTTCTGGGGCATGGCCTGGAACCACCATAGTCGTAGCAACGATGATTGGGGGTATCTTATCGGCAGGCGGCGCCTCTTCAATTAATATGGCGATCGACAGTGATATCGACGGTTTAATGAAGCGGACACGGAATCGTCCATTACCACGAGGCACAATAACGCAAAAAAATGCTGTTATTTTTGGTCTAATCCTCGGAATAACAAGTGGCATCTGGATGTGGATTGCTATCAACCCCTTGTCGGCAATCTTGTCTATCTTTGCTTACATCTTCTATGCAGGCATATATAGCCCGATCCTGAAACGCAAAACAGTCCACAACACGGTGCTTGGGGGCATTGCTGGTGCGATGCCTGCACTCATTGGTTGGACAGCAATCAGTAATCAAATCACAATCGAAGGCATTACCTTATTCATAATCGTATTCTGCTGGCAACCCCCACATTTCTGGGCGCTAGCGTTGGGACTACATGACGATTACCAGACTGCTGACATACCTATGGCACCAAATGTGGTTGGTTACAAATATACAAAAAGACAAATCGTTCTTTGGTCTCTTCTCACTGTAGCTTCGACCATTGCCTTTTTCTTTGTAGCCTCGATGGGAATTATATTTATAGTTGTGGCCATCATCACTGGACTCAGGTTTATTTATATATCGATCCAAGTTTCACAAGGAGAACACCTAGAGCACACTCAAACACTCTGGAGGTACTCGACTATTTACCTATCAATGCTCTTTGGATCAATGATTATTGATGAAATTTATAAGTTTTAAAGACTCTACCCATTCGCTTAAACCTCTTATGTAGCAACGAATCCACACGAATTCGTGAAGAAGCCGATGAACTCTAAATAGTGTTTGTTCTGAGGCTTCCTTATTCAGGCCTACGGTAGGGGCCTACCCATTTCCCCAGAGATTTCATCTAAATATGCAACAAACTTTGCAGGAAGTACGGGTCGCATGCCTTTTTCATCAGCAAGCCTGGCGCGCATTCCCTCACCCTCAAGCATGTTCTTGAAAATGGTTTCAGTTTCAATCCCAACTTCATCTATGTACTCCGACATATTCATCCAAATAGTAGTAAGGCCTAAGCAGAGCCACCCAAACTGCTCTTTTTCTTCATCTGAAAGCGTCGAATAAGAAGATTGTCCCCTATTCCAAAGCGTCGCTAGCTTGGGATCTTTAAACATTTCTACACGGTAGGTGTCAGCACGATCTTGAATCCGCATCACGATGTCTTTTTGTGAATCTCTGTGCTGCTGACTTAATTGGCTCGCCAAGAACACTGCTACCGCCAACGTCGCGATCCCCGTGACAATCTAAGCAATGATTGTTAGTTGTTCCCAATCCATGCCGTGTCCTTTCCATTCCCGACAGATAGTACTGCTTTCCCCAGATGTTTTGTGTAAGCTCTATTAATTCTGACAGTCCCTTAACCAGGCCTACGGTAAGTGCCTGCAAAGTAATTCAATAATTGTGTTAACTTATGGTTCAAAATGGAATCGGAATAGTTTGAACTAATCATGTCAGCAGTAAAACACATTTCTTTTATTTTCGAGTTAAAGATTACGGACCCTGAAAAATGTTTAGATTTTATGAAAAATCAAGCGGTTCCATATACCAGTGATTTGGATGAGCCAAAAACAAAGAGATTCGAATGGTACGTTTCACCCGATAAGCAAAACGCAACTCTCATCGAATTTTTTGATGACAGCGATGGTGCGAAATTAAGAATTGATAATTTACTCAGCTCTCATTTACTGGAGATTTTTCAGGGCTTATTTGAAATCGAAAGCTTTATTGTTTTAGGAGATGTTAAGGACGATTTGAAAGAAATTCTTGATGGCTTTGGTGCTGATTATAGAGATTACGCGGCTGGATTTTTAAGGGCATAATTCCCCTCTCCATTTCGACAAAAATTTACCCGTTATTCGCCAACTCCCTTGAACTTCTTAAATGCCTTGGCTTCGTCACGCCATGCTTCTAATTCAGCTTGCGTGACTGTTTCCCAATAGTTAAATCCCCATTCATCTTTTTTGTGAAGAGGTTTCTTGTCATCATTGTTATTTTTTTCTTCGTGTCTCATTGTGCGAGTATATAAGCTCGTCACAGAGATTTAATAACAATTATTGCGATTGATGTGTTTGCCTTGGAATCCCATAAGGGTCATATTTCGGAATAACACCGATCTTATTTGCTGCTACGGCACCTTGAATATAGTGATTCCAATCATGAAATGCGTAAAAGTTAACCCAATTAATTCCGCGCAAGTCTCCAAATACCGGGTGGTGCAAGGTGGACTCAGATAATTCCAGGCGTGCATCGTATTCTTTAAGACCTAAATAAAATATTTTGTATACCTCATCCTGCAAGACTAAAAGTTCTGATTTGGATTTTGCACCAGCAGGAGACGGAATAGTATCAAAAACCTTACCGCCGTCTGTTTCTACCCGGGAACTAAAAAGAGCGATTAGATCGAATTCATCCTCACACAATGGTCTTAAAATGTCGGAGAAATGATAGACATCCGACTGAACAAGATGTTCAAATGTTTCGAGTGCACACCACGAATCCTCGCTAGACTTCTCCATTAATTGTTTAACGCTACAGCTCCCGAGTAAATCACAAAATGGTCTTCGCGATTCTGAAAGTAGTGCCTGATACTCAGAGACTTTCATAATTCCTCCCTCATAACTTGGTCTGGTTCGACGACTTGAGACACGCCCATAACTGAGTGTACGCCTGTTCCCAAATGACCAAAATAAAAAACGAGCTCGTGTCGCATGAGGAAGACTATTGTCAACGGCAAGGTCTGGACTAGAGTTGAATTAGACGAGTATTTAACCATCCTTTGGTCTCGGAATTACGCGCTGAAATCCTTTCGAATAGATTAGAGTGGACGGCGCACAGGGACTCCGGCGCGTCTAGGGTATTTTTCGTCGATTGGACCTTTTTTCTCGATGATCACTACGCTTTGCTGGTGTGGCGTGGTTACTAGAGGCAGATCGGATACAGTAACAAGCTGTCCACCTAGTTCTTCCAGGGCATTCTTAGCATCAGCTATCTCCTCATGTACACGAGATCCTTTTACTGACGCAAATATTCCCCCATCCCTCAACATCGGCAGTGAATACTCGACAAGTACATTGAGCGGTGCCACTGCTCTGGATACAACCAGATCATGACATTCCCGAAAAAAATCCAGTCGACCCGCATCCTCAGCGCGCGCATTGAGGATTCTGGTGTTTGCCAGTATTCCGTGTGACTGAAGATCACTGATTATTTGCTCTAAATAGTGAGCACGTTTTCCGTTTGACTCTACTAGACTCAGCTGCAAACGTGAGTCCATAATTGCCATCGGAACAGACGGGAAACCGCCGCCCGGTCCGATATCGACTGCATTCAAAATTCCCCAATCTGAGATCACACCCGTGGCATGCACTGATACTAATAACGCAATCGATTCAATAAAATGACGTTTCACTATCTCATCGTCATCGATAAGTGAAGTAAATCCCGCTCGTTGATTAAATTTCTGCAAAAGTGAAAGATAATCGCTAAAAATGGCCACAGTTTGATCTGTTACAGGCAGATCTGTATCACTTAAATATCGCTCCAAATTGATGGCAACTATTGAGCTGATCATCGTGTATCCTCAATATTCAACTTTAACAATCGATGTTATGTCCAATTTAATTGATACGACTGCTTAAGATTTGATATTTAGCGAATAGATTTTGTCCATCAACAATTTTAGATAGAAAGGTTTTGAGAAAATGGCAGATGAAAATAATCCGGAGGCAGTGCTAGTCACGGAAGAAGACTTCGAAACGATGAAAAAAAATTTGATCGAGCTAAACGCTCGTGTACCTGAATTGTCTCAGGAATTACATCGAACCAGAGCAGACGGCGATTTTAGTGAAAATGCTCCTTTGCATGCCGCACGTGAGGAAATGTCCAAGTTACAGTCATCGATTCGAGACCTTGAGGCACAAATTAATAATGCGGTGATCCAAAGCAACCGTAACGATGGAAGATCTGGATTGGGGTCAGTTATTACAATTCGTGATGCAAATGGCAACGAACGGGAGATTACACTGGTCTCGCACGTCGAGGCTAATCCCCCAACCCATATATCCATCGAATCACCCATGGGCGAAGCTCTTTTTAATCGCGCAAGTGGTGAGCTCGCGAAATTCGACGCCCCGAAGGGCGAAATTGCTCTACAGATACTAAATATTAAAAACTAATATTCGTAAATTCACTAACGGTTTGGACCACGATCCATTGGCATTGGCTGCCAACGCTGCAGCTTTGAGTCTCGCAATACGTCTGGGTTCACTGCGCTTCGCGGCCATCGACCCAACAGAGCAGTAGCAATCTCGCGACCTAGTTTCCTTCGTGCCTCCGGCATCATCCGGGAACTAGCAGACGCCACATGTGGTGTGACTATCACATTAGACATGGCTAGAAGAGGATTCTCACGATCTGTCGGCTCTATCTCAAATACATCGAGTCCAGCCCCAGCTATTTGACCTGATTCAAGGGCAGCAATTAAGGCTTCCTCATCGTGGCATCCACCTCGGCCCGTATTTATAAACATTGCAGAGTTCTTCATTGCACCAAATTGGTTCGTTGAAATCATATGATGGGTTTCCTCGTTATACGGCGCATGATTAGAAACAAAATCAGATCTTTCAAATAATTCCTGATAGCCAACGGGTTCTACACCTTGAGCTGTCATCTCTATCTCACTTACGTATGGATCATGGGCTATAACGTGCAAGCCAAAGGACTTACATCGCCTAGCCACCGCATGCGCCACATTACCGAATGATATGAGTCCTATAGTCTGACCATAGAGTCTTGGATATTGCCTAAGATATGGGTGCCCCTCCGAAAAGCGACCTGCAAGCATTAAATCTCGCATCTCATACAGTCGCCTGTGCGCGGCCAACAAAAGTGTGAGCGCGTGGTCAGCAACCTCTTCAATAAATGTATCCGGCACATTGGTCACGGGAATCCCTGCATCAGTCGCAGCCAACACGTCAACAGTATCCGTACCGACGCTCCCGACACCAATTACCACGCATTTCTCGAGTCCGGCAATAATCTCGGCGTTAATTCTTCGCCCACGGGCAATTACTGCATCGGCACCCTTTGCCATTTCTATGAATTCTTGATCGGTCTCTGCATCTATCTCAACTATCTCGGCTCCGATAGGGTCTAATGCCTCGCGTTCTAACTCATAAGAATCTGCAATATTGAACTGAGATCCCCCAGCCTGTTGAATCTGTCTTGGTTTCTGAATAGCAACCTTAAACTGTCCTGTTTTTGTATCCATAAATAAGCTCCCTATCAAATACCAGAATGGCTTCCTGCAATTAATCTAATGGATATCACGAATGTAGCGTAGAACAAAGTGCAAACTAGATTTCTCAAAAGTAGAACCCTTAAATCACATGCGGTTAATCAATTCTGGCGAACGTGAAGTAATTATTCCTGATAAACAAACTCATGATTAATGACTTGATATTTAAAACAATCTTTAGTACCTTAACTAGCGTTAGGTAACCCACACAGCCGACCACGAAACTGGCTTACTGTGACCACCGATCAAAATAACGACTCGGTGTGCTGTATAAAACAGCTAGTCAAACGCAGTTTCGTCACTGAGTCCGAGTTGACCCGGGTAAGTTTCTTAGCTCAACGAAGTCTTGAGCGGGAAATTGCTGTGTTGAATAATGGAGCGTCAAAATAGTTAAGGAGAAACTTATGACAGAGAAATTAACGAGTAGTTATTGGAGCCGAAAACAAGTATCCAGGCGACAGCTAATGCGTGGTGCAGCCCTTGGTGGAGCTGGACTTGCAGGAGCTGCATTAATTGGATGTAGCAGCGACGACAGCGGTTCGACAAAAGTATCAGGGAATAAGGGCGGAACTCTTCGCTCCGCTCCAGACATAGAGCTATCCACAACTGACCCCGCATTTTTCACAAGTGATGCCGAAGCTGCAATTGGTTGGCAAGCTGGAGAAAATCTCATTGTTAAACAGCATGATTTAACCCTAAGTGGTGGCGTCGCTGCATCTTGGGAAACTCCAGACCAAAGAGAATACACATTTAAACTTCGCGAGGGAAATAAGTTTCACGACGGAGAAGACGTCACTGCTGATGACGTCAAATTCACATTTGATCGTATTTTTGCCCTAGAAGCCCCGCCAGCAGGTCAGCTTGGATCGCTTGATCCAGCAAATGGAGGCACCACAGAGGTAATTGACGACAATACCGTAAAGATGACACTCGACAAGCCAAACGCGTTTTGGCTAAACACTCTTTCTTTTTACCAGGGTAAGATCGCCCCTCAGCACGACGATCCAGGTAACTGGGGAATTGGCAAATATGTCGGTTCCGGTCCATTCAGAATGACGACTAACGTTCCAGGCGAGGCAACTCAGTTTGAACGCAATGCCGACTATTGGGATGCTGACAACACCTTCTTTGATGCGATTCAGTTTTATTATCTCCCCGAGCCAGAAACTCGGATTGAATCACTCAAAGGTGGTCAACTCGATCAAGTCAATCGTCTAACTCCGGCATCAGTTCCTGAGGTGAACGCAAGCGGTAACGCTCGAGCATCACAGGCAACTTCGGCGTCGTACATGACACTGGCAATGAATACCTTAATTGCGCCTTTTAACGACATTCGAGTCCGACAAGCAGTTCAAGCAGCAACAAATCGTGATCAAAACTTAGCGAAAGTATTGGAGGGTCTAGGTGCTATTGCTAACGATCATCCAATCGCTCCAAATGATCCGCACTACGACTCAGGTGTAGCAATTCCTGGATACGATCCTAAAAAAGCTAAGGATTTATTGACTGCAGCTGGTTACGCTGACGGCCTCGATGTACCAGTAACAACTATGGGTGCTGCTAACCACGAAGAGATCGCACTTACCTTCCAGGAATATGCGAGAGATGCGGGTATTAACGCAACGATCGACAAAAAGCCTGAAGATGAGTATTGGTCAAAATGGTGGTTGAACCGTGAAGACGTGCAGATGCTAACTGTTAACTGGAATGGTCGAAACCCTGACGCTGCACTCAGCATCGTGTATCACGGAGATGCACCGTGGAATGAAACTTTCCATCAGGATGATGCACTCGATGGACTCATCGAGCGTGCTCGTGGTGAAGACCTCGAGGGACGTAAGGCTACATACAGCGCTATTCAAAAGCACCTTGTGGAGCAGGCCTACCGAGTAATTCCAGTATTCTCCAGCACTCTGATGGGTGTTGGTAATAATGTTCAAAATATTGAGGCACACCCAAGCCGCTGGCCATTCTTGTCACGCGGTTACTTTGCGTCATAATTTTCAACAAATTAGCGAAATGTCCAAGAGATGAGTCTTATAAGACTCATCTCTTGGAATCGTTAACTCTTCATATCTCGATCAGTTAGGTATCCATGCTTCGTTTTCTTTTGGTACGTTTCACACTGATATTTATTACACTTGCCGTCGTCTCACTTGCGATTTTTGGTGTTACTGAAGTGTTGCCTGGTGACGTAGCTGAAGCCATCTTGGGTAAGAGTCGTACACCAGGAGCGCTAGAAACTCTTCGAGAACAGATGGGATTAGACAGACCCGCATGGCAAAGATATGTTGAATGGATTTTCGGAGTATTACAAGGAGATTTAGGTAATTCACTCGTACAAGACAGACCGGTAACCGAAATACTTGGCAGCCGTCTGCAAAATTCGCTTGTTTTAGCAATTACAGCATTCCTAATTTCTGTCCCAAGCGCAATCTTAGTTGGCGTCTGGGCAGGTGTGAAACAAGGTTCAAATGCTGACCACACCGTGAGTGTAATTTCCTTGGTTGCAATTTCCCTACCAGAATTCGTCACGGGTTTTATTTTAATAGTAGTATTTTCTTCTACTTTGAATTGGTTACCTTCCTCAAGTCTCGTGATGCCCGGTGCCTCGCCCCTAGATCGACCAATCATACTAATTATGCCTATAGCCACTATGACGGCCGTCCTGTTCGGCTACATCATGAGAATGACGCGAGCGAACGTAATAGAGGCATTGAACACAAATTACGTCAGAACAGCAATACTCAAAGGGTTGCCGAGGTGGCAAGTTATTTGGAAGCACGCGGTCCCAAATGCAATGCTACCGACAATCAGTGTCATCTCTATCAACGTCGGTTGGATGCTAGGTGGGCTGATAATCGTTGAAAGCGTGTTTGCGTACCCAGGTTTGGGACTTAGCTTGATCAATGCTGTGAATCGACGTGATTTACCAATGTTGCAGGCAATTTCGTTACTAATCGCTGCAACATACGCTATTAGTAATTTGTTTGCCGATCTCGCCTACGCTTGGCTAAATCCAAGAATTAGGATTTCGTCATGATCGAAAAAGCCACAACCACACGACCTTCATCTGTTCGTATCAAGGATATTTTTAAACCATTCACCAACGCGTTCAGAACACCTGCAGGACGAATTGGCCTGCCGCTGGTCATACTACACGTGCTCTTAGCAGTGTTTGGATCTTATCTCGCACCATATAGTCCAACAGACTTTTCCGATGCGACTTACGTTAGACCATTTACGGACGCTGCTGAAGGCACTATCCCGCATATTCTAGGAACTGACCAGTTCGGTCGAGATGTATTCAGTCGTTTACTTAGTGGTGCTCGGTCGATAATCCTGATTTCGGCAATAGGCTCGATTCTGGGCGTGGCACTTGGCACGGCTATTGGAATGAGCAGTGGATATCTTGGCGGAAAATCTGATGAAATAATAATGCGCGTAGCTGATGGATTGATGTCATTCCCTTCTCTCCTACTGGCACTTTTAGTCCTATCGGTATCAGACTCACTGGTATGGCTTGACGGAGTGTCATCGGTGTTTGCGACCGGTAAAGAGTCCATTTTGGTAATAGGCACGATGGCTATTGTGCATGCACCTCGAGTAGCTCGTGTCCTAAGGTCTGCAACCCTCACAATCAAAACACAAGAGTATGTAGACTCCGCACGACTGCGAGGAGAATCAGCTTACTATATTATTTTCAAAGAAATTCTTCCGAACGCGTTACCTGTACTTGCAGTTGAAGGTTCTGTTCGGTTTTCCTACGCAATCCTTCTGGCGTCGTCGTTAGGATTCCTCGGCCTCGGAGTCGAACCACCCTCGCCAGACTGGGGTGCGATGATCTCAGATAGTCGTTCAATTCTGACGCGCGCACCGTGGGTTCCGCTTGCACCAGCAGCGGCAGTCGCTTCACTAGTTGTTGGCGTAAATTTATTAACTGAAGGCATTCGTGATGCCCAAAAATTGCCGACGGAGCTACCAGAATGACCAACAACTCAATCAATAATCTAGACTCTCCTCCCCTATTAGAAGTTAAAAATCTCGGGGTAAGTTTTTTTACACCTCGTGGAACCGTGCGCGCTGTTCGAGATGCATCGTTCACGGTCCGCAGAGGTGAAGTAGTTGGACTTGTTGGAGAATCTGGCTGTGGCAAGTCAACTGTTGCTTACTCAATTATGGGCTACCTCCCGGGTATCGTACAGGTTGATGGTGAAATCTTGTATGACGGCAGAAATTTGGTTGGTATTGATGAATCTGAGCTAGAGTCCCTTCGTGGGAATCGAATAGCAATGGTCTATCAAGATCCTCAAACATCGTTGAATCCTACGATGAAAATTGGGCCACAGATGGAAGAAGTGCTAAAAACACATCTTGATCTAGGAAAACAGGAAATTAGAGCCAAGGCAGTTGAGCTCTTTGAGTCTGTAGGTTTAGCTTCTCCAGATACTATCGGCGAAAGATATCCCCACGAACTATCTGGCGGAATGCAACAACGTGTGGTGATAGCACTCGCACTCGCATGTGAGCCTGATTTACTAATCATGGATGAACCGACCACGGGACTAGATGTCACAACTGAAGCCACAATTCTTGACTTGATTGTCGACTTAAAAGATCGCGTAAATGCCGGAATTCTCTTCGTTAGCCACAACCTCGGCGTAATAGCTCGCGTAGCTGATCGTGTCACAGTCATGTATGCGTCACAAACTGTGGAAGATGCTCCGGTAAAAAGCATATTCAATTCTCCACAACATCCGTACACTGCAGGATTACTTTCGTGCGTGCCAAAGCCTGCGAACGAGAGTGGTATTACACCTAGACTGAAAAGTATTCCAGGATCGGTTTTTGAAGCCCGCCTTGAAGCAGGCAATGAATGCTTGTTTGCTCCAAGATGTCCAATTGCCAAAGATGAATGTACTCAAAATGCTCCTCAAATAAGTGACACCGATGACCATCGGGTACGATGTTTTTTTCCGGACGAAGTTACACCAGATATCTGGGGAGAGTTAAGGCCGCGACGTGATTTCGAAAGTGATGACAATGCGGTGGTCATTCAAGCTGATGATCTGAACGTCCGGTATCGCTCGCGACAAGGGAAAAAATACATCCTGTTTGGAGCCGAGGCACAACCACCGGTCCGTGCTGTAGTCGACGCAAATTTTAAAGTCACGAAATCAAGAACGCTAGGAATTGTCGGCGAGAGTGGCTCAGGAAAGTCGACAACCGCAAGAGCCCTAATAGGACTCACTCAAAAATCTTCAGGATCAATGCTTCTAAATGGAGATGAACTCGAGACTGATTCAGCAGATCGCACCAGCGAACAACGTGCAGATCTACGTATGGTATTTCAAAACCCTACTGCATCGCTCAATCCCAAGTTACCAATAAAACACGCAATCACTCGATCGTTAAAGCTTTTCGGAGGGTTGGATAATCAAGGTGCATACGATGA
The DNA here is from genome assembly GCA_913051185.1 of uncultured Chloroflexota bacterium. Classification (GTDB taxonomy): domain Bacteria; phylum Chloroflexota; class Dehalococcoidia; order UBA2979; family UBA2979; genus UBA2979. Next base: position 28,031 of record CAJXBM010000001.1, on the reverse strand, counting down.
AGCACGCGCTTTACTCGAAGCTGTGGGCCTTAATCCAGATTACATAGAACGAATTCCAAGTGAATTATCTGGTGGGGAACAACAACGAGTTGCGCTTGCATCCGCCTTCGCTGCAAATCCTAAGGCAATTCTCGCCGATGAAGCAGTGTCTGCCTTAGACGTATCTGTGCAGGCACAAGTACTCAATCTATTACTTAGCAATCAACAGGAAAATGAAACTAGCTTCGTATTCATCTCTCATGACCTAGGCGTTGTTAGATACGTGTCCGACGACATCATGGTGATGTACGCGGGACATGTCGCTGAGCAAGGACCCGCCGATGACGTCTTGTCCGCACCATCTCACCCGTACACGGAAGCGTTACTGTCCGCGGCACCTGAGCCTGATCCTGATGCGACACCCAGCATAATTAGATTAGATGGCGCAGTTCCAACAATGCGCGAACGATTCACTGGTTGTTTTTTCGCTGACCGATGCCATAAGAAAATTGATAATCGATGCGATGAAGTAGAACCTCCTGCCCAAGCAGGTAACTCGCCTGACCACATCATCCGATGTCACATCCCGGTTGACGAGCTAGTGTCCTAACGCTTGAGACCTTAACGCTTCAACTCAAGCAAGAATTTTGATATCTTGGTGGTAGTCTCGGCGCGGGGATAAAACAAGTAGCCAACACTGCTTTCCTTAGCGGAGCCTATAGAAGGGGGGGTTGAGTATTTCTCGACTCCTCTTTCTCATAAAGATTTTGTCTTTAAAGGATGGGCACTTAGCTCTAACAGCAAAAGAGAATAATATGCCACAAATAATAGATACTCATGGAACATTCAACTTCCGTGATTTCGGCGGTTACGCCACTTCAACAGACCAAAAGATAAAATCAAATCTATTATTTAGATGTGGATCACCAGACCTTATTGAGACAGACGAAGCCAAAGACCTGCAAGAAAAATTTGCAATTCGAACCATCATAGATCTGCGGCATCCCGATGAATTAAGACCAACCAGAGGTGCACTCGTTCCTTTAGTTGACAATAGATACCATCTTTCAGTCATAGATGATTCTCAAAGTATGAAATCCAACACAGCTGCACTAGACGTTGCATATGGCGTCGGGCAGTCAGGGCCACGCTACTTTTCGCTTCTTGAACGTGGAGAAGCAATGTGGCGAGAGGTGGTGAGGGTCATACTAAACCCTGAATCCTACCCGATTTTGGCCCACTGTACTGCGGGTAAAGATCGAACTGGGTTAACAGCAGCTTTACTTTTGGAACTACTCGGTGTCGATGACGACACTATCGCTGAAGATTATGCACTGAGTAGCCGAAGTGCGGACCGGCTTTACGATTATCTAGTTGAAGGTGGCCGAGAGCTTGAAGGAACCCGACAAGAAGCGATCGAAAGAATGCTCACTCCACGAGAATACATGGATGACTTCCTCTCTTTATTACATGAAAATTATGGCGACGCCGAGACGTATATTAAAAAACTAGGCTTCACTGACGCTGATGTACAGGGTATTCGACAGTTCCTTCTCCAATGAGTCAATCGCCTGTTATCCATCAAGATCGTGAAACAGGTCTAGACCTGCATCGAAAGCCAGAACCTCTACTCGTCATTTCAATCCTGAAGAGTTGTGGCCGATTTATTAAAAGATATCCACTCGGCGCCGTAGGAGGAGTAACGATAGTAGTCCTAGTATTAATGGCCATCTTCCCACAACTCTTTACTCCACTAGACACGCAATCATCTGACTACGTCATTGGTGTTCACATATCAGACAGATTTCTTAGCCCGAATAGCACGGCATGGTTCGGAACTAATGGTTTGGGCCGTGATATGTATGCACGACTGATCTACGGGGCACGGACCGCAATCATGATAGGTTTTGGAGCAGTCCTGTTGGGAAAAACCTTATCCACAACTTTAGGAATTGCTTCAGCATTTCTAGGCGGCTGGACTGATGCGATTCTCCAACGATTCGTCGAAGTTTTTCAATCTATACCTACCATCTTATTTCTGATAATAGCCGTGGTTGCATTTGAATCAAAAATTCCAGACTTTGGGCCATTGTCATCAGATATGCTAATAATAGTGATTTGTGTGTCGATTGACACTGGATTCCAAAGCTCACGAACGGTCCGCGGCGTTGCTCTTTCTCTTCGAGAGGAAACCTATGTAGAAGCGGCTGTATCGCTCGGGGCTACAAATCTTCGAATAATGCGTCAACATATCCTCCCGAATTTATTTCAGTACGTAATTGTTTCAGCATCACTTTTCGTGGGCTCTGCAGTGCTTCTTGAATCCGTACTCTCATTCTTGGGATACGGAGTCCAACCTCCAAATCCATCGTGGGGGCGTGAACTTAATGATGCACGAGAAGAGCTCGCTAGATATCCCCATCTTGCATTCTTCCCAGGTTTGTTTATTTTTCTTACAGTCTGGTCGTTCAATATGTTCGGAGATTCACTTCGGGACAAATTAGATCCGCGACTTCGTGGCACGAACTGAGCACAAAATCAAATTCTTCGAAGCTGACTTGAAAGAGTCAAAGCCGAAAAAGCCACAAAAAGCAAAATTATTCCTGCTACCGAAAGAGATGCCTGTATCCCGTAGGAATCAGCGATAATTCCTAGTATTATCGTCCCAATCCAGCCACATCCTATGGCCACATTCCACCAACCCAGAACTCGCCCGCGCATATCCGAAGATACAGCAGTCTGCAATAAAATCCACTCGAGTGAATCTACCATCGCGCCCATACCACCCATGCAAGCTAACAATACCCATGACACACCTAAAATAGAAGACATGCCGAGTAATATTTCGAGAACACCAAAACTCCCAATAATCATGAGTAGTAACAGACCTCTGCGAATCGCACCATGATAAAGAGTCAACCCAAGCACACCTAATAATCCCCCCAACGCAGTTGCAGAAGTCAACAACCCTAGACCTTCGGGACCAATATCTAAAAGGTCATCGGCCACGACAGGAAGAAATCCGTTATACGAGAAACCAAACATCTCTGTAAAAGCCATAAGTACCAACAGCACAAGTACAGCCCGTCTACCTCGAATCACCTCGAGTCCTTCACGCATGTCAGAAAGGAATGAGGTTATCTTTATTTCTCGAGAAAAATTGGGAGATATCGTAAGAAAGACTACTGCTGATACAAGCAAAGGTAAGGCAGCAATAACAAATATCCAAGCTGGGCTAATAGTCGCAAGCAGGACTCCGCCTAATAATGCGCCTACCGCACCAACCGCTCTTTGACCCAAGGCTGTAATAGTCACACCATTTGCTAATTTCGTATCACCTACCACCTCAGCCGCCAACGGCTGTATGACGGCCATCTGAAGTGTGGTGCTTGTACCACCGATCAATGCAAGTATCAAAAGTGCAGGAAGTGATTCTTGCCCTAAGAAAAAAAGTAAGCCCGTAATCAGCATTGCAATTGCTCTGACGCTTGCGTTAATAGAAAGCGTCCGACCGCGGGGATATCTATCAGAAATCACACCCATGGCGGGGCCAAACAATAAGTTCGGACAGAAACGAACTGCCCATACTAGACCTGTCAAAAATGCAGACCCCGTCATGTCGAGTACGAGCCAACCTACAATGGTTCTATCAAGCCATTGACCCATTGAAAACAAAACAGCACTCGACCACAGTCGCCTAAACGAGCCGATCGAAAAAATATCAAAAGCCTGGTTGAATTCACGATTCCGTATGCTGCCAAGCATTAGGTTAGTTATCTGGACCAAAAATAAAAATTAGCGGCCCACAAATTTTGCGGCTCGTTTTTCTCTAAACGCGGCCACACCCTCAGCAACATCTTCAGTTGCAGACGCTCGCGCCTGTTGAAACTCTTCAGCAATCAACTGAGTACCATAATCCTCTGTTAACCCTGCGTAGACTTGGTCTTTAATAAGTCCGTATGCCACGGTTGGTCCCTTGGCCCATTTCTGGGCCAACTCGATGGCCTCCTCTAACACTTTCTCGTCAGCCACTACAAGATCTGCTAAACCTGTTTGGAGTGCTTCTTCAGAGTAAATACGGGATGCATCCCACATCCATCTCAGTGCTTTCGCCGGACCTACCAACCGTGGAAGCATCCAACTAACTCCATTGTCAGCCGCGAGGCCACGATCGGTGAAAGCAGGATAAAAATAACTCCCCTCACCCATCACTCGTATATCGCATGCCAGAGCGATTCCAAAACCTCCACCCACGGCCGGACCATTAACAGCTGCAATAACAGGCACTGGCAATTTATGAAATAATTCGAGCCACCCAAATCTTGGTGCTGGTCGCGACGGAAGAATTTCTTCTCCTGCAGATTTATTGCCAGAACTCAGATCCGCACCTGAACAGAAAGCCCTACCTTCTCCAGTAACTACCACTGCCCGTATTTCAACATCATCACGAACACTCAGAAGAAGGTCGCGAAATAAAATTTTCATCTCATCCGTAAGAGCATTCAGCCGCTCTGGGCGGTTCATTGTAATGAGGAGCGTGGAACCAAGCATCTCGCTCTTCAGTAGTGATGACGGAGTTCGAATTGGATTCATATCGAAATTATAGCGAAATCACTTGATCTGGAGCAGCAGGCCCTAAGGCAGCATATAGGTCAGGGAAACAACCAACAGCGACACCTTCTACAACGCCAGCCGGCTGAGCGTTCCCAGCTTCACCTGTCGCTAGGCCTCTTTGAATTGCACATTGATCACACATCATCAAAAGCATGCCTTTTTCCTTGGCAATCTTTGCTAAACGTTCCCCTTTTGGATCACCTGCCCGCAACATAAACGCGTTATCGTCAAAGAAAAATATCCCCAGTACGTCCACACCATGTGAATCAGATTCCAACTGAGGCAAAATCATATCCCCTACTTTATAGTTGGCCGCATTAGGTGTATTTAAAATATATGCTACTTTCAATCGAAACCCCTCTGAACTAATCTTCATTTAATATTGAGTAGACCCTATCTGCTAACTTTATAAGGTTCAAATCAACAACGAAAAAGCTGCATTGGGCTAACCAGAAAACAGGTTACGATTAGTACACATAGGGATGGCAGGAGCATATATGGCAGACACACCAATGGCAGCAATAAACTCACATATGAAAGCAATTTCAGAGAAAAATTTGCAGGATTTACGATCGGGATCAGAATACCCATTTGTGCATATTGATGAATTTGGTTCGAAAGACTGGTATGCAACATCAGACGATATGCTAGATTTCCCCACATGGAATAACCCTGATTTTGGCGGCGCCGAAATCACTCATTCACTCGTCATTTCTTCAACGGGCGACTTAAACGTCTACCTACTTACTGTTCAATTAATGACCGTGCAGCAAGAGCTTGGCGACCGAGTTCAAGCAATCTGGGCGGTATCACGACAAGAAGAAGGTTGGCTGGTATCTTGGCGGCAATTTCTCGGAGTGATCTAGGTAGAATTTATACTTTTGTAGGCCCTGCTAAGGGTTAATCCCGTAAATCTCAGTAATTGAGGGGTTACTAAGAGGGATATGCAAGTGTTAAGCCCTAAGCCAAGGCCTACAAAAGCTATTATCTGGCATTTGCCAGTATACATAAGTTAACTGCTAAACAAATTAGTGTATGTTAAATACCCAGCATATCCCTGCTCCATTAAGCGATTGATAGCGTTTCAGAAACGTCGACGACGATTTCCTGGATTCACAGGCCTGTCACTCGGGCCATTTGCGTCTCCGCCAATGTCCTAGCACTCATTGACTTTCCCCTAGTGATGATATTCTCCGCAAGAGCTTCATCTGATTAAATTTGCACAAGAAATTCCTAAGAATTAGCTCTACCGAAAATGAATACCTACGGGCCACTTACTCTATTATTTGAGTAAGCCATCAAGTGTGAAAGAAGGTGACGAAATGAGCAATTCTGATATGAAGGCCATTTTAAGTATCTTGACCCTTGTAATCGTTGCTACATTAGTGGCCTTGGCAGGAAGCCAAGGAAAATCCGTCAGTGTTGATATAGCCGGTGGCACACCTTTGCTCTTACTATGCATGGGGATCTCCTTTTTGATTCAGTGGCTAGTGTTTATACCTTCATATTTAAGCAAAACTGAAAAATATTTTGATTTTACAGGAGGACTAACTTTTCTCTCGCTTACTGTGCTCATACTCATTCTCACAGAGGCTCTGACAATAATTTCATTCCTGTTAGCTGCTTTGGTGGCTATTTGGGCGATTCGCCTATCTTCATTCCTTTTTTTGCGTATCAGAGAAGATGGCCATGATAAAAGATTTACCGAGGTAATTCCGCATAAAACAAAATTCTTATTCTATTGGACGTTTCAGGGATTCTGGGCCTTCGTCACTCCTGTTGTAGTGTTCACTGCATTAACATCACAAAATATCAGTGACAAGATTGAGATAACGACTGTAATTGGTCTAATTATCTGGCTGACTGGCTTCTTGATTGAAGTTGTGGCCGATCGCCAAAAAAGAGCGTTCCGAAAGTTTTCAGCAAATAAAAACAAGTTTATCGACAGTGGACTTTGGGCCTGGTCACGACATCCTAATTATTTCGGTGAAATCATACTGTGGATAGGAATTTCACTAATCGCACTACCGACATTGATGGACTGGCAATACATCACACTTTTATCCATCCCCTACGTGATTGTCATGCTCGTGAAAGTATCTGGTGTGGCAAAGCTTGAAGAGGCATCTGATCAGAAATGGGGTGCCGACGAAGCCTATCAAAAGTATAAAACCCACACACCCGTCATCATACCCAGACGACCACGTTAAATTCCAAAAAACTGGAACATAGTCGTTACTAATGCAAAATACCTTGGTCAATCTCGAGGCACCTGATTATTCGAAAAAATGGAGATCCTTTTTTCCCGTAGGATTGTCGCTTTTCACAACAGTCCTGAGCATGACGATGGTGTTTGTCGCACTCTCGGCTATAGCAGATGACTTCGAAGTTACTCTAAAGGCAGTATCCTGGGTAGTAATAATTGAATCACTGGTGTTGAGTGCCTTAATTATGCCCATGGGACGGGTCGGTGATATTTTTGGTTGGAAACCAATACATGTTATCGGACTTGGACTTTTCGCATTAGGCGCATTTTCGACTGCCTTCGCTCCCTCTTTCATGGCGCTTATCGGCGCAAGGCTGATAATGTCTGTCGGTAATTCAATGATTCAATCTACCCAAACGGCTCTTGCAATCGCCTCATTTCCTCCCGAGGAACAAGGAAAGGCTATTGGAAGCCAGAGCACAGCAGTTGCTATAGGGGGTTGCTGTGGTCCGTTAGTTGCAGGTTTCACGCTGCAGGTTCTCCCTTGGGAAGCAATGTTCCTGCTTCTAGTCCCGTTAAGTTTGATTACTATGGTGGCGGCTGTTGTATTCATAGATAACTCTGTTTTAAAACACCGACAAACCAGAACTGGTCGCACATTTGACTGGGGAGGTGCTCTGCTGTCAGCGCCCGCAGTAATAATTCTGATAACAATAATCAATAACCCATTCAATTTATCCTTCTTCTCGGTCTATTTCATAGGGGGACTAGCTGCCGTCGCCTTACTTCTGGGATCGTTTTGTTTCTGGGAATTGCGTTCATCCTCTCCGATGTTAGAACTACGTATTTTTCGAAATCGAACGTTTGCCACTGCGGTTGGGGCACGGGCACTCGGCTTTATGGCAGCGACAAATATCCAACTACTACCCCCAATATTACTCATTAGCGTGAAAGGCTTATCAGCCGGCTCTGCCGGCCTGATACTTGTACTCAACTTCCTAGGCATGGCCATTGCGTCCACGACTGCAGGAAGACTGTCTGATCGATTCCGTCCCAAACCCTTTGCTCTTTTTGGGTTCGCTCTGCTAGTAATCAGTACCCTCTGGATGTCATTTGCCACCACTGAAATACCTATCTCATTTCTGATGGCAGCACTGGTAGTTCATGGACTTGCCCTAGGATTTTGGAATGTCCCCAATCAGGCTCTACTCATGGGCTCGCTTCCGCAATCAAGCTTAGGAATTGGTGGTGCGTTCAGTAATCTCACTCGAAATGTCGGAAATGTGACTGGGCAAGCAATTGTGACGGTAATCGTCGTAAGTATCATGACAGCGGAAGGTTTTGATATACCACTGAGTGAAATTGCAGATACTAAAGGTTCCGGTGATGCATTCATGAATGGGTGGAAAATAGCCTTCTGGCTTGCGGCCGCATTATCTGCCGGTGGACTAGTCACAACGCTAATTACAAAGTCAACTTCACAAAAAAAAATGCCTGTGCCTGAGAGCTCGTTCTCAACTCAACAGTCTATAGATGAAACTAAGCAATCAGCGGATTTATCTGTACCTAAGGTCCAAACACGCACAATACTAGTTGGAGTCCCTCTCATACTGACTCTGATACTTGCACTCGACTGGTTTTGGATGAAGAAAAATGACAGCGATGAATAATTATTCAGTTATGAAAATAATATCCTGAAGATCACATGACCTAGTAAAACCGTGGCCAATGCGGCAGGCACAGCTAATCTACCTCCGGTGGTCCGCATACGAAACCACACTAATATCGCAGCCAATAGCGGCACAAACGTCATGATATATGATTCGACAGGAGTAATCATCGGTGCCTCTCCGCTAAGAATTCATATATATTCTCGCACGCCTGCTAGGGCGAGGATAGAAGTAATCTATCTGTTAGATCGCTTTGGTACTAAATTAATTAACGTGCTGGCACAATTAGCCAGATCGCTAGAAAGGCCTGTATATGCTGTTCTTGGTTGTAAGTACACCTCATCCAACTCGTCCATCTGAAGTGAAGCAATATCGCAAACAGTATTGGGAGTGGGCACAAAATCAACTGGATATTGGCAACGCGCAATCAATGTATGCTCGTGCAGGAAGAGGCGGGGTAGCAGTTTTTGACGTTGACTCCAATGAAATGCTACACGGGCTTCTGAATGAATGGGCTGAGATAATGCCAGCCGAATTCGATGTCTACCCAATGCTTGATCCAGAAGCAATCAGATCATATCTAAGTGCTGACTAAAAAAACAGTTTGTCTATAAATGCTGACCTGCACTTAGTGATCGTGCCAATTTGATGGCCTCAACCATGCTGACTGACTGGGCTTGGTTTTTGCCGGCTATATCAAAAGCAGTTCCATGATCTACCGACGTTCTCAAAATAGGTATACCTAAATTGACCGTAATACTATTCTCAAAACCGTAAACTTTTATCGGAATATGACCCTGGTCGTGATACATCACCAACACAACATCATATAAGCCATCAATAGCCTGATTGAACACCGTATCAGCTGGTACTGGACCAATCGCATCTATTCCATCTGCCTGCGCCGCTAAAATCGCTGGCAATATCTCTTTTTCTTCAGTTTGGCCAATCAATCCTCCGTCACTCGCATGAGGATTGAGTGCGGCTACACCAATTCGAGGTTTTACGACGCCCCACCGGATGAAATATTCGGACGTAAGATTTATTGCTCGAAGAACATTCTCTTTCGTAACATAGTGACAGGCTTCTGCCAAAGATAAATGTGTCGATAAATGCATACATCTAAGAGAACCGCTAACGAGCATCGTAGCGACATAATCGGCACCGGTAAGTCGTTGGAATACCTCTTGATGACCTTTGTCAGAAAATCCAGCTAGACGCCATGCTTCCTTATTCACTGGTGCTGTGGTGATAGCGTCAACCGAGCCTGCAAGTGCTAGCTGCGTTGCAGCCTCCACCCATGCATGGGAAGCCCGTGCAGATTTTTCTGATAGCACTCCCACTGGGAAGTCCGTATCTTGTATCTCATCCAACTCATAAATATCAATAACATTAGCGGAACTATTTGCGTCTGATGGTTTTTCTATAATCCTTGCTTTTTGGCCTAAACCCACTTGCCTAATTGCTCGCTCGATTGGTTCGAGTGCTCCAATCACAAATAGTTTCGAATCCCGATGTAAAGTTGATTCAGCGAAAGCCTTAACAACGACCTCAGGGCCAACTCCTGAAGGGTCACCCAACGTAACTCCGGTGACTGTTCTCTCTGGCATACGATCACTCCAAAACTTATCTATACTGCGTACTCTTCGGATCGATCAACGACCTCCTCGAAGGTTCTCGAGTGACCAGTTGCAGACTCATAGGCCTTCTCGAAATTCCTCACGTAGTTGATTAGTGTCGCACAGATATCACAATCAAATTCCGCATGAAGTAATTCACTGGAATCATAATTCAGTTCCCAAGTTAAATGATCACGTAGTCGGGTTACGCGTTGGCGCTCCAATCCTGAATCGATGGTATTCACTGTGGCACTCTCCTTAATAGATCAACCTTCCAATAAGTTACTCCGTAGTAGGTCGACAGGATAGGCTTTGAACTAGAGCATTCAAACTACAACAATTTATCCCAAGAAATGCGATCCATGACAAAATCGGTTATTTCCACCCAAACACGAAATTTAATCCCCTACTATCTAACAACATTCGCTATGGCCTCTGCACTGGCTAGTGTCTTTGCCCTTGTCGCTGAATTCAAAAATGAATTGGGATTCTCCAGCTTTGATATCGGAATTGTTATTTCTTGCGGCTATGCCGCTTCGTTCGTGTCTAGCATAGTTCTGGCACCCCTTGCCGATCGTGGGCAGGCTCCACTATTACTTAGATTCGGGGTCTTGTTAGGTGCAGCCGCTCTGTTGATTCTCGGCGTTGGTACCGAGCTTTGGCAATTTATCCTCGGGCGAGCTCTACTCGGATTTGCTCTTGGAGCAGCCGGCCCGGCTGTTCGAAGAACCATTATTCTCAGCGATCCGGTCAATTTCGGTCGAAATCTTGGAAGAATTGGTACCGCCGATATAGCTGGTTTTGTAGTAGGACCAGCAATAGCCATCGTATTCAATCTCATTGGCGACTTTCATACCCCCTTCCTTGCCATCGCTGTGGTTCTGATTTGTATACTGCCAACAATCTGGAGAGCGCAGGCCGACCAGGGAAGGCGAGGAGCACGTTATGAAAATCCGATATTGCTACTCAAGGAACGAAAGGTATTGGGCGCGCTCTGCATGGTTGCGGCTTATTGGGTGTTCATCGGCGCTTTCGAACCCGTATGGGTGATGGAACTCGATGCCCGTGGAGCTGAGCAATGGCAAATCGGCCTGGCACTGACCCTCATCTGTTTCCCTATAGCGTTTCTCGCACCGATTGGTGGCGCAATGGCGCAAAAATATGGGTCACGATTATGGTCTATGGGACTAATCATTGGATGCTCTCTTATCGCCATCTCATTTGGTTTTGTCCCTGGGCTCATCCCACTGATTGCAATAACCTTCGTAGATGCCTGCTTTGAAGGCATGGGCTTCACAGCCACCCCGATGATGGTATCTGAGTCCGTATCAGAAGAACGACAGGCAGCAGCACAAGGGTTAGTGGTCTCTGTTTCAGTTGCAATAGCGGCAGTAGCAACCCTAGCCTTCACATGGCTATATGGTGCGACTGATGACACTACGACATGGCTTGCAATCGCAGCCACAATGTTGATATTCGGAGGACTGGGCTGGATTCTGAGCAAACCATCTCAGGTCGAACTCAATTAAGAAAATAGTACTTAGTCAACTTGTTGTTCATCAGTTTGAAAGAACTTAATTACTGCGAAAACCCCTACGACGATCGAGACGATAATGACCAATAACGGTATAGCAGGGCGAGATACCACCTCTATTTCAGGTGGCAAATTCCCAGCAGCAAACTTACCTCTATCATCCTTTCGATAATTAGCAGATGGTGGCCCGTCCGCCATAATGCGTGCGGCGCGTCTTGGAGGCACGGAGGCAACGTTATCAGCTGATATTAGTGAACTATCATCCATTAGTGACATCGGAATTTCCATATCTTTCGGCTCCGTACTCGATTTTGTAAAAAATGCAAGTACTAAGCTAACGAAAGTGATCCCTGACACCAGCAAATAAGCGACGCGCGTGCCAGCAAGAAATGAATCGCCTGCTGCCATATCGTCACCAATCTCATTGAGTGGGACATCAAATCCACTGCTCAGCATAACTCCTGCTACAACCGATGCAGATAGAGCCTGTCCAGTCACATTGCCTAAATTCCGAGTCAAATTAGTAAAGGCACCAATCACACCTAATTCGGAATCAGAAACGGATCCTATAATCACGGCATTATTTGTCACATTCCAAAGGCCCATTGAAAGTCCGTTGAATAGCAAAATGAAACCTAACAGGACAAGCGACGTGTCACGACCAACAAACACCATCGCAAACGTCGTTATGAAAGCCAACGTGAACCCTAAAATAGCAAAAGGTCGTGGACCAAATTTATCGCTCATACGACCAGAAATTTGAGCTCCTACAGCCATACCCAAAGATGTGAGAAGCAATATTGCACCTGCTACTGCCTCATTCAGTTGTAATAAACTAATCAAAAAGACTGGCACGATAAATCGCACAGCTGTGGCTCCACCAAAACCAAGAAGTCTCGTCAATACTGCCAAGCTAAAATTACCGCTGCTAAACATTCGCAATTGAAACATGGGTACTTTAATTCGGAGTTCCCAGATAATAAAAATAATCGTGAGAAGCAAAAAAAGTCCCAATGCGATCATCATCTCAGACGAAATCCATCCGAATCCAAAGGGATTATTAATGGCAACAACCAAAAGAATTATTGCTGCAGCTGAAACAAAGGCGCCAACACCATCAAACGGGCTTCGAACTGAGTCTAACGTTTGCATCTGGCTATCTGATTTCAAAAAAAACAAAGCCGCAAAGAAAGCTATAGCAACTGGAATCAAAAGAATAATGAATAAGGCCTCCCACGGGAGAAATTGCAGAACAAAGCCGCCAAAAATTGGGCCAGAGGCCCCTCCAATTGCAACCGCAGTCGTTTGACTTCCAATGGCTTTGCCACGCTCCGTCGTGGGAAATGCAGAAACCACAATTGCAGTCCCAACCGACTGTCCCATTGCATTACCAATGGAGGTGATGATTCGTGAAATGATCAATATCCCAAAAGTTGGAGCAAAAGCGGTAAGCGTAGCCCCCGATGCAAAAAAAATCAGCCCAAGTAAATGAATTCTCTTGCGACCAATGATGTCGCCAAAACGGCCCATCGGCATCATTAACGCGCTAATCACTAATGATTGAACTATTACTACCCAACTCACCGTACTCAAGCTGATATCGAAATCATCCGCTATTGCACCGAGTACTACAAACGTCATTGAAAAGCTCATTACTGACGTAAAAAGTGATAATCCTACCGCCGCAAATACTCTCCACTTGTACGGAAATCTTGCTCCACGATCTTCATCCGTTAGATCGGCGGCTGTGAAAACATCTCTCGATTCTTGAGTCGTGATAAATCACCAACTTCCGGAATGCCTACATCTACCGGATTTTGTATAAATGGGCAAGAGATTGATGAAATCATTCTGACCACACAACGGCAATTTGGCTAGAGCTAGGGTAACTTGATATCACCTTAAAAAAGGCTGTAGCTCGACTTATATCCGATCGATAATCTTCATATCGTGTCGAGGCAATCTGGTAACATGCGCTTCTTCAGTCTGGCCTTGGTAAAATCAAGATCCCCTGAGTCGAGGATCAAGTACATCTCTGATAGCATCGCCAAATAAGTTAAATGCCACGACAGTCAATGAGAGTGCTGCACCAGAAAATACTGTAAGCCATGGATGGATATCAATTGACGCTCTACCTTCATTTACCATACGACCCCAAGAAATAACACCCGATGGCCCTACACCTAAGAACGAAAGGGTGGCTTCAAACAAAATATAGGCACCTATTCCAATAGTAAAACTAATAATTACTACAGATCCTATATTTGGCAGAACATGTCTGAACATTATTCGAGAATCACTCGCACCCAAAGCAGTCGCAGCTTCAACAAACGTACTCGCCCGCAGGGCAAGCACTGCTGAACGAATAAGCCTTGATGTAATCGGTAATCCAATTACACCCATGGTCATAATCACATTTCGCAAAGAGGGTTCAAATGTTTGCCCTATTAAAAGTAAAAGTACAAGCGAAGGGAGTGCTTGCAGAGTATCTATAAGCCTTTGAACCAGTAGATCAAGCCAGCCCAAGTAGTACCCTGTCGCACCACCTACAATTATCCCCAACCCAACGGCAATTACTGAGGCTATCAGCCCAACCATCAGAGATGTACGTGTTCCATATATGATTCGCGCATAAATATCATGACCGGCTCGAGATGTACCGAACCAATGCTCAGAATCAGGATCAGTTAGCTGCGTCACAATAATGGGTGAACCCACATTGGAATCTTTTGCTAAATCCATGATCGTTGGGTTCGTTTTATAATTTGGATTTTCCGACTGAAAAATAAAACTTGGATCATATCGAGAAAATAATGGGGCAAATACGGCTAGTATCATCACCGTAAGAATTATGGTGAGACCTATAGCACCCAATGTTTTCTTTCTGTAGAAAAACGCCAAGCCTCGACCAAAAGTTCGAATTGGAGAGCTTATCGCACTTGTCTCAGAAATGGAATCAACAATCAATGGGTCGGCCGACTGGCTCATGCGAACCTCACTCTCGGGTCAAGATAACCATACGAGATATCAACCAACAAATTCGTAAACACGATGACTGACGCAACCACCAAGGTGATGCCCTGTACCATGCTGTAATCACGAAGTGAGACGGCCTCTACAAGTTCACGCCCTACTCCTGGAATATTGAACATACTCTCGAGCACTATCTGGCCTGTAATTAATCCCGCGATGGTAATTCCAATCAACGTTAATACCGGCAAAAAAGCATTCTGCAAGGCGTGACGCAAAATAACTCCACGTTCTTGTAAGCCCTTTGAACGCGCAGTACGGATATAGTCCTGTCGAAGAACCTCTAATAACTCAGACCGCAAAACTCGCATAATTGAAGCCGTCCCTGCTACTCCTCCACAAGTCGCAGGAATGATGTACCACTGTAATGCTGCCCACGGATCCTGCCATATATGTGGCTGTGCTATGACCTCAAGTCGCAATGGGCTCCCAAAATTAAGATTCGCAATAGTCACCAAAGCCGCCGTCCAAAATACAGGGAATGACAGCGCGACTATAGCAAATCCTCGTAAAAGATAATCCTGCCACTTATCTTGTTTCACTGCTGATATAACTCCAACAGGGAGAGAAATAGATAGCCCAATTACTAGAATTCCGACCCCGAGCTCCATGCTATAAGGGAAGGCCGCTAGCAACTCACTGGCTACTGAGTTTCGAGTTTCAAAAGAAAATCCAAAGTCTAACCTCAGCAAATCTGCCCAATAGGTCAGGTACTGCTCTAAAACCGGCTTATCTAAACCTAACTCAGCCTTGGCAAGTTCCAGTCGCTCTGGAGTAAGGCCTCCAATGTCTAAACCGCCCCGTTGGATCACAAACGAACCAGGAAGCAATCGAACTAACACGAATATCAGACTGCCGACTAGATAAATTACGCCGATATTTAGCGTACAGCGCCGAATAATATAGTTAAGCATATCGAATTAACTTGACCCCAACTTCAACCATTGTTAACACACAGCACAAATTAGAACATCATACCTATAGAAGTGTTTCCCCAGCCACCATGGTCATGGTGGCTGGGGAGCATTCATTCTCGCTAGATACTAGAGAGGAGTGGGCGCAGGCTGTGATGCACCTTCCCACGTCGGGTCATCGGTGTCGATCCACGCATCGTGTGCCCAGAGGCTACCAGACAAGAAGCTCCATCCCTCTCCATCACCAGGGTAAGTCATCTTCCTATAGTTCCAACTCAATGCAGGTACTACATAGTTGTACGCGATATGACGTCCAAATTGACCATTTTCTACCACAAAGTCCTGAACACCTCGAACTAAATCGTAAGCCGTTTCGTAGTCGAACTCGGATAAGGCTGCATCCAGAGGCGCATCAATCTTATCTGGCTCATTCACGCTCCAAATATTAGCTGCTGAGGTCGAGTGAAATGCCGACTTCATATCAGCTCTTGCATCCGGAATCTCAATGTTTGGAATCCATGCGAAGAACGGATCAAATGTCTTAGCAAACCAGGAAGGAATAATCTCACCATAAGTTTTTGAAACACCCTTGAATTGGCTTGTCGCAAAAGCATCATTGAACATCTGAGATATAAGATCCGGTGTGATTGCCCAAGAGGCTCTATCAGACCACAGTTTTGCAATCGTCCATTCAATCTCTCCGTGGCCCGGTCCACCGGCGGCCTGCCAATACTTATTTGCCTCAATAAGATCTTTTTCACGCTCAGCACCGGACTGATATCCAGGTGTGGTCGCTAGATCCTCCTGAGGAATTGCCCATGCACCCTGAATCCAAGTAACCGGACCTGACACTTTTGCAAGTCCACCATGCAACTGCTGAATAATCAGCCGTCGATCGATAGCCATGTCAATCGCGCGAGTTATACGATTGTCATTCCAAAAAGGAAGGTTCGTATTCGTGTACGCGGCAACTGTATTAGCCACTCCATTATACCGAACTTCAGTTTCGTCCGGCTTGTCGGCATTCATAGCTAGCGTGACGGTCGGATCAGGATCCGTAAATCCCATAACTTGCTTTTGCTCAAACGCTACTCGATAAGCAACTGGATCCGTAAAGTTCTGAATCCATACTTGACCATCAAGATATGGCTTTGTCTTGTCATAGTAGGAAGGATTCCGTACGGCTGAGACGCGCTCGCCTGGGATCCACTCAGTTAACACGAACGGACCCGTTCCGATCACGTTACCTGCGTCAATCTCTGAATGCTTTCCCTCTACAGCAGTCATAAGCTCTGGTTGGTTCATATAGTTGAACTCGTTTGCTAAACCCTGAATAAAAGTAACGTCGACCGCTTTAAGGTTTAATCGGACAGTGTAATCATCTGGAGTCTCGATCGAGCCAATTTGATTCCAGTAACCGTTACGAGGGAATGATGCTTCTGTGCCATCTTCCAGCGTTCCTCGCATCTGACGATCTAAATTCCAAACCACGTCCGATGACACAAATTCACGTCCAGGCGCAGCCGCAGGATTCTTAGCACCCGGCCCTTCATCATGCCACTTCACACCTTTCCTAAGGTGCAAAACGAGCGTAGTCGGATCTGCCTGTTCCCAAGTCTCAACCAAGTCCCCCACTACTTCACCTTTATCGGGGTGAGAGAAGCGAAGAAGTTTATTCTGAAAGTGAGATGTGATTTGAAGAACTGGGCTCGCAGCCGTGCGATGCGAATCAAACGACTCGTAGACTGTCGCAGACTGACCGATACCAATCCCGCCTCGCTTTGGTCCTGTCTGCGCGGCTTGAGTCGCGGCTTGAGTTGCCGCCTGAGTTGCCGCCTGTGTCGCGGCCGAACTTGAACTTGAACTTGAACTTGAACTTGCACTTGAACTTGTTGCAGCCGAAGCATCTTCTGCCTCATCACTGCCGCCACACCCTATCAGGGCTGCACCTGCCAATCCAGCACCCAGCAGACCTCCCGACCTCAAGGCCGTCCTCCGAGAAACTCTATTCCTCGACCAGTAGTTTCGTTCGCTCATTACATACTCCCTCATGCACCTCAGTGCGGATGATGGAATTACCACGCCTGTAATTCCTGAGCGGAGTGTAGCGCATTTTTGAAGAATTCTCTGGATAAAATCTACCAGCTAAATTCTATCGATACGCCCCTTCACTCCCTCCAAAATTCCTGAGGAGTATCACTTGCCATTTTATAAGACTATTAGCAGCGACTATTCGTCAGCAGATACTGGCTCAATTCCGATTACACCGGCGTCAATCAGTGCATCGATCGCATCTTCTGAAAATCCTGCATCCGACAATAGAACCCTCGTGTGTTCACCTGGCTTAGATGCACCACGCACTGCACCACCTGGTGTACGTGACAGTTTCACCGGAGTATTCGATACGACAATCTCACCGCCAGTCCACGTGGGTAAGCTGACAAGCATATCTCTGGAATTGACCTGAGGATCAATTGCTACATCCGCAATTGAATTTACAGGTCCTATCAAAAAATGATCTCGCAATTCATCTAACCAATCAGAAACAGATCTTTTCCTGAACGCTGCAAATAAGATGGGCTCCAGCTCCTGGTAATTTTGAGTCCGAAAGGGACCGGTCAGGAATCTCTCATCACTCACATACTCGTCCAAACCTAATTTGCCCAAAAACAGTTGCCAATTCGTATCTTTCACACCGGCGACTGCAACCCAACCATCTTCGGCTGGAAATAACTGATGTGGAGTATTTAGCGGATGCCGCAGGCCCATTCGTTCTTGAACTTCACCTGTTGCAAGATGCCTGATCATCGGATTTTCCATTAACGCCACCTGACTGTCCAACATGCTTACATCGACATGCTGACCGAGACCACTGGTAGCACGCTCCACCAAGGCAGACAACACGCCCACCGCAGTAAACAGCCCTGAAGCCATATCCCCTATCGAGTATCCAGCTTTCGAAGGGAGGGGATCATCTTCATGCCCTGTAGTACTAATCAGACCACCCATAGCCTGCACGATAATATCCACCGCCCCTCGGTTTCTATAGGGACCAGTCTGACCAAATCCTGAAGTTGAGGCATAAATCAGACCTGGGTTTATTTTTTTCAATTGCTCATAGCCAAACCCAAGTCTGTCCATGGTCCCCGGCGAAAAGTTCTCGGTAAGCACATCTGAATCTTTCACTAGCGAATAGATCACATCTTTTGCCTCAGGTGCTTTTAGATCAATTATCAAACTCTTCTTACCGCGGTTGACTGAGAAAAAATAGGTACTCACGTCGTGCACATACGGCCCCATTCCCCGTCGCTTTTCTGTCTGCTGCATCGGTTCAATCTTACGAACATCGGCTCCTAAATCTGACAAAATCATGCTCCCAAACGGCCCAGCTAAGGCCCAAGTGAAATCTAGTACTTTTACATTCGTTAATGGACCTGGCATATAGGTTTCCTTTCTAATGCTCGATAAAATAAACCTATTAAATTACTTTCCCGTGACTTTTTTGGTAGCCGTACGAAAACGCTGAGTTTGCTCATCACTTCCTCTAAGCCGTTGATTTACCTCGTTTTCTGCATAGGTAGCTTTATCAGAAATCGTAGCCATATCAATGATCTTCTTTGATGCCTGAACCGCCTCCGAAGAATGAGAAGCTATCAGTTGGGCCATCTCAATCGCATCTCTAATTAACTCTTTTTCTGCATGTATTGAGTTAACTAACCCCGCATCCAACGCTGCCGATGCATCAAATCTTCTTGCCGTCAGGATCCACTCTTTAGCTTTCGCTGCGCCGACTAAACGTGGAAGAGATGCCGCGCCCACCACCAAGCCATATTCCACACCAGGAAGACGAAACGTTGCGCTATCTGAAGCTAGCCGCATATCACACGCAATAGCCAAGCGTGCGCCTCCACCATAGCAATAACCGTTGATCGCGGCGATGACTGGAATTGGTGTTTGCAACAATTCTTCCACTGCATTCTTACGCTCGTGTATTGGAGGAAGCATTTCAGAATTGTTTTCCAGTCCGCTCATTTCGAGCATGTCACCCCCAGCACAAAACGCCTTATCGCCAGCTCCCGTGATGACAATTGCCTGAACTGAATAGTCGACGGCCGTCGAAATAAGTTCTCCCAATTCATGATTGAGAAGAGAATTCAATGCATTGTGTCTTTCGGGTCGGTTGAGTGTGATTAACAGGACATTGTCTTGATACTCAGCCAATACTGTCGACTTCTTATTATTCATATCACATCACACTTTCCCTAAACGATGTCTTTCTCTGCGATTCCTTATGGTCATCACTGAATGCCATACTATATAGAAATATGCGACAAGCTGTTATCGATAATAGAAAAACATTCGCACGAGGACTCCAAGATCGGAATCTCACAGTAGCTCCACTTTGTCTAAATCCGCTCATGGCTCGAATCGCTCAAGAATCCGGCTTTACATGTGGCTACCTGAGTGGCGGAGCGCTCGGGTTCGAGCTGGCAATCTCAGAGGCATTACTCTCCATAAGTGAAGTGAGTTCATATGCCAGGCAAATTACTAGTAGATCAAATATTTCTCTAATCGTCGACGTCGGAGTTGGATTTGGCGACGCTGTGCATGCCTGGCGAACATGCCGCGATATTGAAGCTACCGGAGCAGTTGCGCTCGAGATTGAAGACCAAGTCAGCCCAAAAAGAGTTCACCACCACAAAGGCGTAGAGCACCTCATATCACAAGGTGAAATGGAGGAAAAAATCCGCGAAACAGTTAGCGCGCGCGAGGACCCAAATTTCACTGTTATCGCCCGAACAAGCGCAATCGCAAACGAGTCACTCAATTCGGCGATCAAGCGGTCACATGCCTACGTGGAAGCCGGCGCTGACGTTATCCTCTGGTCACCCCGCTCGGAAGAAGAAATCAAAATACTCGGTGGAAGCATATCGGTACCTATGGCCTTAATTACAGCACCAGGTAGGTGGAATACTGAACTGTTACTAGAAAATAATTTCCGACTCGTGCTTGATCCATTCTCAGCGCAGGTGGCAGCTATTCAGGCAATTCAGACCGCATTCACTGAAGCCTATAAAGGAAATAGTGCAAGCAATATGGACGCACTCATGGAGACTTACAAAACACTCCAAGTACACGCTGGATTACAAGAATTGTATGAGATTGAGGAACGTACGACTGAAAAATATGAGGCTCTCGATGGGTAAATTATCTATCAAACGTTTCACTGCTTGAGCGGCAGAGAGTAATGAATTACTTTATCGGAAGTTCGAATTAGGGCCCGATTCACCAACCATAGTAAATCGAGCTTAAACATAGTTTAGTTGGTCACACAGGTTGATTAAAGAGAGTGATATATCATATGTCTTCTGACCCCGATTACATACGACCTGATCTAGCAGAATCGTATGCAAGGCACGCCTATACGCTTGACGAAAATCGTGAAGAAGCAGTTGCCAAACGTTACGCTCGTGGTTTCAGAATGCCCAGAGAAAACATTGAGCAATTAGTAGATGAAGGCACCTTTAAAGAATATGGTGCATTAGTTGTTGCACGGCAACATCAGCGACAAAATGACGAGGAACTAAGGAAAAATACTCCAGCAGACGGATTAATCTCTGGAATTGGTTCAGTGAACGGGAAAGACTTTGCATCGAGTCAAGCGCGAACCATGGTTATTTCATACGACTACACCGTACTTGCGGGTACCCAAGGCAAAAGAAATCACTACAAGCAAGATAGGATGTTCGAACTCGCTCATAGGTTCAAGCTTCCTCTTGTCTTCTTCACAGAAGGTGGTGGCGGCAGACCAGGTGATGACGAAATAGGTCCGCGCGTTGCCTTCGATACACACACATTCACACAGTTCTCTCAGCTCAGCGGCTGGGTCCCATTAGTCGGAGTTACTAACGGTAGATGTTTTGCAGGTAACACAGCACTACTTGCCTGCTGCGATGTCATTATTGCAACGGAAGGATCTACTGTGGCGATGGGTGGACCGGCGATGGTAGAAAGTGGCGGCCTCGGCGTATACACGCCTGAAGAACTGGGACCAATGTCGTTTCAAGTGCCCAACGGCGTCGTCGACATATTAGTAAAAGACGAAGAGGCCGCCGTGACTGCGGCGAAAAAATATTTATCATACTTCCAGGGTGCAGTAGAAGAATGGGAAGCTCCTGACCAACGACAACTGCGTCATATCGTTCCGGAAAACCGCATGCGCTTATATGACATGCGTGAGGTAATTCGTACTATCGCAGATAAAGACTCGGTACTTGAGATTCGAGAACAATTTGGCGTGGGAATAATTACCGCATTCATCCGAGTAGAAGGCCGGCCGATGGCAGTGATCGCCAACAATCCTCATCACATCTCAGGTGCAATTGACTCAGATGGTGCCGACAAGGGTGCGCGCTTCATCAAATTATGTGACGCGTTTGATATTCCAATTCTGAGTTTGATGGATACTCCTGGAATGATGGTTGGCCCAGACGTGGAGTCGACAGCTCTGGTCAGGCACTGCGTCAGATTGTTCAATGCCGGAGCTAATGTGACTGTCCCAATGTTTGCTATTGTCGTGCGTAAGGCCTATGGCCTTGGCGTGGTCGGTATGGTTGGCGCCTCGGCTCTCGTTCCCATGCTTACCGTGGCGTGGCCCACTGCTGAATTCGCTGGGATGGCCATAGAAGGAAGTGTAAAACTTGGATATAGAAAAGAGCTTGAAGCCATTGAAGATCCAGATGACAGACTAAAGGAATACCAGCGACAAGTTGATGATGCGTATGAAGACGCAAAGGCCGTCAACGCAAGTGCAGGATTTGGTATTGATGACGTGATCGATCCTGCTGACACTCGGTCTTGGATCGCCATGGGGCTTGCAAATATCCCCCCCGCAAAGCCACGTAAAAAGAAGAAGTACCCCTATATAGACACCTGGTAGCGAGAACTACCTACATCGAAGCAATAGCCGTATCGATTCGATCCAAAACACTCGCTTGATCCATCCCTTTTGTTGCTTCATAAAAGGGATGGCCAAGCTCAGCCATAGCGGTTGCTTTCTTAAGAGCTTCAGGAAGCAACTGATCAGGTTCCACGAGTTCGTCTAGATATCCGGGCGCGACAGCATCAGATATTTGGTAAATCTCAGAATTAAGCATGGCTCTGTACCAATGTGCGGTAGCCACTCGTGTTTTGGCTATTTCGAGAATAGGTACAGGCACATTCATGTTATTCATTATTTCGTTGGCACCAATTCGAAAATCACCCTGAATTCCGATTCGATAATCAGCACAAAACAGAAGGAAAGCCCCGAGCGCTATGCTGTGACCGCTACATGCGATAACAACTGGTCGTGGAAAACTATAGATTCGTCGTAACAACGAAAATCCCGCTTTGGTCATAGCTCTACGATCTTCTGGCGTGCCCTCGTTTATTACATTTAAGTCAAACCCGCCAGAAAGAATGCCCGATTTACCAGTGATGAGAAGTGCACCACTGTCTTTAGGAACATCATCTAACAACGATTCAATCGTCATACTCATTGGATGAGAAAATACATTAGCTTTCCCATCATTCATCTTAATAATAGAAACCGCACCCTCCCGAGTCAGGGTTGCAAGTTGTTCTGACATACCATATCCCTCTTTTTTAATTTTGACCGTGTATCAATTCATTAACGCACTAGCCTACGTCTTTAATTAGCTCTCCACGCCATAGGACATTAATTTATTTATCTCAATAGTATATCGATTACCAGTAGTTTCTCCTGATTGACTGACATACTCGTCACCACCTTCTTCGCCAAGATAGAATCGCGCGATAGGTCTCAGGTCAGATTCGATATCATACGGAGCGACGCTCGCCACACTGCCCTCGATACTTACATATTTATACGGAGGATCTTCACTCTGGACCACGAAAGAAAGCTTGGATCCGACAGACAATAATTTCCCTTTTTGACTATTTGGGTCGGCTAAAAACCAAATCGTATTATCCGATTCGTATTGGTACCACACCGGAGTGGAATGCGGCGCTCGATCTTGTCGAGGAATCGACAAAATTCCCACGTGTAACTCAGAAAGAAAAGAAATAACCTCTTGCTCGACCATCGCACATCCTCCTTAGTTATCAGTTTGACAAAATATCAAAGACATTTCCTAATGCTCCACCACCGCTGCGCTTATACAACTCCGTATACCCACAGTCGACACATGATACTGTTGCATATTTTTGGTTCTGTAAGTTCATGAACCGTGAAAATCCAGAGCCAGTCGTTCGTATCTCACCAGTACTAGCCTCAGATCCTCCACATTTCACACATCCAAATGTATCTGCCATCGTTATCACCTCACTTTTGGTCCCCGCAGTTCATTCACCATAGCAACAAATGAGCGAACTAATCACTCACCAGAGTCAGAAACACCTTATAATAAACATCACTTTTCTGATTAACATTATTAAGATATGTGAGGATCAACTGCAGTGTTTGGCAATCTCTTTTCGTTCCCAAATCCAGTCAACGAGTATGCTGCGAGAACCGTTGCAGCATGTGTTCTAGTCCTCACACTGATTACAAGCCTGACACTTTGGTTACCAATCGCTGTTTTTTTAGCATACGGCTTCACTGCTAGACTCCTCACGGGGCCCACACTGAGCCCAATAGGATTACTTGCTACACGAGTAATTGTTCCCAGTATTATTAAAAAAGAGAAAAATGTCGCTGGACCGCCCAAACGATTTGCTCAGGCTGTAGGTTTTTTATTTTCCACATCAGCACTCCTACTCTTGATTAGTGATCAAGCAGCCATCGCCAAAACACTTTATTTAGTTCTAGCTCTGTTTGCAGCGCTTGAGTCAATAATCAGTTTCTGTGCAGGCTGCTGGGCGTTTGCCTTGCTCATGCGGGTAGGCTTGATTCCGGAAAAAGTATGTATCGAATGTAATAATCTCAATTTTGGCGGATCCAGATCAGATTAATTAACTTTGATTATTTTTTTCGATCGGAAAAATCAAAGTCACTAAAGCGCCCCCTAATTCACTCTCTCCTACCACTACCGTCCCATTATGAATAGCCATTTGCTGGTCGACTAACGCGAGACCAAGACCGGACCCTTCACGATTCCCATCAGCTACTTGATAAAACCTTTCAAGCACCCGTGCGCGACGAGTAGATTCGATGCCAGGACCATTATCTTCAATAGAAATATGTACCTCACTATCCGTAGGGTGAGCAGTCACATTAACTGCCAATTTCTGATTGGGTCTAACAGCATGGACCATAATATTCTCAAATATGTTCCTAAATACAACATCTAGGCCTTCGCGCCAACCCATCACTAATGGGATTTCATCGGATAGATCAAGCGATAAGTCGATACTTTTATCTCCCAAGAAGTGCCGCTCAATACCCTGCCTAATCACATCAATGAGATCTACTTGTTCAAAATTAGACTCTCCCTGAGTTAAGTCACCACGAGAAAGAAGACGTAGCGCATCGAGCGTGCGTATGAGGCGATCATGCTGCGATGCAATTTGTTCCAAAATAGGTGCCTGATCGTGGGGCTCAAGCTCAGCTGTACGCAAGAGATCTACGTTCAGGCGCATGCTCGTGAGCGGTGTGCGCAACTCGTGAGCCACGTTCGATCCGAATTCACGCGAGCTAGTCAATGCCTGTGCAGTATCTAACGATGCTGATTCCAGTCGGGCCAGCATGGAATTAATATCTTTCGCAAGCGCCGTTATTTCAGCTGGTCCTCTCACATCCACACGTTTAGATAAATCATCGGCAACACGAACTAAATTGGTCTCAGCTCGTAACCGCTCGAACGGTCGCAATGCCTGCCCTCCCAAAAGCCATCCAATTGCCGCAGACAAAAGTGTTGCGAATAGGCCCACACGGAGCAGTGCCTTCCTCAAATCCGAACGAGCTGTCATGTCGCGATCATCTGATATGGCGGCCACCACGGTAACTGCCTCCACAAATCTTCCCGCAGGGCCACCACCCAGCAATATTCCTGATGAGGAACTCGGAATCGGGCGTCGTACCGTTGCCTTAGCACGCCAAGTAGTTCTGCTGTCATGTGCTTCAAAAAAGCCTGCGGTACTGGGAATTAAGATATCCGGAAACCCCTCGCTCTCAACCACCACATCTTGATACCCAGATAGTGAAAAAATTATCTTGGTAGGTATCTCCACACTCAGCCATGTACCTTGATCAGATCCACTTCGCTGCCTAAATATTCTTTCACCACCAAAGACGCTCGCAAGTTTTGGTCCCGACAAGAATTTCTCAATCTGCTGGTCGAGAGACTCATCCACTCGTCCTGCCCGATCTCGGTCAGCCCACTCGTTGATTGTGAATCCAGACACGACGCACATAAGAGCTGTAATTCCCGCTAAAAGTCCTGCAATTCTTAATCTCAGACTCATAGGCGAAATACAAACCCCACGCCACGCACTGTATGTATGACTTGGTTGCTACCCGCATCCTTCATCTTCCGTCTCAAATACCCGATAAAAACATCAACTACATTTGAATCAACCTCAAAGTCATACCCCCACACAAGTTCAAGAAGCTGATATCTGCTCAAAACCTGACCCTTGTGAGTGATCAATACAGCCAATAAATCAAATTCAATTTTTGTGAGTTCTAAGTTGACTCCAGCATATTCGGCAACACGTCCAGGCTGATTTAGACAAAAATCAAGAACCTCAACTGTGTCACTTCTATCTTCCTGACTTCGACGTAAAAGAGCTTTAATGCGCGCTAAAAGCTCCTCAAACGCAAAAGGTTTTACAAGATAGTCGTCTGCCCCAGCCTCTAATCCTCTCACTCGGTCGGCTATTTCATCTTGCGCAGAGAGAATACATATAGGCATCATGTAATTTCTATTTCGCAGGTATTCAGTTACCTGTATTCCATCGATTTTTGGCATCCCAATATCTAAAACTACGAGATCGGGTGGTCCGGTTTCAACGGCAGAGATGGCCTCTTCACCATCATTTACAACCTCAACAGTGAAACCCCTCAAGCGCAAATTACGCTCGAGGGCCTGACATATGGCAACATCATCATCTACCACTAGCACTTGGTAAGACACGATATTTTATTCCTAACGTACGGGTTTCTTACCAGCTCGAAGCTTAGAAAACTCACCGTTCGCCAGTTGCTCTAACTTCAGGTCAGCTTCAGCCTGAGTAAGCTTCCCTGCCTCTACCGCCGAGGCTATACGGGTCGCAATATCTGACTTGGTTACTCGACTCTTACTAGCTCGAAGCTTAGAAAACTCACCGTTCGCCAGTTGCTCTAACTTCAGGTCAGCTTCAGCCTGAGTAAGCTTCCCTGCCTCTACCGCCGAGGCTATACGGGTCGCAATATCTGACTTGGTTACTCGTGCAGATTGAGCTGGTGCACCTGATTCTGGACCTGAGGCTAAAACAGCTGTAGCAGGTTTAAAAAACAGTCCGACAGCAATTAGTACCGCCAGTCCTAACATACCCAGAGTTACCATATTTACGGTGGTTACACTTCTCATAATTCGCTCCATCTCATAATTCTATTTGATTGACCATTAACTTGAACCAGTCGCCCTAGCCTTCCAACAAATATCTAGATACCAACTATTTCATTAATCAATCTCCAATAAATTTACGTGAGAAAAATAAGATTTTTCTAAGATTTCGTTAAATATTATCTAAGAAATAGAATCTCACAGGATGAAATAAAAGTTAGATCGGAAATCATGAACTCCGTTGAACTTTTCAGTAGTAATATGGGGACTGGATTTTTTTAGGGCGGCGTATGGAAACTGAATATGGTTTAGTAGCAGCGATAGTTCTGGGTTTCTTACTCGGTCTTAAACACGCTACGGATGCGGATCACGTAGTTGCGGTTGCTGCGATAGTTAATGACTCAAAAAATATTCGTCGAGGTCTGTGGATCGGAGCCTCTTGGGGACTAGGCCATACTACGCCGTTATTAGTCATTGGCGTACTCATTCTTATATTTAAAGAAGTCCTACTCGATCAGTATGAACAAGTGGAACATATTTTTGAATTTGGCGTCGGAATAATGCTCGTTTTCCTAGGGCTTCAGGTGTACTGGAATCTTCGAAAAAGCCAGTTACATGCACACGAACATGATCACGATGATGGGCGCCATGTGCACATACATGGGACTCATGACGCTGAGGAAGACTCGCATGAAAAGTCTGACCATGGCTTCCTTCACTTTGGCAAGCCAGTGTTTCGAGCTAAATCTTTTGTTATCGGCATGATTCATGGTCTAGCCGGCAGTGCTGCGGTGATGCTCGCTTTACTTCCTACAATTTCATCATTTTGGATTGGAGTGTCGTATCTGATTTTATTTGGAGTTGGAACTGTATTATCAATGGCCCTTATCACGTTAGTATTAGGAATACCCTTTGCACTGTCAGGATCCAGCACAAAACTCTACAATACCGTCAC